>CAZUPS010000009.1:0-96311 GCA_964621915.1 uncultured Desulfocapsa sp. | reverse complement strand
GGTAGCAGATTAACCACTTATAGGCTTGTTCAAATTATTGGGGCCACTTCTATCATCCACAACTAGAATATGCTCACTGTTGCCGGTGAGTTTCTCTTTCTTATCGTGCGCAGTTTGGGCGATTGCTTTCCCTTTGCTCACAGGGAAATAGAGTTGAAAACAGGTCCCCTTTTCACTGCTTTCTACAAAAATTTTACCATTGTGATCCTGTACCGTGTTCCACACAACCGCCAGACCAAGCCCAGTACCGCTTTTACCCATTACCTTCTTAGTATAGAACGGCTCAAAGATATGCTCCAGATCCTCGTCGGTAATGCCAGACCCACTATCATGGACAGAGAGAACCACGTAGTTATCCGGTTCCATAGTATGCTCCAAGGCCTCGGACTTATCAACTTGCCGGTTGCAAGTTGAGATAATGATATTTCCTCCATCACCGAGGGACTCCGCTGCATTTGTCATCAAATTCATGAGTGTTTTTTTGATATGCATGGGAGAACATGAGATAATGGGATATTTCGTATCAAATTGTTCGACAGACACCACTGCCGGGTGCAATGATTTGAGTTTCTGGCATTCTGGAGAATTCAGATACTCTTGAATTAGCACGTTGATGTCATGCGGCCCCCTCGTGGTGGCAGCACCCCTGGCAATCGTGAGGAGATCAGCTACCACCGTTGCTGCTCGTTTGCCCGACTCTTGGATTGCTTCAAGAGGTTTTCTCAGTTCACTGGACTTAGGTAACTCTAAAAGCATCAATTCCGGATAACTGACAATTCCTGAGAGGATATTGTTTAAGTCGTGGGCTACACCACCAGCCATCATCCCGATTGCTTCCATCTTCTGAGCTCGGTGTAGCTGTATTGCCATATTGTTACTCTTTGTTCGGTCTATGACAAAGCCGACCAAACAGGATTTTCCATCAAGTTCAATGGAAGCACTGATAATATCAGCCTCAAACGTCGTACCATCCTTTCGCAGGAAAGGAATATCAGTTGAATTGTTCCTTTTACCCTGTGCTAGTTCCTTGAAGTCTTTGGTTACCTGGTCGAGATTGGCTGGAGCATGAAGTTTCTCAAGGTCCATGTTTTCCAATTCTTTCTTGTCATAGCCAAGCATTACAGCGCTAGCAGGGTTTGCGTATTGAAGTTGCATTGACTGTGTCTCGACAATTAAGATCCCCAGAGGGGCCTGAGCCAGAATCTTTTTCAGCCGTTTCTCACTCTCCACTAATTTGACGGTACGTTCATGTACTCGACTTTCAAGCTCAAGGTTATTCTTTTTAAGAGATCGGTTTAAGGTGATGATTTTTTGAATCAGGGCATCATAGCTGGAATAGAGAATAAAAAAGGAAAGCAAAAGCAAGGCACTACTGAGAAGAAGAATAAAAACAATGCGTGATTGTAATTTTTTCTTCTGTGCAGAAATGTCCAGTGCCACGAAAATATACCCTTGGGGTTCCTGCTTGTAATTCAGGAGGTCGAATGCATTTGCTAAAATGTAGCTTTTCCCATGCAGGATGATTTGCTGCTGACCCAAGCGCCAGTTAATTTTGTCAATATCCTGTTGAAAGAGATCGATCTCTTTGGATTGAATCGTATATGAGCGACCTGCCAGAGAGGGCAGATTGGAACGAGTTATGAATGCAAATTTCTCGTTTGGGATCGACATTCCGACAGGAATATTGAGTTTCTCATGGAGGGTATCCAGGAGCTGGTTGTCCTGTAACCCAAATTGTACAACACCCACATGTTGGCCTTCATAAGAAACCGGTTGAACAAGGCTGTACTGCAGGCCAGTTCCGGCGACCATGTAACCGGTATATTGTTTGTGCTCTTTGTTGGCATCCACAATGTCTGGACGCATTTTACCAATTTTATCTCCAAATAACGTTGGTTGGTGGACACGCAGAAAGTTGTGATTATCAGGAGTCAACCAGGCAAAGGTTGAAAAGTGAGGGTTTTCTTCTATGAAAAGTTTGAGGTATGGAGTCGCCAGTCGAAGCAATTGATCCCTATCCCGCCGGGCAAAGGCGCCGATAACTTTTTCCTGTTTGGGTATTTCTGTATAGTTAATAAAGCTTTTTATTCGTTTACGGTAATGGCGGCTGTTTTCTTCCTCGATTGTTTTGGCAATAGCCCGGATACTTGTAATTTTAGTATCAACAAAGTTCTTCAGGTTCTCTCGACTGTCAAAGACAAAAAGAGTTATAAAAACAGTACAAATGCTGATTATTATCAGCATGACCAATATGATTATTTTCCATTTTGCATTCATTATGAAACCTCGGGTGGAAAACTCTTTTTGGGGTCTCTTTGAATTAACAGCACAGTATCACAGCGATTTATTACAACTACCTATGCCATGATTTTATAGTGTGAGATGATGTAATTCAAATAAGATTGGCAGGGGTAAGATCTATCGGCGACAGGCAAGTGGCTGTTTCATCTTCTTCCTGATTCTCCTCGTTTCAAGCACTTCCTCTTTTTATTTAATCACAATTGAGATATTTTAAATAGAAATTTGGGAGAAGAAATCAGAAGGGAACCAGTGGCAAGGTTAAGCATTTAGGATAAATTGCAATTTAAGATGTTCCTGAATCATGTCAGGTTTGACAGAAACAGATTTGCAAAACCTTCAGATCAAATTCGAGCAACACACCTGAAATAAGGATATCGGGTGACATTTCTTTCCATGGCTTTTGAGAGAAACGTTGTCAGTGCTGGCAATATCTTTCATTGTAGCTGACACATTCTTTGCCATTTGCTTATGGTGGTGGCAGAGTTGTAAACAGTCCAACGCAAGTCCAGCTTAAACGTTTCAGAGGAGTTCATATCCCGCCTCGGAAAGAGCGGCTACTATTTCATCTACGTGTGCCCGACCATTGGTTTCAACCGTTACGTCAAGGCGTACACTCTTAAAACGTGATGGGTTGTGGAACTGGTCATGGACCAGCTTAACAACATTTGCCTTGCGTGCTGCGAGGATGTTTGAAACTTTCAGGAGCTCTCCCGGTTTATGAAAGAGCTCAACTCCAAAGCTAAAGAGTCTTCCACGAGAAACAAGGCCACGATTAATCATCTCAGCAAGTGTAATAACATCGATGTTACCTCCGCTCACTAAGCAGACGATTTTTTTCCCTTTTACGTCAAAATGGTCAAGTGCAGCCACTGCAAGCGCTCCGGCACTTTCTGCAACAATTTTCTGTCGCTCAATCAGGATGAGCAATGCCTTCATAATTCCAGTATCTGCAGCTGTTACCATTCCATCAACAGTTTCCTGAATAATTTCAAAACACAGGTCACCCGATGCTTTTACCGCTACACCATCGGCGATAGTATCCACATGGTCAAGTTCAATTAGAGTGCCTACCCGTTGAGATTCTGTTATTCCTGCAGCACCATCCGGCTCGACACCTATCACCTGTACTGAATGATTCGTCGTTTTTATAGCAGCTGCAACACCTGCAAGCAGCCCTCCACCACCAACGGGAACAAAGACCACATCAACATCATTGCATTCTTCCAGGATCTCAAGTCCTATGGTTCCCTGACCAATAATGACTTCCAGATCATTAAATGGATGTACAAAAATTGCACCTTGTTCCTGTTCAATACGGCGGGCCTCAGCATATGCTTCATCGTAATTATCTCCGTGAATGACAACCGAAGCACCAAGTTTTCGTGTGGCTTCAACTTTGATAAGCGGTGTTGTCTCCGGCATAACGATTGTAGCGCGGGTACGAGCTTGAGAATCCATGCTGCAGACAAGTTGCGCGGCCAGTGCTACCCCTTGGGCATGGTTTCCAGCAGATGCAGTTACAATTCCATTTTCTCGCTGTTTAGCTGAAAGAGATGCAATTCTGTTGAAAGCACCGCGAATTTTAAACGATCCGGTTCGTTGAAGGTTCTCCGGTTTAATGAAGATATCGGCCTCATATTCTTCACTCAGAAACTCACTGTAGATTAGTGGAGTTGGCTTAACGACGTCTTGGAGTAGTTTTCTTGCTTCCTGAAATTGTTTTTGCGGGATGGACATGGGTGCCTTTTGAGGGTGGTGATTATGAGCTGTTCTAAAATGGTTGTGTTACCCAAGAACCCAGCTCCTTCATGCGTTTCAACAAGTTATTATCCGGTTTCCTGAGAGCATCATGACCCAAAACGAATTGACAGTGTTTCTCTTGCAATCTTGCCCCCAGTCTCTAACTGGATATCATGCATAGGTGATATTCAGAAAATGGATAACTCCACCATACAATAGTTTTAGATCCATGGGCAGTGTTAACCGTTTGAGAAGAAACGCAGGTAAAGCTCCTTTCTGAATCGTTACGTATCTGCACAATATACGTACAAAAAAAATCAAGTCAGGAATAGGCTTTATTTGCTGTTTTGTTTAAATTGCAGAGATTGTCATTGGCATGTTCTCTTGTTGGGATAATGGTTTGAATCAACCTGGGAGGAGTTATCTTTTCTTTCGAAATCTTGTATTCATACCAGCGATGCAGTAGACACCTTCAGTTTGGGGGATAGTAGGGAATTCATAGATTCAAGTCAGGAAACCATTACAATGCTCCAGCTTTTGAATAGTAAACACCTTTACACCTCATGGGATAGGCATTGACCTTGAAACTCGGTAAAAGATTAAAGAAAATTGAATCAATGGTTGCATCTGAATATACCCACATTTGGGATTGTTGTTGTGACCACGGCTTATTGGGAGCTGCCTTATTATCTCGACAAGATGCATCGTATATTCATTTTGTTGATATTGTTCCTGAACTTATGCGCGAACTGGAAAACAAACTACAGCGATTTCATCCCAAAGAGTTATTAGCTACAGGCACACAATGGCAAACACATTGTCTTGATGTAACTGCACTACCATTACAACAATATGAGGGAAAGCACTTAGTGATTATAGGCGGAGTGGGCGGCGATTTAGTGACCCAGTTTGTCAAAGCTATTTTTCAAAGTCACCCTACAACCAATATCGATTTTCTCCTGTGTCCTGTTCACCACCAATTTACATTGCGCCAACAACTAATCCAACTTGATTTCTGCCTCCAAACTGAGGCGTTAGTTGAAGAAAATCAACGGTTTTATGAAATTTTAATAGTCTCAGCTGCTACGGACATGAACAAACAGCGACCAAAAGTTAGCACCGTTGGCAACCTGATTTGGACAACTGATACCGTTGAACAAGCAAAAAACGCTGTGGATTATCTTGCAAAAACACTTAATCACTATCAGAGGATACAACAGGGCAATAATGTTGACGTAAAACATATTATTGAAGCATATCAATCGGTAACTATCTGATTATTTATGGCAGATCAGGGGACATACTTAATTACGTCCAATTTTAACCATAGTTAAAAAATCCATTGGCAAGCTCAAGCATTTAAGCAAAACCGCAAATCACCCTTTTTCCTGAATCCTCTCAGATCCAAAACATGTATCAACGATTCTTGATTATGAAAGGCCAGAATCATAGGTGGACAGTCTATGTAATGGTTAAGATTTATATGAAATTGTAGACCTTATCACTGGCTGTCTCAGCCCTGAGTTCTCTTGTTTCCCGTTATAGTGCTTGTTACGTATAATCAGGAAGAAGGTAATGGTTGCAGTTATTCTTAAATACTTAACCTTACCACAGGTTCCTACTGACGTTTCTACTCAAATTTCTGTCAAAAATATTTAAGGTGTGATTTAATAAATGGAGCAGTGTTTGTGGAGAGGGAATCATCTCAAGTCTTCAGCCTTTGTTCAGGCTTGAGGGTGCCAGGGGATATCTTTATCTGTCGTAATATCAGGCCAGAGTAACGAATTGGAAAGTTTTTACTTAACCAACATGAGAATTATCTTCCAAAAATCTATGCCCTATTCTTTCCTAATATTTTATTGACTAAATTGAATATTTCATGAGAGTATAAATAACATATTGATGTGGTATGCAATGGTGAAAAATGTGATAGCAATACGTGGTATTGTTGAGGGTCAATTACGAGAGATGTTGGTTGAATTTACGGCCTTTGTGATTCACTTGAGCTGTTCTAGTAACCCAATACAAATTATATCGCACAATTGCCATAATCAAAATTATCGTTATTTTAACAGTGACCTAAGTCACATTTAAATCTAATGACATAGGGCAATAATGATTTTAGAATTAATAAAACCGCTATCTCTGCTTCTGTCATTAGCACTGCTACTGGTATTCGTTTTTTATTTTTTTCGAAGACAAAATGTCACTTACATTCTCCAAGAAAGAGTTGATGAGCTCACTCGTGTGGAGAAGAAAACAGGTCAGGATAAAGAGAAATTACGCCGATTTGAATGCATTGTTGCCAATTCGAGTGACTTTATGGCCCTCCTCGATAAAAATTTTGTTTATCTTGCAGTTAATGATACCTATGCCAGGGTCTCTGGTAAATCAAAAGATGAGTTGGTTGGACTAAAGGTCGCGGAAGTTCTAGGCCCCACGATTTTTCAAAGCGTTATTAAGCCACATGCTGAGAAATGCTTATCAGGCGAAGCCGTTTATTATGAGGAATGGTTCGAGTTTGAAAACTTTGGCAGGATGTACATGGGTGTTTCCTATAACCCATATACGGGGGAAGAAGGTCGGATAGAAGGTTTTACTGTTGTTTCGAGAGATATTACCCAGAGAAAGCAGATTGAAGAAGCCTTATTGGTAAGTGAAAAACGCTTTCAAGATCTTGCTCAAAACTCAACAGACTGGATTTGGGAATTTGATGAAAATGAAATTTACACCTATGCGAGTCCACGTATCAAAGACCTTTTAGGATATACGCCTGAAGAAATTCTAGGGCAATCTGCTATTTCCCCCATGTCTTCTCAAGAAAGTGAAAGAGTTTTCAATGAATTCATTCCTTTAAAAAAGGCAAGAAAACCATTTTCCTCTCTAATAAGTATTAACCAACATAAAAACGGTGAAAAAGTTATTCTGGAATCAAGTGGTGTTCCGTTTTTTGACAATGCAGGTGAGTTTCGTGGATATCGAGGTATAGATCGAGATATTACAGGGAGAACAAACTTGGAAAAGCAACTCCATCAATCTCAAAAAATGGAGGCCATAGGTACACTTGCCGGAGGTATTTCCCACGATTTCAACAATATCCTTTCTGGGATCATTGGGTATTCCGAATTAGTACAACGTGAAGTTCCTGTAGACAGTACTGCAGGACAGGACATTATTGAGGTAATTAACGCAGGCAAACGTGCTGCAAATCTTGTCAGACAGATCCTCACCTTCAGTCGCAAAACAGAGAGCAACACACGGCCTCTCCATCCTCATATTATTGTTAAGGAGGCCTTGAAGCTGCTACGTTCCACTCTGCCCTCAACGATTCAAATAGAGGAAGATATCGATCCTGACTGCGGAATCATCCTCGCAGATCCCACCAATATCCATCAAGTGGTTGTTAATCTCTGTACCAACGCCCTGCATGCCATGGCCGACGAGAAGGGAACACTACGTGTGAGCCTGCAGCGTCGGCAAGTCAGTGCTGCAGAAATCAATGCAGAGAGCAGTGTCACTCCTGGTTCCTTTGTTGCCCTCTCGGTCAGTGATACTGGATGCGGCATGGAGCAGAGCACCATTGATCGGATATTTGAGCCCTATTTTACCACCAAAGAGGTCGGAACCGGTACAGGCCTCGGCCTTGCTGTCATCCATGGTATTGTCCAATCTGCTCAGGGTTTTATGAAGGTAGAGAGTAAAGCTGGGGAGGGGAGTACTTTTACTGTCTACTGCCCTGCCTTGCAGGGAAAGGATGGCCTAAGGAGTGAATCTGTGAAGAGTGGTCACCAGCAGCGTGGCCATGGACGTATCCTGGTTGTAGATGATGAAGCCTTTCTTATCCGGGTGACACAAAGACAGCTGGAGAACCGGGGCTATCGTGTTACCGGAACAACGGATAGCAACGACGCCCTGGAAAAAATCCGCACAGACCCGAATGGATTTGATCTCCTCATCACGGACCAGACCATGCCCGGTCTCACGGGTGCCGAGCTTGCCGTAGCAGTAAAGGAGATCAACCCTGGGATGCCGATTATCCTTTGTACGGGGCATAGCGGTGTTCTCAATGAAGAAAAGAGTCTGGCTCTTGGCATTGACAGGTATGTTGGCAAACCAATTATGGGGAATGTGCTTTTCGATGCCGTCCGGGAGCTGCTGGATGAGAAATAATTGATGGCACTGCAGCTTACCTTGCCAAAGGCAGTCACTTGATTTGCTTATCTGTGTCAGGTTGAGGTGCCTACTGTATAGACGTCTCAGCAGAATAAAGTCCTTCTCAATATCTGAAGTTAAACTATGGTCTCAGAAGCACCTACGGCAGCATAGCATAGTTGTGTCAGATGGCCTTTACTGTTTCAAAGGTGTGAAACATGCAGGTTTTTTACACGAAGCTATTGTCACCGGTGGCGGCTATGAAAGCGTGAAAATACCAGGTTTCAAATGGATTAACATTATGCTTGGAAATGTCAAACAATCCTTGCATGGTACCTACCATGCCATCAGCCAGAAGCATTCCTCACGTTATCTCGCTGAATTTTGTTATCGATTTAATCGACGGTTTCGCATGGGTTCAATGGTACCTTCATTAGCCTATGCTGCTATTAATTCAAAACCTATCCCACAGCAGCAATTGAAACTAGCTGAGGATTGGTGGTAATCAGCGCCCCACCCGGCGCGCCGTGTTGAATTTTAAAACTAACAAAAACAATAGGTTATGTTTTTGCTAGTTAGGAGAAATTTGATTGCCAAGAGTAAGATCAATGGCAAGTAGAAAAGGACAAGTTACCCTTGCCAGAGCACATGTTCCTGAAAAAACTTCCAGATGACCTTGAGGCAGATGGGGTATGCTCACCGCCAAGCTATATCTGACCTTTTCCACCTGAATTTTGTAAAGTATCTTATGAGGTATGATACGGTTTGTATATTGTCTCTTCAGGTGATACGCTGAACCAGTAGGATCAATAAATTCAGCACTCTCAGCAAGAATTGCTCACATGGAATCGATTAAGTTGTTGCGGCTGTTTTTAGAATAATATAAAAGTGATTTACGCGTTAAGAAGCAATTCAATTTTTTACGAACACCCCTTTGGCACCATGAAAATACAAATTAGAAAAAGTGACTCTATCCTTATTGCTACTATACTTGAAGAACGTTTTGATGCTACATGTGCACCTGATTTTATAGTTGTGATGAAAGAGTGGCTTGACGATAATAGTGTACAAATAATTCTCGACTTCAGTCACGTTGACTTTATTGATAGTACAGCTCTTGGTGTGATTATCAAAAGTTTTAAATGGCTGCGACAGGCCGATAATGGAAACGGTGAGTTGGCACTCTGCAGTGTCAATAACAAGATAATGAGTCTCCTGCAGCTGACCCGAATGGATAGGGTCTTTCCAATTTTCTCTGACAGCCAGGAAGCAATAAAAGCATTAGCTGAATCTAAATGAGTTCTCATGAAAGCTACTACCTGCAACTAATCATCCCAAGCGACAAAGAAGATTCCCGTCTTATTGGCAGGGCTGTGTATTCCTTTTGTCTTCATATGGGATTTGACGATGTCCAGAGCTATCAAATTGAACTGGCAACAGTTGAGGTTACGCATAATATCGTTGGTCACGCATACCGTAATTGTCCAGATTGTGTAATTGAGCTTCATGCACAGGGACTCAATGATAGAATTATTTTCACCATAATAGATAAAGGAGAGCCAGCAGAGTTTGCCTTTTCTTCCTGTTGTCCCGTTGATCCAGATGATGCGATTGATGCCCTGCCAGAGTCTTCCATGGGACTCTATATTATAACTTCTGTGATGGACACTGTGGAGTATGAGGTGTATGAACAATCCAATATACTGACCATGATGAAATATTTGCCCAAGTCATGAACGTAAAAAAGGCCTTTTTTCAAAAGAACTGGTTGATTCTCATTGTAATTGGATCGTTGTTGTTGGGCAGTCCTCTGTTTCTATCGGGAATTATCACTCGTTTGAGCACCAAGGAGCAGCTCTTCTTCGCTTGGGGACTGATCTGTGTGGTTCTTGTCTTAAGAAGGGTAGCTCATCACTTTTCTGTGTTTTTTGGTATTCTGATTTCCTTCTGCACCCTGTTTCTCCTGGGCCGTTATTTCTTTTTCCGCTTGAGTTCAACCTTACTCTATACGTCACCACTGGAGTTTTTCTTTATCCTTGTTCTTTTTGCGGCAGAACTTTATGGCATGTTTATTCAGGTGATGGGGATGATCGTCAATGTGATGCCCCTGTACCGGCCGACGCTGCAGTCAATTGACCTGACAGATCCGGATCTTCCCGTTGTTGATGTTTTGATTCCAACGTACAATGAACCGGAACAGATGGTTGCCATTACGGCCAGTGCCTGTACACTTTTTGATTATCCTCGCGAAAAACTCAATATTTATATTCTGGATGATGGCGGCACAATTCAAAAACGCAATTCCACAGATCCGGAGAGTGCATCTGCGGCTCTCGTGCGACACGAGACCCTCAATGCATTAGCTGAATATCTTGAAGTGAATTATCTCACCAGAGAAGAAAATACAGCAGCTAAGGCTGGAAATATTAACGCTGCTTTGTATAAAACCGTTGATGGCCAGAAACATCCCAATGGAGATCTGGTTCTGGTACTTGATTGTGATCATGTACCCACCAGAGATTTCCTCCAGAATACCGTTGGGTATTTTTTGAAAGATCCGAAACTGTTTTTGGTCCAGACTCCGCATTTCTTTATCAATCCTGATCCGGTGGAAAAGAACCTCGATACGTTTAACAAAATTCCTGGTGATAATGTGATGTTTTACGGGAAGGTTCTTCCCGGACTTGATTTGTGGAATGCAGCCTTTTTCTGCGGCTCTGCTGCTGTACTGCGCAGAAGTTGTCTTGATGACGTTGGGGGCATAGTAGGAGAGACCATTACCGAGGATGCGGAAACTGCACTGACTATGCATGGTCGTGGCTATAATTCTGTTTATGTCGGTAAACCAATGGTCTGTGGCCTCTGCCCAGAAACCTTTGAAGATTTTATTATTCAGCGAAACAGATGGGCTCAGGGCATGGCTCAGATTTTGTTGTTGAAAAATCCTCTCTTTGTTCGCGGCTTAAGTCTGATTCAGCGACTCTGTTATCTCAACTCAGCCGGGTTCTGGTTTTTCAGTTTTTCCAGGCTGATGTTTATGCTGGCCCCGTTTTTCTATCTTTACGGTGGTATGCAGATTTACCATGCAACTCTGTTACAGTGTCTGGCCTATCCTATCCCCTATATGATCTTGTCCATGATAGTGACAAATTTTATGTATGGTTCCGTGCGCCATCCGTTTTTTTCAGAACTGTACGAAACTGCAATGAGTTTTTATAATGTTCCGGCGATTTTAAGTGTTCTGCGCAATCCCCGTTCACCCCAGTTCAAGGTAACGCCCAAAGATACCAGCCTGGCCGAAGATTCGGTCAGTCCGCTGGTGACACCATTTTATATAATGCTTGGGCTTTTTGCTGCAATGTATCCGGTCGCCTTGTTTCGAGCCGTCGCTAATCCGCAGTTACTTGGTTCCATAGTAATCTGTACGGTTTGGGGTACCTTTAATCTACTTCTGTTGTTGCTCTGTCTCGGGGTGGTGTGGGAGAAACGGCAGATCAGGAAAAAGTATCGTATGCCTGTTAAAGAACCGATTCTCCTGAGGGCTCAAAATAGTGGTGAAAGTGGCTGGTTGAAAGGCTTGGCCACGGATCTTTCAGAAGAGGGCATGGGGATTATTCTTGATGGAGAGACGTCATTCTCTGAACATACAATGATAGAAATCAAGACGGAAAATAGTGCAGGAAGGCATTTTTTGTTTACCGCCGAAATTATCAGGATAATGGAACATGGGAATGGCGTTCAACTGGGCTGCCAGTATGAGTATGAAGATGAAGAAAGCTTTCTTGCCATTACCAACTATTTATATGGTGAAAGTGACAGGTGGGAGAAGTTGTGGAAAGCTCGTCAGCACAAGGTACCCATTATTGCAGGCTTCTTTTTTGTTTTAAAACTTGGTTTTACAGGAACGTATCACCATTTCAGAGGGTTAACCCGAATCTGTTGGAAAAAAATACATATATATCAGGAGAAGATATGGAGCAAATTTGTTGCAAGAAAAACAAAACGTTCTGGTTATTCCTCTTAGCTGGAAGCCTTTTATGTGTCCTGTTGATCAGGACTGTTCCCGCATATAGTGAGGAATCGCTTAGGCTTGCTTTAACCAAGTTTAATGCACCTGGAATTGTTAAACTCACCGATAGTGATGATGTTTACAGCCTGAAAATCCCAACGCCCAGGCGCTGGCAGATTGAGAATGCAACTCTGCAGCTGGCCTATGTCAACTCAACGGCTCTTTTAGCCAGTCGTTCGCGTCTGGTTATCCTGTTTAATGACTATCCCCTGGCCCAGGTAACTCTGGAACCTGATGCTCCGGAAGGACTTGTTACCGTAGCCATACCTGCCCGTCTCTTTAAGGTAGGCTATAACGACTTGCAAATTCAGGTTGTGCAGGCCTTTAAGGACGATGGCTGTCTTCCAGCAAACCCTCCTGAAGTCTGGACAACCCTTCAATTTATTGATTCCACCCTTGAATTCACTTTTACCCAAAAAGAAGTCCCCTTAAGTCTGGCTTCTGTTGCAGATTTTCTCTTTGACCCAAAGATGAGTGGGGAAAACTATGTCCATATTGTGACAGAGACCATGGATAATAGTGATGTGTATCTTGCAGCAGTGACAGCTGCTGCGGTTGCACAGCGTTTTGATTATCGTCAGGTACAGTTTTCCACGGGACAGGAGTTGTTGCCGGGGAAAGACAATATCGTTATAGGCAAGCGTTCTTTTCTCAGGGACGTAACAGGACGGGATGCCGTTCAAGAGGACCTGGGGATATTTTCTATGCCAGGAAAGAACGGTACTCCCGATCGCTTTCATGGGATGATCTATCTTGGCGGGGGGAGCCCCGAGGAAATTCGACAAAGTGTCACGGCTTTTTCTGTTCTTTCTCTGCCCTTGCCGAATGTGCAGTCCTGTCAGGTCAGCGAGGTTCAGTTGCCCCTTATCTCACCCTATTCCGGGAAGAATCGCTTAGCACCTGAAAAACGCTATACCTTTCAGGAACTCGGGCTTGCGACAACAACATTTCGTGGAGAGAAGAGTACCCCACAATCAATCCCATTTACCCTGCCTACCAGCTTTTTACTGGAAGGTAATCGCGACATTCTACTCCGGTTGGACTTTTCCTATGGAGCAGCCATGCGTGAGGATTCTGTACTTTCTCTGGAAGTGAATGGGAAGTTTGTTGTGTCCATACCGCTTAGTTCACCGACGGGGGGGGGCAGTGTCGCGGTTATACAGTTCGTCTACCTCTCAGCTATTTCAGTCCGGGACGGAATGTGCTTGAGCTTCGCGCCATCATGACACCGTTGCATACCACAGTCTGTGAGGCACCACAAACCGATCATCTGGCCCTGAGCCTCTTTAACAGCTCGACAATTCAGGTTCCCAAGCTGCTACGGTGGGTCAAACTGCCCCAACTCACTTATCTCTTTAATGATGGTTTCCCTCTTACCGCTGCACCAGATTTTTCGCAGACCACCCTCGTGCTACCGCAAAAAGATGGTAAAATTCTAGCAGCAGCACTCAATTTTATTGCAGGAATAGGTCAAAAAACAGGAGTGCTACCCTATGGCTTAACGGTCGCCGACACGATATCGGAAAATGAAAAGAAAAACCTTCTCGTGATTGGCTCGCGGGCTGATTTACCGGAACAAATTATAGATGCCTCTCCACTGGCAAAGAACATTTCAATGCCTGTCAATGGAAGGTTGCCGGGAACTCTGCGTATTGAAGATTGGAAGGATACACTGTGGCAAATGCTGTTTGATGAAGTTACAGAACTTGGCCCTGTTACACCAGATATTGCCACTCTGGGAACTGATGTTCGCTTCAGACCGCAACAGGCTGTTCTCTGTGAGTTTGAATCACCATTTAGCCCCATGAGGACAGTGGTCCTGCTGACCGCTGAAGAAGCCGCTGATGTCCTGCAGGCCTCTTTGCTACTGCAGGAAAATGAAGTGACTCAACAGTGTTACAATGGCTTTGTTGTTATTGATTTTGACGGCAAAAAACCTGTGGTGCAACAGGCCTCCCTGAGTCCCTCCTATTCCGTGGGCGAGATAACTGGGCGCAACCGAATCAGCTACTTGATTGACACATATCGCTGGCCCTTTATTGGCGTGTTTGTCGCTTTGCTTGTCCTCGTATCCCTGGGATTAACGATCCTTCTTAAAAGACGCCGTCGTAATCGACTGCAAGCGATGATGCAGGAAACAGAATAATGCTTAATTTCCGGTTCGTTGGCCTTTTGTTCATGTTTCTGTTTTTTTGCTGCCTGTCTGTAGCCGGTGCAGCTGAACCAGGAACGTGGTCTGGTTTTAAGGAGGAATTTGTTACCCTTGATGGACGGGTGATCGATCGTAATCAACAGGGCATCAGTCATTCCGAAGGGCAGGGCTATAGTATGCTGTTAGCCGTGGCATTTGGGGATAGGGAAACATTTACCCTGCTTTGGCAGTGGACTAAAAAGCATCTCCAAGTTAGAAAAACGGATTCCCTCAGTGTCTGGAGTTGGGGGGAGTTAGCCAACGGTGTTATGGCACCTATTGACTTTAATAATGCCAGTGATGGCGATATCTGCATCGCATGGGCACTTTTGCTGGCCAGAGAACGATGGAACCTTCCGGGCCTGGAAGATGAGGGGCGGAAGATAATGGCAAGTATCCAGCGTTATCTGCTGCTGGAAAAATTTGGCAAAACAACGCTTCTTCCCGGGTACTATGGATTTACAAAACCCGATGCAGTGATTGTCAATCCATCCTATCTGGTTCTGCCGGCCTTTAAAGTATTTGGACGCTATGGGGATAGGACTCTATGGCAGCGGGTCTATGATGAGAGCTTGTTACTATTGTCAGAAAATTCCTTTGGCCGCTGGCAACTTCCTGCAGATTGGCTCTTTTTGAATAAGGATAAGGTTACTCTTTTTGCGGATAAACCAGCCTTATTTGGCTACGAAGCCATCCGGGTGTTCCTCTGGGCATTTCTGGATGAATCCCTTAACAGGCTTTCCGGGGCAGAAAGGTTGCTTGATCTGATCGAATCCAATGGCAGGCTTCCGGTAACGGTTGATTTGAATGCGGATACTTTTAGTGAGCAGGAGGCCCCTGCCGGGTTTATCGCTATTGCAGCAAACTGTGCGCAACAACTGAATAGAGATGAACAGGCGGAAAAGCTGTGGCTTCAGGCTGAAAAGAAAATTCAGCAGGAGGACAAAAATTATTATTCGCAGGTCTTGTATCTTCTGGCTCGTTCCCGGAGAATTCCATGAGCCTCCCGGCTGGATTCTTTTTTATTATTGCAGGACTCTGCTGCAGTTATCTTCTACCAGACCCGGGACAAGCCCAGTCCATACAGTCCATAGAAAAAGTGCAGAATAATGCAACCGTTGTTTATCAGAAAGAACAAAAATCCACTCTGAAATCACCGGAAAAAAGTGTCGTTAACGAAACTGCTGAGCGCAACCAAAGTAAGGTGTCCAGGTCACCACAGCAGTACCTGCAAGAGTTGCCCCTGCCTCCAGATTCAAAGAATCCTGATACGATAGCGACAGACCCATTCGCAGCTGCTCTTGGCTATGGTTGGCAAGAGTATCAACTGGAGGACTATAGCCAGGCAAAGGTGTTTTTTTTACAGGCCGTTGCCTCGGGAAATGCTGAAAATCGAAGTAATGCTGAATATGGCCTGATGTATACCTATCTCAAGCTTGGTGATACACGTTCTGCTCTGCCTCTGCTGCAAACTTTTGTTGCCCAGGGGAAACAGCTAGGATCGACAGCCCCGTTATTGGCTGCAATTCTTTTTGAACAAGGAGATATTGAAGCGCTTCAGGCCTTACTTCCAAAACTCTCCCCGACACAACGAAAAAAGTGGCAGGAACAAATTCTATTTACTCAGTTTCAACAGGAAATGTTGACGATAAGTGAAAAGAGTAAGCAAGGCAAAATTAGCAATTTTTTACAGACATACAGACCACTTCTTGAAGAATGCCAACAGCAGGAGCAGTTTTTTCGTATGGCATCTTTTCTTGCGGTGAATAGTCCTGATCTGGCAAAGAAAATCTTTACCGATTTGAGTAGGTGTTTGCTGGACGATCAGCATTGGCAGGAGCGGGTTCTCCGTGAACAGATGCAGTTAATGAGTAATGAAGAACTGCTCTCAGCGGTACCACCTTCGTCGAATGGGAAAACATCGGAATCGACCCGGAATAGATTGCTCCAGGAAACCCTCTGGCAGAGACTGGATCAGCTTGAGCAGAAAGATTCCAGATATGATTCTTTTGTTCAACTCTTATACGAGCAGGATCCAGATAACCCGGAAGCAGCTTCACTGCTTGCCTGGTCCTGTTATCAGCGTGGGGAGTATGACTGTGCCGGAGATATCTTTTATACCCTGCTCCAAAAGAATCCAACGGATGACATACTGCTTGGTCTTGCATACACTTTGCAGAAAAAAGGTGAACTTACTAAAACGTTTAAACTGCTGGATCAGTTTCCTGACAGGCAGAGTGCGCTCTTCAATCAACTGCGGCATGACCTTCATGCAACCCTCGGAGGGGATTTCTATCGGAGTGAAAACTATAAGGAAGCTGCAACGCAACTGAAGCAGGCTCTGTTCTACCAGCCAAAGGATGTGGGCCTTACAGAAATGCTCCTCTGGAGTCGTTATCATCTTGGGGAGACCAATCCTTTAGTAGAATTTCTTTGGCAGCAGTATCAGGAGAACACGTCTGCTGATACCGCCAAATCACTCTCTCAGATACTTGGTGCACTGGAGGATCCTGCCTTCACCAGAGAGGTGATGGAGGCTTTTGCGATATCAGAAACGGAAGAGGTACGGAAGATTGCAGGAGATTATGCTTTTCAACAGAAACATCCGGTGTTGGCTGACCAGATCTATAAGGGACCAAGCCCATATGCCGGTAGCGCTGTTCCTGCACTTGATACCATGTTTCATTTTCGAAGCAAGGGGGGAGATGATGGCATTTCCAGTCTGAGTGTGGCCACGCTTCTCGTGAGACAAAGGTTTTCCAGTCATCCCGGAAAAACCTGGTCGGTTTCTGTTGCTCCTCTATCCATTGATTCCGGCGACCTGCCGGCAGATGTTCCGGTTGGGAGTGTGTTTCTGTCTCCTGATCAATCACAGGTTCAGCCGGGATTGTGGGAAGAACAGATTTTTACCTGGGGCTGGCGCGGCGACTTACAGATTGAAGGGGATATTGACTGGGATATCGGGATCGGTAGCACGCCTTTAAATGGGGTAATTACTCCGACTCTAGTTGGTAAGATTAAAGGAAGTGGTCCTGATTGGACACTTGCAGTGGAACGGGATTCCGTCAGGGAATCCATGCTTTCATGGATTGGACAAACCGATCCATACAGTGGACGTGAATGGGGAAGGGTCGTTCAAACAAGTCTGGGCGTGGCTAAGGCACTATCTTTTAGCGACTGGTGGCTTACCTTTGAAGGAAAGTATGGCTGGTATGATGGGGAGAGTGTGGAACAAAATGGTTCTCTCACAGCGTCAGCTAGTGGTGGTTACACTACAGGCTGGAAGAACTTTGAACGCTCAACCGGAATCTTTCTCTTTGCTCGAGGCTTTGAACGGAATTCCAATTTTTACACTTTTGGCCATGGCGGGTATTACAGCCCAGCTCAACAAATTATTGCCGGACCTTTCTTTCGTTTAGTAACAGCGGTGACTTCTCATTATTGGCTGGATGTTTCCTGCTCTGCTGGTTTAAATTATCGAAAAACCGATGACGCTCCCCGCTACGCCGAACTTGGAACGGTTGCTATTCACGCGGAGGATCCTGGCTGGCAGGATTTGCAAGGGACATACCGCGGAGAAAGTGAGACTGGTTTGGGCGTGGATGCACGGATTCGAGGTATTTTACCACTTTCCAATGGATGGTTTGTCGGTGGAGAGGCTTCAATTAATAATGTCGCAGATTTTACTCAGTGGCAGATGGCTGTAGCTCTTCGCTATCGTTTTGGTAAAGGTATGGGCCTTGGGTTGCCGGAAAGGGATTTTTCAATGTTAACGGGTTTAGTTCAATGAGTGATGCGACAGCAGCAATAGATTCTTCAGAAAACAGGATTTTGGTTGTTGACGACAACCCGGTTAATAGAAAGCTTCTGGCATCAATTGTACAGAAAGCTGGCTATAAGGTTGTTACTGCAAGTGGCGGTAAAGAAGCTCTGGCGCTGGTCGGAGACTCTTCCTTTGATCTTATCCTTCTTGATATAATCATGCCGGAAATGGATGGTTTCACGGTTTGTAAATCCTTGCAGCAGGATCCACAAACCAGCAATGTACCTATTATCATGGTTTCTTCTCTTGATGTCTCCGAAACCAAAATTCAGTGTTTTGATTTGGGGGCTGTGGATTATATAACCAAACCTTTTCATAGGGGGGAGGTCCTCGCCAGAATACGTTCACAGCTTGGTCTTAAAAATTTAACGGCCTCTTTATTGAAAAGCAATAAAGAGCTGCAAGACAGGCAGAATGTTATTGATCAGGATTTAATGGCGGCAGCAGCAATCCAACGGGCATTACTGCCGGAGCTTATTCCGTTCACGGATCGCCTCCACACAGAATATATCTTTCGTCCCTGTGAACGTATAGGGGGAGATGTCTTCAATGTGTTTGCTCTGGATGATCATTCTGTCGGGATATATATAGTCGATGTTTGTGGCCATGGAGTGCCTGCTGCCATGATTGCAACACTGGTTTCACAGGCGATGTCGCAGAGTGGAAATGTCGTCTGTTCTATTTTCGAAGAGGAAAAGTGCTCCATGATAAAAAGACCGCTGGAGGTGCTCGATGGACTTGACAGGCTTTTCCCCATTGAACGTTTTGATCGTTACTTTACCATCTCATATATGGCCCTTGATCTGCGCAATGGCTCATACTCTTATAGCAGTGCAGGGCATCCCCCGATTCTTCTGCGGAAAAAAAATGGAGATGTCGTTCCTCTGGAGGCCGGTGGCCCGATAATAGGATTGGGTGAATTTGCGCCAAAGCGGGAAGAAGAAACTGGACAGCTTGCCCGAGGAGATCGGCTCTTTTTTTACACCGATGGCATTGTTGAACTTGAAAATATGGAGGGAGAGATGTTTGGCGTGGAAAGAATAGAACTCCTGGTAAAACAACAGAAAGACACTCCTCTTTCCCACTATTCTTCAGCTATTGATCGGGGCTTGGAAACCTTCACTCCCAATGGTGTTGCTATCGATGATATAAGCTTCCTTTGCCTTGAGTATTTAGGCTAGTATCTGCAGAATCATCGATGATATTCTGAACGTATTTATCTGGTAAAGATAGACATTAGCTGTCCGTGAGTATGGGGAATATATCATAAAACTTGTATTTTGACACAGAATGTGGGAAAATGAGAAATGCAATCTCACTGGAGAAAACATGCAGGGTAAGTGTCTGAAAAAATACCAATTAATCTGTCGTTCCATTCAGTGTGCACTGCTGATAATAGTAAACTTTCCGACACCGACTGATCCTTTTACAAACGAATAAGAATATGTTGAATTACAACTTTCAAAGCAAAAGTTTTTGTGTGCCCTTGCCTCTGTTGGTATCCCTCACTGTGTTAATGTCGTTGGTTGTATCCCCCCTAGGGAACGCGTTTTCCGAAGAAATACCAGTCAATCCAGTTGTCGAAAACACCTCTGCCTCCTCAGAAGATACAACCGATGTGGAAGAAGGGCCCTGGGCTGCGGTGTGGGGAGAACCAGCCGGGACTAGCTTGTATCTTGGTATGTGGTCATATCATTTTGTCGATGATGATGACGAATATGAAACAACCCACAATCTTCTAGGCCTTGTGTATAAAGGTTATTTTCTGGGTACCTTTGCAAATTCCCGGGATGATCAGGCTTGGGGAGCAGGGGTACAGCGGGATTTTTATCGAACCACCTGGGGAGTATTGTCAGCGGAATTTGGGTATCGGCTAGGTCTTATGTATGGGTATGAAAAAATGCAGATTGGTGATTCCGGCATATTTCCCCTCTTACAAGTATACAGCGATATCAGGTACAAACATGTTGGAATGCAGTTCGCGTGGGGAGGCAGTGCCTTCACTGCCGGTTTTTTTATACGATTTTAGTCCTAAAATCCATATTCACAAAGTATCTATAGATCCAAAATGTTTGGGTTGATGAAAATCAGGTTTTTCTCCAGGGACCGGAAAGGCAGAAAGATAGTGTCGTTCTTCTCCCTGTCCATGTATCGCATAGGCATTTACATGGCTGAAGGGAAGGATGGTTTGATCCAGACTCAGGGTGAGCGTCGCCTGCCATCGAGATTCTGAAATATGGGTTTTGCAGTGGCTCGGAGACAGACTCCTGAATACTTCCCGAATTCCACTGAGATGATAGATAAGGTAATGGCCGTGGGGACCAAGTTCGATCTCCAGATAATGTCCTGCTGTTCCAAGCAGAAATAACTCGACTACCTCATAGTTCCAGAGTTCTTCAAGTTCTCCGATGGCGGCCGGTGGGGCCGGATCATTATGGAAGGGAGCATCTATCTGAACCTTCAGCTCTCGGGCATGCATAGAAAAAGATACCAACGCTTTTTCAAATTTCTCTGCCATTTCTCCATTCCAGTTTTTTTCTACAACCAGCTTCACTCAATTTCCCTACTGCATTCTTTCTCTGCTTCAACCATATAATCATGAAATATCTGGACCACTGGAGGTTGGGAATATCGGGAAAGAGTGACCATGCCATAATGAGTAGTAAGTTCAGGTATGGTGATCGGTATCAGGGCAATCTGTTGTTGTAACGTATCGTTTAGAAGAGAGCGGGTGATTAAACCGGTGGCATCACTGTCTCCGATAATATCAAAGAGTACTTTCAGGTAATCACACTGAAGAACAGCACAGGGTAAATCTTCCATGTCATTGACCTGCAAGCCAGCTAGTCTGGCCAATGTGTTCAATATAACTTTAGGAAACCACATTACTGCCAACGGGTAAGAAAAAATATCCTTCATTTCCAGTTGCTTTTGTTGGGTCAAAGGATGGTTGTGACGACAACAGAAATAAGCCTGCTGTTGAGGTAAAGGGGTAATATCCAGATCCGATGTGTCATTGATTATTCTGGTATCGGCCACAAAAATATCAAGCTCACGTTTGTGCAGCCTGGAGAGAAGGTTTGGTGTTCGATCAAGGATAATTCGGACATTTACTTTTGGGTGCGATTTACTGAAGCGGGCCACTGCCCTGCCAAGGAATATTTCGGCTGGAAAAGGACCACTGCCAATGACCAACTCACCGGATTCCATGCCTTGCAGTAGATGTAGATCCCGTTCCAGTAACTGCATTTCCTGCAAAACCGGTTTTCCCCTCTGCAGGAGATGCTCACCGAATACCGTGGCTACAACCTCTCGTTTTGATCGATCAAAGAGCTTCATCCCGAGTTGTTGTTCAAGGGATGCAAGGGCGCGACTCAAGGCAGGCTGTGAAATATTGAGATCCAGGGCAGCTTTGGCAAAGTTTCCACGTTTGGCAAGGGTTTGGATCTGCTGAAGGTGGCGAAATGTAATATCCATAACAAAAAGGTATCATAACCATGAAATAAATGCATTAGACAAATTTGGGGAAAGTGAATATGATACAGAAATAGGAGTAATTCTCACTTGTAAATTAAAACTGGAGGTTTCAATGAAGTTGACGCAAAAAATTTTCGCCGGGCTGGCGGTATCCGCAGTGATTACATTCACTGCAGGATCTTTATACGCAGCTACAGGCGAAAAACCAAACATCCTGGTTATCTGGGGTGACGATATTGGTCAGTCCAATATCAGTGCCTACACCAACGGAGTGATGGGCTACAAAACCCCGAATATTGATCGTGTTTCGGATGAAGGTATGACATTCACCGATTATTATGCTGAACAGTCCTGTACCGCCGGTCGCTCGACGTTTATTATGGGGCAGTCTGTTTTCCGAACAGGTCTTTCCAAGGTAGGATTCCCCGGAGCCGAAGAGGGGATGCAGGTGGAAGATCCCACCATTGCAGGTCTGCTCAAGGCACAAGGGTATGCCACCGGTCAGTTTGGTAAAAACCATCTGGGCGATAAGGATGAAATGCTTCCTACCAATCACGGTTTTGATGAGTTTTTCGGTAATCTCTACCACCTTAACGCTGAAGAGGAGCCGGAAAATGAGGATTACCCCAAGGATCCTGAGTTCCGCAAAAAGTTTGGTCCGCGTGGTGTGATAAAATCCTTTGCTGATGGGAAGATTGAAGACACTGGACCACTTACAAAAAAACGCATGGAAACAGTGGATGATGAGACCGCTGACGCGGCCATCGATTTTATTGAGCGCCAAGTCAAGGCAGGAAAACCCTTCTTCTGTTGGTGGAGTGGAACCCGCATGCATTTTCGCACCCATGTAAAAGAAGAGCTGCGTGGTATTTCAGGCCAGGATGAGTATTCCGACGGTATGGTAGAACATGATATGCACATTGGGAGATTCCTGAAAGCACTTGATGATCTCGGTATTGCCGATAACACCATTGTTTTTTATTCCACAGATAACGGTCCCCATATGAACAGCTGGCCTGATGCAGCTATGACTCCCTTCCGCAGTGAAAAGAACACCAACTGGGAAGGCGGATGGCGTGTACCCGCTATGGTCCGCTGGCCCGGAAAAATTAAAGCTGGTTCCTGGTCCAATGAGATCATGCATCATATGGACTGGTTGCCCACTTTCCTTGCTGCAGCTGGTGAACCGGACATTAAGGCAAAACTCAAGGCAGGTGGCGTTTCTGCAATTGACAGAAGCTATAAAGTGCACCTCGACGGTTACAACTTTCTTCCCTATCTCACCGGGCAGGAGGAAAAAGGACCTCGCCACGAGATTTTCTATTTCTCAGATGACGGTGATTTAACTGCATTACGCTATGATGACTGGAAGCTGGTCTTTATGGAGCAACGCGCCACTGGCACCCTGTTGCTGTGGGCGAATCCTTTCACCGAGCTGCGGATTCCTCTGATATTTAATTTGCGTCGTGATCCCTATGAACGTGCTCAACTCACCTCCAATACCTATTATGACTGGGTGCTTGATCGAGTGTATCTGCTGCTGCCAGCTCAGAAGTATGTCGGAGAATTTATGGCAACCTTTCAAGAGTTTCCACCACGTCAGAAAGCTGCAAGCTTCAATCTGAAAAAGGTGATGGAGAAGGTATCTGATCCGGGAGCGCATTAATTAGAATAAAGGGGAGTCTTTTTCCCTGAAATGTGTTCAACAAACTGCCATACCCGAGCAACTGCTATAACCGGGTGTGGCATTTTATTTTTTAACCAGGAAAAAACAGTGACAGTACTTCATTCAATTCAGGAACTTCAATCCCGCATGGGGCGCTCAATTATTGGGCAAAAGCCGGTAATTGACAGTCTGGTACTTGGGCTTCTTGCCAATGGCAATCTGCTCCTTGAAGGACTTCCCGGCCTTGCCAAAACCCGGGCAGTAAAGAGCATGGCCAAAAATCTGGCGACGGGCTTGTCTCGTATACAGTTTACCCCGGATCTTCTTCCTTCAGATATTACCGGAACAGAGATGTATCACAGTTCCGGCGGCAAGGATATGTTGGAATTTCAACCAGGTCCCATCTTCAGCAATCTTATTCTTGCCGATGAAATCAACCGTGCTCCGGCGAAAGTTCAGGCAGCGCTGCTTGAGGCCATGGAAGAACGTCAGGTAACGGTTGCTGGTAAAACTCATAAAATGGAACCGTTGTTTATGGTTCTTGCCACTCAGAACCCAATTGAACAGGAGGGAACCTACCCTCTGCCGGAAGCACAGATGGATAGATTTCTTATGCATGTGCGGGTGGATTATTCAACGGATGAAGAGGAACTTGAAATCATCCGCTTGGTGCGAGGAGAACTCTCGGGAGAAAAGCAGGAAGAACAGGAGAGTATTTCTCAGGATGTGGTCTTTGCTGCCCGCAAGGAAATTGTCAAAATACACTCTTCGGAAAGTATCGAACGTTATATTGTTAGCCTGATTAGTGCGACCCGCTATCCGGAAAAATATGATGAGAAGCTCGCCACATGGATTGAGGTCGGAGCAAGTCCACGTGGCAGTCTTGCACTGGATAAATGTTCACGGGCTCACGCCTGGCTTAAGGGCAGAGATCATGTCACCCCCGATGATGTGCGTAGTGTTGTTCATGAGTGTCTGCGTCACAGATTGATTCTCAGTTATGAGGCTAACGCCGAGGGAATGAGTGTGGATCGGGTGATTGATGCAATTATTAAATTAGTAGCAGTGGCATAAGCAGAATGTCTAAGGATAAACCCGCCCCCGGAGTTTACATCTCCCTTCAGGATCTCATCCGCCTGCAGCACCAGGCCACGGGATTCAGCTTTCTGCCCAGACAGCCGGTGCATAGCCTGCTTTCGGGGCGTCATGCTTCCAGGTTACGTGGAAGGGGACTGGATTTTGAAGAGCTGCGTCAGTATCAACCCGGCGATGATATCCGTACCATGGACTGGAAGGCAACTAAACGTGCTAGGCAACCATATGTTCGCGTATATACTGAAGAGCGGGAACGACCGGTGCTGTTAGTTGTTGACCAGCGTATCTCCATGTTTTTCGGCTCTCAGGTAAATATGAAATCGGTAACAGCCGCCGAGGCTGCTGCCCTTGCTGCCTGGAGGGTTGTGGGTGCAGGAGATAAGGTCGGAGCCATTGTTTTTAACGACCATGAAATACGGGAAATAAAACCGCGGTGCAGCAAAAAGACCGTTATGCAGATCCTGCAGCGGATTGTTGAACAGAATAATGATTTATCCGTAGATAAAGAGATTCGTGCCAACAAGGAAAACCTTGATCAGGCACTGGAAAAAGCAGTGCACCTGGCAGGTCACGACTACCTGATCTGTGTTATTAGTGATTTCTCCGGCCTTAGTGAGAAGAGTCTGCACCATGTCAAACAGCTGGTTCGGCATAATGACGTTATGCTCCTTCCCATTTACGACCCTCTGGCTAAAGAGCTTCCGCCAAATAGCAGTCTTGTGATCAGTGATGGCAGCAGACAGGTTTTACTGGATTCCAGAGAAAGCCGATTGAAAAAGCGTTTCCCTGAATTCCTGAAAGGTCGCTTAAAAACTCTCAATGATGCACTGAATAAATTCGGCGTTCCTATTCTGCCCATTCATACCACTGAGTCCGTTGCATTACAGGTGAGAAAAACTCTGGGATATAGACCAGGGAAGCAACAGAGTGTAGCGAAAGTGGCAGTAAGAGGCTCCAGATGAATACGTCCGATCCCACCAGTCTGCAAAACCTCCATGATATTATCTTTCCCCAACCTGTGGCCTGGTTGCCACCGGCTCCCGGTTGGTATGCGGTAGCTTTTAGTATCTTCCTGCTTGGCAGCTGGTTTTTTGTACAAAAATATCTGCTGTGGAAGCGAAACAGATATCGACGTGAGGCACTGATTGAACTGGCTGCAATACAAAAACAACTGGTAGAGAGTGACAGATATCAACATGTACTGCCTCAGTTACCAGAGCTTGTTAAACGTACGGCCATAGCAGCCTACGGAAGGAGTGAGGTCGCTTCTTTAACTGGCGATGACTGGCTTGGTTTTCTTGATAAAACCGGATCCACCCATCTCTTTACGAAAGAAAATGGACGACTGTTACAGGATTGCTCCTTTCAACCGCCTTCTCAGTTGGCAACGTTTAGCAACGAGCAGGTAGCGGGATTGCAAAAGGCAGTATCTTATTGGATTCATAAACATCACCCCCTTCCCATGGATAGAATATGAAAAATTATCTAAAAATCATCTGTATGTCTCTATTACTGGCAGGAGGCCTGTTAAGCACTTCTCAGTCACTCTTTGCAGCTGAAAAAACAGCAACACCTGTTGTACAACAGGATTACACCGTACTTGGCGGTGAGTGGCTACGAACAGACGGCAATTATCTTGTTAAGGTGAGTGATATTCAAACAGATGGAAAGGCAGTGGTGGGATATTTCAACCCCAAACCCATCCATGTGAAACAGTCTGCAATTTCAACCGAAAAGGGTTTGATGAAACTCTTTATTCAATTGCAGGATACCAATTACGAAGGCTCAACCTATACCCTTTACTACTATGCAGAGAAAGATGCCTTGGCCGGCTTTTACTATCAAGCTACCATGGACAGAACCTATAAAGTGATTTTTATGAGGAAAAACAACTAACACTAATGTTTTCCTTCAGCTACATATGGGTTTTTCTCCTCCTGCCTCTCCCCTTTGTCTTGCGTAGGTTTTTCAGGCCATACCAAAATGAAAGACAGGCAGTTCGAACACCTTTTTTTGACGAACTGGTGAAACTTTCCTGCCAGGTTCCGGGTAGTGGATCCATTGTTCGTATACAGCCATTGATGCGGCAAATCATAACTGCTTTCTGTTGGGTTTTGCTGGTGGCCGCTCTTGCCAGGCCGCAGTGGATTGAATTGCCGATAGTCAAAGAAATTCCAACGCGTGATCTTTTGTTGGGAGTAGATCTGTCCGGTTCCATGGCAACCGAGGATTTCACTTCAAAAGAAGGAAAAAAGATCAGTCGTCTGGCTGCTGTCAAAGAAGTGCTGGATAGTTTTCTGGAGCGACGAAAAGGTGACAGGGTGGGGCTGATCTTTTTTGGTACAGCGCCTTTTATCCAGGCACCCTTTACCGATGACCTGGAACTTTGTCGTGAGTTGCTGGCAGAGGCACAGGTCGGAATGGCCGGCCCCAAAACTGCATTTGGCGATACCATAGGGCTTGCTATCAATATGTTCAAGGAGAGTACGGTCAAAGACAAACTCCTTATTGTTCTCACCGACGGCAATGATACAAGCTCCAAAGTGGAACCAGTGAAGGCGGCACAGATTGCCAGCGACAATGATATTGTAATCTACAGTGTTGCAGTGGGTGACCCCGAAGCCGTGGGTGAAGAAAAGCTGGATGAAAAAACGCTGAAAAGTGTAGCCAGCACCACGGGAGGTTATTTTTTTAGAGCTGAAGATCGCGCAGAACTTGAAAAAATATATGAAAAAATTGATTCCTTAAGCACTCATGATATTGAAACAACGAGTTACAGACCCCGGATCGATATGTATCACTGGCCACTGGGGCTTGCTATTGCTTTGAGTTTGTTGATGCATGCGTTTCGGGCGGAAAAAAAGATGAACGTCCAACGTTCAACGTCCAGGTAAGCGAACGTGTGAGACTCCGACATTCAACATTGAACTAAAAGAGAGATCTATGGGGAGTCAGAATTTTGATTTGGAAGAACGACTGCTTGAGTACTCGGTGAGAATTATCAAGTTGGTTGAGCAGTTGCCACATACAAAGACAGGGGGACATATTGGAGGACAACTTTTACGATCCGGTACTTCTCCCTATGCAAATCATGGTGAAGCTCAGGCTGCTGAATCATCAAAGGATTTTATTCATAAAATGAGTATTTGTCTCAAAGAACTTCGAGAAAGCAAGCGATGGATAAAGCTTGTGCATCGTGTTCCATTGATTAATCCATCTGACCGAATGGAACCATTGCTACAAGAAACAGAAGAACTCATCAAAATTTTTGTAGCAAGTATTCGTACTGCGGAAAAGAAAATAAAATGAAAAACAATCATTCAACATCCTGCATTAGCAGCTCACTTTTTCGTTCAATGTTGAACGTTGAGCGTTGGAAGTTGAACGTTAATCCTTTAACCATTCTCTTTAATCAGGAGGGAATATGCTCAACCTCCTGACAAACTTCCATTTCCTCCGTCCCTGGCTGCTGACAATCCTCATTCCAGCATCTCTTTTGCTGTGGTACGCATGGAAAACTCAAAATTCCAAATCAGCAATGCAATCCCTTATTGCCGATCATTTACTAGAGCATCTAGTGGTTGGCGGAACAAAACAGAATAAAGTACGACCAATTTATTTACTGGCACTGTTTTGGTTCATCGCCATCATTGCCCTTGCCGGGCCATCCTGGCAGAAAGAACCGTCTCCTTTTACAGAAGATACAGCAGGTCTTGTCATTGCTCTGAAGGTTACTCCAAGCATGCTGGCTCAGGATATTCAGCCTTCACGCCTGGAAAGAGCAACCCAGAAGATTCATGATCTTCTCAAGCTTCGGCCTGGTAGTAAAACTGCACTTATTGCATATAGCGGCAGTGCCCACTTAACCATGCCGCTCACGCTGGATCCCAATATCATCGATATGTTCAGTCAGGCTTTGACTCCTGAAATTATGCCAGAAGTTGGTGACGCTGCAGCAGAAGCCCTTGAACTTGCTGCCTCAATACTGATGAAAGCGGAAATTCCAGGATCCATTTTACTGATTACTGATCAAATCGCAGGGGATCAGCTTGGAGCGATGCAGAAATTTAACCAACAATCAAATATTCCAGTTCAGATATATGCAATTGCTGCTGACAAGGGTGTTACTGTTCCCTCGGGAAGTCCACCAGGCCCGGCTCTGAATATGAATGATATGAAAAAAGCTGCTGACACATTAGATGCCAGTCTGACCATAGTCTCTCCCGATGACCGAGATGTCCAAAAACTGAGCCAGCGCATCGAAACCAGCCTCTCCGCAGCAAAACAGAATCAGGGTGAACGCTGGAAGGATGCCGGGTATTGGTTGTTACCCCTGCTCCTTGTATTGGCACTCTTTTTCTTCAGGCGCGGGTGGATAGTCGTTTATGAATAATCTGTATAAATATACACGGCTGGCAATAGGGGCGCTGATTCTTATGTCATTTACCTTTGCGTTTTCCACTGTCAACTGGTCGCTGGCTGATCTTTTTCTTAGCCCGGATCAACAGGGAAGACGGTTGATGGCAAAACAGGATTTTAAGGCCGCAGCCAAAATCTTTGAAGACCCAATGCAACGTGGAACTGCTTTGTATCGGGATGGTGATTTTAAGGCTGCCGCTGCCACCTTTGGCAGAGATGCTTCGGTGGAGGCTTTGTATAATCGTTCGAATTCCGAGCTTATGTCAGGGAAATATGATGCTGCCATTGCAGGATATGAACAGGTACTCAATCAAAAATCCGACTGGCTTGAAGCAGAAGAGAACCTTGCCCTGGCACGTGTTAGAAAAGAAAAAATGGCACCACCAGATGATGATGCTGGAGGTACAGAAGGAAAGCTTCCACCCGATGAGATTGTCTTTGATAAGCGAGCAGCAAATAAAACAGGAGACCAGAAAGAAACTGTTCAAGGTGGAGGGCAGGCAACAGATCAGGAAATGCGTGCCATTTGGTTGCGTCGGGTACAGACCGAACCGGCAGATTTTCTGCGAGCCAAGTTCTCCTATCAGTATGTGATAAGCGACGAGACAGGAGAAGACAAATGACAACTACGCGATCTCCAATTCTCCATCAGTGTTCATGTCTTTTCATGGTACTCAGCCTTTTGTCTTTAACATTCACTGACTTTGCTTTTGCAAACACAGATCCTGCCTTTATAAAGACAGAGTTGAAGAAGAATGAAAAAACCTGGCCGGGACAGCGGCAAACACTCTATGTGAAACTCTACACTACTACATCATTTTCCGGATCAACCCGTTTTGAACTTCCCAAGGTTTCGGGGATGCTCATCATGGAAAGTGAAGATCGTCCACTGCTGGGAACCGAAAAAATTGATGGTGTTTCTTATATCTTCAAACAACATGAAATCACCTTGTTTCCTCAGTATGCAGGGAGCATGACAGTGCCCCCATTTTCCGTGGAGTTTGGTTATCGCGGGGCAGAAAACAAGTTGGTTGAAAAGAGTTTCAGCACCCATGAATTGCAGTTTACCGTTGCAGAAATCCCAGGTGCTGACCCCAAAAGAGTTGTAATTACCACCACCAATCTTCACATTGATGATCGATGGGAACCAGTGCCCGAAAAAGCCAAAGTGGGCGATGCTTTTACCAGAATAATAACCATGACCGCCGATGACTTGCCGGGGATGGCCTTTCCGCCTTTTAATGCTGGGAGGATTGAAGGTCTGGGCGTATATACTAAACCGGCCCAGGTTGCAGATAAAATGCAGCGAGGAGCTTTTACAGGAAAACGCATTGAAACGATAAGTTATGTCTGTGAGCAGAAGGGGCTTTTCACTATTGCTGAAACACAAGTACAGTGGTGGAACCCAAAGAGTGAATCCCTGCAGAATATTGTATTGAAAGGAGTGGAATTGGAAGTTGCTGCAAATCCTCTTCTGCAGAAAGAGAGTCCGGTGGGGAGTAACGTTTTCGAAGAAAACCTGCGTTCTTCCTGGAAGTGGCCACTGCTTATACTTCTTTTCGCTGTTCTTGTTGCTGCGGTTGTTGTCCTGCAGATTCGCAGAATACAAAAACAAAGGCCATTGGTGTTGGATATGGAAAATGACCTTTTTAAAGAGTTTCAACAGGTCTCAGCGTCAGGAGATGCCAAAGCCACCATGCTGGCTCTCTTGCACTGGCTTGATTATAGTAATTTTACCGGGAACTCCGGCAGGATTTCAGCGTTTGTCAAACTGGCAGCTGATTCCGAATTGAGCACACAGGTGGAGAATCTTGAGACAACACTGTATGCCGGCGGACAGGACAAAACATGGTCTGGAGACAGGCTTTATATCAGAGTGCAGCGGGCCAGAAAGAAACTAAAGCACCAAAAATCTCATGCTGTGCAATATGTTTTGCCTGCCTTGAACCCGTGATGAAAGAAGGAATATTGAGAGGAAAAGGATGAATATGAAGAAGATACTGTTACTAAGCGTAATGAGTGTGAGTCTATTACTACCGGTCTTCGCACAGGCAGAAGGCTGGGAATATGAAGTTGAATTATATCTGCTGGCAACAACCATTGAGGGAGATTCAGGTATTGGTCGTGCTACCGGTGCCGAAGTGGATGTGGATTTCGGTGACATTCTGTCAGTGTTGAACATGGCTGGTATGGTGCACTTTGAGGCGTACCACGAAACTGGTTGGGGGGCCGCACTGGATTACAGCTTTATGGATTTACGTGATGATATCTCCGGTCCACAGGGCGGAGTGACTGATCTTAAAGTACGGCAGGGAGTGTTACAGGCAGACCTGTTTTATCGAGTAGCGCTCGGGAATGGTACCTTCGATTATCTCGGTGGTATTCGCTGGTGGGATAATGATTTTAAGGTAACTGTTGATCCGGCTCTTTTACCCGGTTCTGTGACGGGGAATATCAGAGAGGACTGGGTGGATTTGTTTGTGGGTGGTCGCTGGATAACCCCGGTAAGTGAAAAATGGAATTTTACTCTCCGTGGTGATATGGGTGGTTTTGGTCTGGAGGCAGATTTTACAGCCAGCGTTTCTGCTGGTTTTAAGTATGCCATGACTGATTCCTGGTTACTGGATATTGAGTACAAGGCGACTTGGGTTGATTATGAAACCGGAACAAAAGGTACGCCTGGCTATTTTTCATATGACACCGTTACCTATGGACCGTTACTGGGTTTAATTTATAAATTTTAATATCATTTTTTGTCGAGTGTCCATACAACGTTAACAAAAAAGGAAAACCATGAAACGCATAAGCATCTTCAACGTAATTTTGTTCTTTACACTTATATTCTCCACTCCCTGTTGGTCTCAAACGGACCCGTTACAGTCCTGGAATGAAGGGCCGAGTAAGAATGCCATAACCGCATTTGTTAAAGCAGTAACCGACAAATCAAGTGCAGATTATGTTCAGCCGTCCGAACGTATCGCTGTCTTTGATAACGATGGTACTCTCTGGGCAGAGAAACCTATTTATTTCTTTCTGTACTTTACCATGGACAGGGTAAAAGAAATGGCTGCAGATCATCCTGAATGGAAGAGTCAGCAGCCTTTCCAGGCAGTGCTTGAGGGAGATATGGAGACCCTTGCTGCCTCGGGTGAAAAAGAGGTGGTCGAACTGATTATGACTACCCATGCCGGTATGACAACTGATGAATTTACAGATATGGTCAACAAATGGATGCAAACCGCAGAACATCCCACCTTGAATAAACCGTTCACTGAACTTGTCTATAAACCCATGCTTGAGCTACTGGATTTTTTGAGGGCCAACGATTTTAAGACCTTTATTGTCTCCGGTGGTGGAATAGAGTTTATGCGTCCATGGACAGAAAAGATCTACGGAATTCCACCTGAGCAGGTAGTGGGCAGCTCCATTGTCACCAGGTTTGAAATGCGAGATGGTAAACCTGTCTTGGTGCGTGAACCGAAGCTTAACTTTAATGATGATAAGGAAGGAAAACCTGTTGGAATCAATCAGCATATAGGGCGCCGCCCAATTTTCGCCTTTGGTAATTCCGATGGTGATTTGCAAATGCTGCAATGGTCGACTTTGGCAGGCGAAGGCAAACGTTTTGCCGGTATTGTCCATCATACCGACGGAGAACGTGAATTCGCCTATGACCGTGATTCACACGTTGGTCGTCTTGACAAGGGATTGATCGAAGCAAAAAATAATGGTTGGACTGTCGTTGATATGAAAAAAGAGTGGAAAGTTATTTATCCATAACGTGAACGAAGTATGGTAGAAAGCTATCAGGGGAACGATCGGTTCCCCTCTAGTTCCTTTCTTTTGTCTATCTCTCTACCAATGACTAACACAATCGATCTATCTATCCTCACCGTCTTTGTTCCGACATTCTTTTTTGTCTCGGCAACACCTGGAATGTGCATGACCTTGTCAATGACTCTGGGAATGTCCATTGGGCTCCGTCGCACCTTCTGGATGATGTGGGGCGAACTGCTGGGAGTCGGTCTTGTCTCTGTGGCAGCAGTGGCTGGGGTTGCAGCAATTATGCTGAATTTCCCTGCTGTTTTTCTTGTTTTGAAATATGGCGGAGGACTGTATCTTGGCTACCTTGGCATTCAGATGTGGCAGTCAAAAGGAAAGATGGCTCTCTGTGCAGGGGACAATAAACAGATCAATCTCAGTAGAAGGGCGTTATTTGTTCAGGGCTTTATAACGGCCATTGCCAACCCTAAGGGCTGGGCCTTTATGATTTCTCTTTTACCACCATTTATCAATCCGGCATACGCCCTTTCCCCGCAAATCGCGACGCTTCTTATCATTATTCTCAGTATTGAATTCTGCTGCCTCATTGGCTATGCAGCAGGGGGACGGACACTGCGCAAACTGCTTCAGGAAAAAAACACCTTGCAGACAATGAACAGGGTAGCAGGAACCTTGATGATGGGAGTCGGGGTCTGGCTGGCAACAGGTTAGGCCTTCCCCTTTAGTTCCTCAGGTGGGTGAGATTCCCCGGAATGCAGCCAGGAAAGCTCACGCTCCCAAGGCAGTTAACCTTGAACTTTTTTAAGAATATGGTCAATAACCAGCCCATGTTCATGTTGCGGGCTGAATAAAATCATCTCGGTAGGTACTTCAATCCTGATAGGTATATCTTCTTTTGCTATTCTCATTAACTTCTGCTGTTCAAATAGCAATCTATCCATTGGATATTATCCAGATTCCCATTAATCCATGGGGACCATGCTAAATCCTCTTTGTTGATAAGCAGCCATAGAAATGAACCCATTCTTCGTTACCGTGAGCTCACTACGGACATCCTCCGGGGCGATTCCCAGAAGATTGGCAGCAATAAGGCATTGTTCCATGTGGATTCCCTGGTTGGTAAAGGATTCAAGCCATTTGTGAACTTGATCTTTTACAGCCAGATCTTCCTTTTCCACGTACCCTTTTCCATTAGTAACAAATTTACTGGCTTTCCCGCGGAAGGCGATAACAACCTCGGGCTGCACACCGTCATCTTTCAACTGAGAAATCGTTTTATCTATTAGAGAGAGACGGAGGACTAATTTTTCAGGGATCCCCATATTCACGTCAAAATAGATCTTTACGGTGGGCAGTCCTGTCAACGATTGACTCTGCGTGTATTCCTTACTGTGGGCAACAGTAAACGAGCAAAATAAAAACGCGGGAAGCAATAATGTTATAAGTATACGTGTAAACATGGTACATCTCCTGTAGACTCATTGGCCAGTTCCCGGGATCAGATAACACCCCAAAAAGAACCGGGCTTCTGTTTATAAGATATTACGGTGGACTCATTCTGCTAACAGTCCGTATCAAGTTTTTTCTCAATCTTTGTGGCAACGTTCTTTCCCGCCTCCACTGCATACCAGATTTTCAAACCGTGTTTCTTTTCGATTTCCTGCAGAGAAGAGTATCCAACAAGGGCAGTCTTCTGGTTAGTCGAAATAGTGAGCTTTTCTCCTTTGTCGGTCTTTAAAAGCAAAAGTTGTTTTTCAGGGTCAAAACTCCTTACCTTCCCTTGAGCAGTCAAAATATTCTGGTCACTACTTACAGCAGTCGTCTCATCCGCACTAGAGGCAGAGAGAGGGGCAGCAAGGAAAAAACAAAAAAGAAGTGGTAGTATTAAAATAGTTTTTATAGATTGTTCTCTGGTCATGGTGCCCTCCGCGTCTTTATTTAGTAGTTATTGCTGGTAAGAGATTGGTTTTCTCAGTAAATAATGTTCGTGAAGAGTCACCAATGAAAATAAGGTAAACACGAATACCACATTGTGCCACATTTCTTATCCGGTAACCGCAATCGTCCCGGACTGGATTTCGTTTTTGATGCTGCCCACTCTCCTTTTCACTGCAAAGACAAGACAGGATGATGTTGCTATCAGTGACGGCGGCAGGAATATAATCTACGAAGGTCGTGGTGATGATACCATCTCAGGGGGAAATAGAAGTGATACTCTTTATGGGGATTTCGGTGGAGCTGACAAGCAAAAGAATGGGGGGCACTCTGACCTGAATGGCGCTAGCTTAAGGGGGCAATATCGTTTGGATAATGCTCGCATTAAGCTAAAACGCCTTTATCCGAAACTTTAAAATTTATGATGTACTAGATAACCCATCAACTTTTGGGAAGCTGAAGTTTAGGCTTAGCGAGCATTTCCTTGATGGCCTCGTCAATATTTCCTGCCATGTCACCACTATAGGTGAGCTGAGAGCCATCCCCCATTTTCCATTCACCATCTTCGTTATAAAACATGCCTCCTTCAACAATAAGGGTATCTCCAGTGACCTTCTTATGAAGAATCCGAGCCACATCTCCAGCAACCTCAACACTTACAAAATCAAACTCTCTAAGGTCAGCATTGGCTTTTGAAAACTTCTTTAACATGTCAGAATTAACACCTGGGGTGTTTTTTATTTGGTTTGCAACCTTTGCAGTCCTTGTTTTGAGCCAGGCGTCTAAGTCGCCATTATTTCCTGCCTCATAGTATTTTAGATATTGCGCTTCCAGCAACTGTACAAAAGGATCATTGCGGTCAGTTGTGTCCATAGGCTCCATGCAGAAGGCATTTGTGGCAACAGTCAAAAACAATGCAGTTAGTAACATAATAAATTTCATCACTTCAATCTCCTTAGGTAGAAATTATATTTGCAAGTCATAGTGACTTGGGGAAACGAAACAGCACAATAATAATACAATTACCATAAAACCTAAACAAGGATTTCACAAAATGCCAATTTGTTCGTTGCGGTAAGAGGGCACCCAACTACCCTGCTGCCCCTGATCCAAATAACCACCGGATCATAAAAAGATTCGGCGGTTCCTCATATCACCACTCCACCGGCGTGAAAAAGAAAACAAATCTGCCATGCTCAAAATCTATCTTGAGAGTGGCCCCATGACTGATGCCATAGTCAACATACCCTGGCACTGCACATTCTTCGTCACTTTCAGTCGCATGTTGCGGGGACTCGAAGTCACGATCCTTGTCATACCATGACATCAGCATAAAATCTTCCAGATGCCGGGCGGCTTCCTCTTTTGCAAGTTCCATTGCCTGAAGGTAATCTTTTACTGGGATTTCCGAGTGTAACTCCACGAGTGTAATCCCGGACAACTCCGGATCAGGACGCTTACAAACTGGAGCGGGTACTGTTTGATTAGCCTGTTGTATCATTATACACCTCACATAGAGAAGTTCTGTATCCATTCTGCTGTACTCAAACAACAGATAAGTAACAATGTGGTTACTACCTTGTAGAAAACGTGTATGAAGTGTAGAGCTGAATGTCAAGGAACGGTAATAACTATTACCATATGCTGTTGATGTTTTATTCATCCTCTTTACAGGTGGTTAGTATGAAGAATAGTATCGGAATACTTATGGTTAAGGTGGGGCAAGTTGCCGTTGTGGCGTTGGTTTTGTCCTTGGTGTCCTGTGGTTCCACGCCTGAAGGAAATCACTCGGATGGGAAGCGATGGTTTGGCATGCAGCATTGCGGGACCTGTCATGGTAACGGCGGATCAGGGGGTAGAGCTCCTGGAATCCAGCAGACAGAGTTGAGTTACCGTGAGTTTTTGAGCAAGATAAGAAAATCAAACTCAGTAAGTATGCCTTCCTTCTCAAAAAAACAGCTGCCGGATCAAAATGTTGCGGATATTCTCTCTTATCTGCAGAAAACTAAGTGATACTGTCAACAAACAGTCAGGGGCCTTTTTTAAGGGGACCCACCTGAAAACAGTTATAGGTTCGCTTTTCCGCTAGTGAGATAAATCAGTTTATAAAACTTGTGGCGGTGAGGGGGAAGTTTGCAGCCAGGATTGGAGTTATGGCCGTGAGCGGACTATAGGTAAAGATCTCAAAAAGCGGTTCCCTATCGTTAAGGATCGAAAAATCGTGGATTGGAACGGTTTGACTCATTGCTGTGGCCCCTTTGTTTTGTTAAAGTTCTCCTAAGTATATAATATTAAAGGCACATACTTTATCTACTCGTTTGGGGGAACCGTCTGGTGGGTTGCCCGAATGGCTCTTCTTTGATCCCGCCACCAATTAACAACTAACCAACTAGACCTAACTACACGCCCATTCATCTGGCCAAACTTATAATGGTGTAACCACCGAGGAGCTCTCTACCAATTGATGCCTTCATAAATGCCGAAGCGAACGGGCAAACGATTTCAACCGAATTTTAAGGAGTATCCGAAACAAAATTATTTTTATACTCCATACCAAAACAACAAACGCAGCAGGAAATAAAAAAGAGAATCCTACAGTATCAGACTCTCCGGTCTCCGTATACACCCCAAATCCCACAATCGCATATATCATAAGTAGAACCAGGTATAATACCAGCTTAGGCCATGAAGGTTTGGAGAAGGTGAAAATCACGGGTTTATTAAGCTGAATAAACCTTGGAGAATTATGATTAAAGGTTGCCATCAAATATCGATATTTTGCTTTGTCATATCCTGCATATACAAGTTCAACTTTATCACCTTGTTGGCACTTGAAATCAAAAGCTACAGCTGCAGCTCGTTCATTTTCATTTTCATCTATAAACCGGATATCCGTCGTGTCTGTCCTGCTTGACCATGAAAAGGATGAATCATAACCGTTTTGGGAAGAATATGTTGTTGTATGGGTTACGGAGCCAAATTGTCTTTTTCTTACCGTTACTGTTTCTGCCTCAAAAATCACGTTTTTTCGCAATATAGTTATTTTCTTTACCTTTTTCAGATTTCTGAGAAATCGAACAGAGAACTCATGCCCCTGTTCAGCAGCCTTAGTATGCCAATGTATGGCGTTTTCCGCATTCTTCGGAACGCCATGACCATCCTGGTAGCAACGTGCAAGGTTCCCTTGAGCTATGGGGAGACCGTGACTTGCAGCCTGTTCAAAGCAGGATGCAGCAAGTTTTGGATTATACACAGGCGAAGAGTCATTGTAAAAAAGACACCCCAGGTCGTTCTGCGCTGCCACATGTCACTGCTGGGCAGCTTCTGAGTACCAGTGCTGAGCCTGTTCCATGTCTTCCTTAGAGGAATTGTCAGTGGAAAAAAATCCTCCCAGAGTGTACATAGCTTCTCTATGCCCCTTTTTAGCAGCCTTGAGATACCATGATTTAGCTTGGTCTTTTTGTTCGTTATCTCCATATAATTCCCCAAGCCGGAAGAGTGCATCAGGGTGGCCTTGCTCTGCAGCTTTTTTGTACCAGGGAATCGCTTCAAATGGATCTTTTACAATTCCGTACCCATGGTCAAAGCACATTGCGATGGCAAACTGTGCATCTTGGTCACCGTTTTCGGCTTGAGCATTCAGGTCTTCTGTGTATTCAAAATTATCTTCATTCATAATTAGTAATTCAAATTTCTTTGTATTTATTTTTATTCAGTGGTGGTCTGTCTACATTATCAACAACTCCGATCCAAATGCACAACGCCATTTTCAAGCAAAAAACCAGTTCCAAGCGTTCAAGTCACTTTTTATACCCATTATTGTCAGCAGTCTTATGTTTCTCCTGGTCAGTGTCGTTTGGGACTGCGGGATCCTGGAATACAATAACTATGCGCCTGGAAGTGTTGACACCGAAGCATTTTATCTTGAAGTTGCCTTAAAGTATTTGCCAGACGGATTTCGTTCATTGGTGATAATCGCTATTCTTTTTAGCTTGATTACAACTCTTGAAAGTATCATTAACTGGGGCGCCGGACTTTTGACGGTAGATATAGTGGAAACCTATCTTTATAAAAACGGTGAGGACAGCCATTATCGTTATCTCTCGCTCGCTATGATGTTACTCGTTGTCATTATCTCCCTCGGATTCGCTTTCAACAACGATAAAATCTTCACTCTCCAGAAGTTTATCTTTTCCATCAGTGCAGGTGTTGCACCGGTTTTCTTATTACGATGGTTCTGGTGGAGGGTCAACGCATGGACACAAATCAGCGCCATGATTAGTTCTCTTGTATATACTTTGATTTTCGATCATTTATACGCAACGCATAGTGATTTTCAAGGCGTGATAGATGCACTTTGCCACATAACACTTCTTAACCAATATCCATTGAAGCTTATTATCCTGACTGGTCTTGTAGTTGCAACATGGCTAACGGTGATGTATGTCACCAGTCCCGACGATCAAGAACAGCTTAAAATGTTCGTACAAAAAACAGGAACAGGTGGTTTTTGGCCGAAAAATTTCCCAGAGACAAATTATCAATTTCCAAAACGGATAGGCCTGTGTGCTCTATTTGCCGTGACTTATATACTTCCATACTTGTTTGCATGGCAATTCAAGTTTGGTGATATAAGACTAGGGTGGGTTTTAGTGATAAATTTTTTGACATTGACAACATACGTTTATCGGTTGATGTCTAAATTGCTATCTCAATAACATCTGGCAGGAAGGTACGGAGGGTGATTTTCCCTTGCAGGGGATTCACCTGAAAACAGTTATAGGTTCGCTTTTCCGCCAGTGAGATAAATTAGTTTATAAAACTTGTGTCGATGGGGGGCAAAGTTTGCATCTGGAATTGGAGTCATGACTGCCAGTGTGCGGATTATAGGTAAAGATCTCAACACGTAGGTCTGTATTCTTAAAGATTGAAAAATAGTGGATTGGAATGGTTTGACCACATTGCTGTGGCCCCTTATCTTTTTAAAGTGCCTCTAAGTGTATCATATTAAATACACATACTCTAATTGACTCATCCGTTGGAACCGTCTGTCTTGCAGAAAGCAGTAAACAATTTAGGAAAATAACGTGCTATAGCCAGTAAGAACTTTTGACACTTTCGCAGGGGTATGGTTAATGTTAGCCACGAAAATATGAATTTTTCTTAACTAAATCTGAAAAACTACACTCTCACTATAATGTTTATTCAATTCAGTGGATTTCGTTCCTATGTCAACCCTTGATATTATCTTGCAGCAACTGGCAAACGGGCTGATCATGGGTTCGTTTTATGCCATGGTGGCCCTTGGCTATACCATGGTGTATGGCATCATCAAACTGCTTAACTTTGCCCATGGTGATCTCTATATGGTGGGCGGCTTTGTCGGCTTTCTGATTCTGTCCGCTATCAGCGGGCTGCTTGGTGAAAGCTGGGGAGCCATCGTTGTCTCCATGGTGCTGAGTATGCTGGCTGTAGGCTTGCTCGGAGTGATTATTCAGCGTGTCGCCTACAGACCTATGTTACAGGCACCACGACTCTCCATTCTTATTACGGCTCTTGCAGTCTCCATGGTTCTGTCCAATGGCGTTATGGCCATTACGGATGGCGAGTATATGGCCTTTAATACCGATCTTGGTTTTGATGGTATGGATTTCGGGAATGTTTTTATATCTTATACTCAGCTTGCTCTAGTGGTTTCCGCCACCCTGTTAATGGTGGCTCTCTATCTCTTTGTGAATAAGACGCTCCTTGGTAAAGCTATGCGAGCCATTGCGATTGATCAGGATGCCTGTAAACTGATGGGGATTAACGTCAATGCAATTATTGCTCTTACCTTTTTTATAGGCTCTTCGCTCGCTGGCGCAGCAGGCGTTATGGCCGGTGTTTACTACGGTTCACTTCATTTTTCCATGGGCTTTGTTATTGGCCTGAAAGCATTTACTGCCGCAGTTATTGGTGGTATAGGGTCGATTCGTGGTGCCATGCTAGGTGGCCTGCTTCTGGGCTTACTGGAAGCCTTTGGTACTCAGATTCCCTTTATTGGCTCGGAATGGAAGGATGTCTTTTCCTTTGGTCTGCTAATCCTGCTTCTTATTTTGAAACCCACGGGCATACTCGGCAAGACCGAGATTGAAAGGATGTGAAATGACTCTATCTTCCAACAAATCACTTGCAGCAGGTATCGCGAATTGGCTGCAGCATCAGCATAACCGGTTGATTGTGTTGCTGGTGATGGCTGCGCTGGCCATGTTTTTTCCGCTTATTGCCAATAATTATATGCTGGAGGTGTTAACCAATGCCTGGTTTTACACCATCCTCTGTCTGGGATTGAATATCGTGGTTGGCTATGCCGGGTTGCTCGACCTTGGTTATGCCGCATTTTTTGCAGTGGGGGCCTATACCACTGGAATCTTAACCTCCCAGTTTGGCATTAATTTCTGGTTAACTATTCCTGCCGCAGTTTTCTGTTCCATGGTGGCAGGGATTATTATTGGTGGCCCGACATTGCGTCTGCGCAGTGATTATCTGGCTATTGTAACTCTTGGTTTTGGTGAGATTGTTCGTATTATCGCGCGGAATCTTGAGATCACCGGTGGGGCGTCCGGGCTGATTGGTATCGATCGGCCTTTCTTTTTCGGCATTGAGCTCAGTCAGGGCATTCATTTTTATTATGTCTTCTTATTCCTGGCCATCCTTGCCTGCTTTGTGAGTTTTCGTCTGCAAAATTCTCGCCTCGGACGTGCCTGGCAGTATGTGCGTGAAGATGAGGATGCAGCAGAGGCCATGGGGATTAACCGTGTCGGTGTGAAACTATATGCCTATGTGATTGGTGCCATGTTTGGTGGTGTGGCAGGAGCTTTCTTTGCAGTGAAGATGACAGCAATTTCTCCAGAAACATTTACATTCTCTCAATCAGTTCTGATTCTTCTTGGAGTCGTGCTGGGTGGTATGGGCAAAATACCTGGGGTGATTGTCGGAGCCTTTGCTCTTGTGTTGTTCCCGGAAGTTTTCAGAGATCTTGGTTCCATGCGGATGCTGGTCTTTGCCATCGTTATGCTGATTATTATGCTCTACAGGCCTGAAGGTATCTGGCCTCGTGGAAAATCATGAGGGCAAATTGATGGCACTTCTTAAAGTAGAAAAAATGGTCTTAAGCTTTGCTGGCCTTGAGGTTATCCGAAAACTTGATTTCAGCGTTGAAGAGGGGACAATTGCCAGCCTGATAGGTCCAAATGGTGCCGGGAAGACCTCTGTATTTAATTGTTTAACCGGGTTTTACCGACCGGATTCAGGAGCCGTTAGCTTTAATAATCGCTCTATCCTTCGCTTGAAACCTCATAAAATTACTCAGGCCGGTATGGCTCGAACCTTTCAAAATTTGCGTCTCTTCAAATCCATGACCGTGCTTGAAAATGTGATGTCTGGAATGCATTGCCGCACGTCAACCGGGGCAATAGGGGCAGTTTTTCATACCCAGTCTCAAAGACGTGAAGAGGAAAAAATCCGTGAGGTGAGTGAAGAGTGTCTTTCTTTTGTTGGTTTGCTGGATAAGAAAGATCAATATGCCGGAAACCTGCCGTACGGAGATCAGCGGCGGGTGGAATGGGCACGAGCACTTGCAACGCAGCCAAAGCTCTTACTGCTCGATGAACCAGCAGCGGGACTCAACCACGATGAAAAACAGGAACTGATAGAGCTTATTCTTCATATTCGCAATGAACTAAGAATAACCATCCTGCTTATTGAGCATGATATGGGGCTTGTTATGAAGGTTTCCGAGAACATAACTGTTATTGACTACGGGAAAAAAATAGCCGAAGGGAGTGCCGAAGAGGTGCAAAATAACCCCAAGGTAATCGAGGCATATCTCGGCAGCGAAGATGAGGAATTGTGATAATGAGTGATAATGATACAATTCTTACACTGGAGAATGTGGAGACGTATTACGGAAAGATTCATGCGCTTCGAAATATCTCCTGTACGGTTCCAAAAGGTGGGATTGTAACGTTACTCGGGGCTAATGGCGCGGGTAAAAGTACCACCCTGAGAACTATCTCCGGGTTAAACCGGGCCTCTGCCGGAAAGATCACCTTTATGGGTGAGGATATCACCGGAAAACAGCCCCATGAAATTGTAGGAATGGGATTGATCCATGTTCCGGAGGGTCGGAGAATCTTTAAAGGCATGACCATCCAGGAAAATTTGGAACTTGGTTCTTTTACCCTGCGTGATGATGTGGAACGGCAAAAACGAATGGATCATGTATTTGATGTTTTTCCGGTTCTCCATGATCGTAGAACCCGTGACTCTGCCATGTTGTCTGGTGGGGAACAGCAGATGCTGGCCATGGGACGGGCCATGATGACAAAACCTGAACTACTGCTGCTTGATGAACCATCCATGGGGCTTGCGCCATTTCTGATCAAAGAGATTATGCGCATTATTCTTCGTTTAAACAAAGAAGGCGTGACCATCCTGCTGGTGGAACAGAATGCCCGGGTTGCCTTGCAGCTTGCAAGCCATGGGTATGTCCTGGAAACCGGAAAAATTGTAATAGAAGGTGATTCCGAGATGCTACGGCAGGATGAAAGTATAGTAAAAGCCTATCTTGGTGAATGAACAGCTTGAGGAGGTAAGGGGATTATGCAGCTTGATGATTATTATGAAATGAATATGGAGGAATTTCGGAAATTCCGAAAAGAGAAAACTGAAAGTGAATATCTAGTTGTTGATGTACGCTTTCCGGAAGAGTACGAGGAAGAACATATTCCCGGTTGTGTGCTTCTGCCTCTTGCAGAGATAAATGCCAGGCTCACTGAGCTTCCAGCTGATAAGGATATTATTTTTTATTGTCATAGTGGTAAACGCTCTCGTACCGCATCGCTGTTTGCGACCTCAGTCCCATTTTTTCAAAAAAAAATATATAATCTTGAAGGCGGCATTATCTCTTTTACCGATAAAACCGTCCCCGATTATCCTGTATTGCAGGTTTTTGATTTTGATTCAGGGCTTTCTGAGCTTTTCAGAACCGCTATGAATCTGGAACGGGGTGCTGAAAAGTTTTATAAGGCTGTGTTGCAGGAAATTGGAGATGTACCATATCGCAAGACAATAAAAGTGCTTGGACAGGCAGAGACCGGTCATGCCCGTTTGATATATGGTATGTGGAAAAAGAATGACGACACGGTTGCCCCTTTTGCTGAGATCTACGAGTCTCTTCCAGGAGATATCGTTGAGGGCGGCAAATCCATCGAAGAGCATCTTTCCCAACTCCATAAAATTGAGGATAATTTTGAAGCTCGCTTGCTTGAGATCGTTCTCGAAATAGAACATGCTGCCTATGATCTGTATCGTTCCGTGGCACTTCGTCTTCAGGGGACAGAGTTGGAAGCATCTTTTATCACACTGGCCGAGGCTGAAAAAGGACATATGCTGTTGGCCAGTCAGGGAATGGGCTAGATTTGGTTTGTCTGGTTATAGTTGAACGCTAATTTGTGGAAACGATGCAACCCTTAATATCTTTGCCCATGGCAAAGCCTGTCCCAAAGGGGGCCGGCGAGTTTCGTCTTCCTTCAGCAGAACAGTTCTTTGTGCTCGATACCATGACGACTCCGGTTGGTGCCGTACCCGTTGTTGGCGAAGAGCTATTGTGGCGGGACCTGCGCGGTCATTACCTGGCACGCTGGAATATCGGTCGGGATAGATTTTTGGTTGACCCCGGTCTCTATGCAATAGGAAAGCCCGATAGTAGTCGTCCGGTATTTGTTACGGCGAACTATAAAATGACCTTTGATCTGCTACGTCGAACACTTGGTGGCTATGATGGCTGGATACTGGTGCTCGATACCAAGGGGATTAATGTCTGGTGTGCTGCAGGGGAAGGAACGTTTGGTACCGAGGAGCTGGTTGATCGTATTCACGCATCACGCTTGCATGAGGTCGTGAGCCATCGTCGTTTGATAGTTCCTCAACTTGGAGCCACCGGTGTGGCAGCCTTTAAGGTTAAAAAATATTCCGGTTTTTCTGTTAACTACGGCCCGGTAATGCTTTGTGACCTGCCACAATATCTTGAAAATGGAAACCGGACCACTCCAGAAATGCGCCTTAAACGTTTTCCCTTTAAGGAGCGGCTGGTACTGGTTCCGGTTGATATTATGCTGGCCTTGAAACAGGGCCTGCCAGTTATATTTGCTCTTTTACTGCTTGCAGGTTTCGCAGGAGATGGCACATTTCTGCAGGCAATGTTTCACCACGCTCTTCCCCCTGCACTTGCCGTGCTTTCAGGAATTATTGCCGGGGCCATTGTGACACCATTACTCCTGCCCTGGATACCGGGCAGAGCATTTAGTTTCAAGGGCGCGATCAGCGGTTTGTTTCTATTTTCCCTTCTCTTTACGCTATACGGCGTTTTTACTCAGGACTATTCACTACTTGCAAAGGTATCGTGGCCACTTATTGCCCTGGCAATATCTTCCTGGTTTGGCATGGCTTTTACCGGGGCATCGACCTATACCTCACTCAATGGTGTGCGCAAGGAAATGCTTCGGGCAATGCCGTTGCAGTTTGTCATCCTGGTTACAGGACTTGGGCTTTGGACTGCTTCACTATGGATGGGCTAGATAGATATGGCAGAATTTCGTTATTTAGAAGATGTGGTGACACTTGAGTATGACCAGGAAAAATGTATCGGTTGCACAATGTGTAGTATCGTCTGTCCCCATGGAGTTTTTCGGATAGAGGCTAAAAAAGCGGTAATAGTCCGTCGAAATTTGTGTATGGAGTGCGGCGCCTGCATGCGTAACTGTCCAAGTGGAGCAATTACTGTGGAAGCGGGGGAAGGCTGTGTACGTGGAATTATCAATGAGTTGCTGGGGATTGAAGGTCCTTGCTGCTAGCTTTTGTTGTTTTAACCCGCTTTGAAAATATTGCCAGCTGATTGTCCCATAGGCTCGATCGTTATTTTATTACGTATATATAGTAGACACGGCAACCTGAGATCAATTTGATCTTGGATGTTGCACTAGCAACTCAAAACATTATATATCATCAGCATGCGTAAAAATGTTTCTCCCAATCTCTTTGGAGGTGTATAGTGCTTTATCTGCACTTTCTATAAGTTCATTTTCTGCTGAGACTTGAGTGAGTGTTCGGGTTGCAATTCCAAGGCTGATTGTCACGTATTCAGCGATGCCACTGGAGCTATGTTTTATTTTTAAAGACTCCACAGCTTCTCGTACTTGTTCTGCCACCACTGTTGCACCTTCAGAAGGTGTCTCAGGTAAAATTATTACAAACTCCTCTCCTCCATATCTTGCAACTAAATCTTCCGGACGTTTTGCTGCATCTTGCAAAGCTTGAGCTACCTTTTTCAAACACCTATCCCCAGACTGATGGCCGTAGGTATCATTGTATAATTTGAAGTAATCTATGTCGCACATAATCAGAGACAATGGTGATCTTAATCGTCTACTACGCAACCATTCCCGATGAAGTGTTTCGTCAAAGAATCTTCGGTTTGCTATTTGTGTAAGCCCATCAATATTAGACTGTTTTTTCAGTGCTTCAGTCAGATTAACAATTCGATTTCCAAAACCAGCCAGAACTAATACTCCTGTACAAAGCATAAAAAAATGACTGGCAATCAGAGCTCCATTCTTCTTTTGTGTAATCGGAAAACTGACACTGACCCCACCTCGAATTTCTCCTTCTTTGTAACCTTGTTTTGCGTGGCATTGAAGACAGGATTTGTTAGTGACTAACGGAGCCATGTAGCTGAAAGATTTAGCTCCATTTTCCTTACCAGTGTTGTAATAAGCCTGCGTTTGATTGTTTTCAAAAGCTAGTAAGCCGACTCTTTCCCATGCGGATGGTTTGTTCTGGGGGTTAATCGGTTTTAAACTCGTCATGTGGAATTTCACATCTCCCTGTTTATTGGCAATCTCTGAAATCATTCGAGTCATAAATGCCGGGTTGACGAGTGTAAGTTGCAAACCATTGGTAGCCTCGATATCTCTATTAGAAACCTGTAAAAATGGATTTGGTTGAAGTGTGTCTGATATACGGAGGTAGATACCAGCGTGAGACGCATTCCATGCTCTGGTAATTAAAACTTGTTGAACAAAGGCTTTTGCTGTCTTTAGATGCTCTATCTCGGCAGATTCTTTTATTTGAAACAGGTTCCAGGAAAGGGATGCAAAGATACTCACAATCCATAGTAAGACCACGATGACGATGTATCTTCTCGGTTCAAGTTTCATCTGTTAGTGCCCCATCAAATTTTGAATGAACCAACCATGCGTTGTAATTGATCGGCGAGTTTTCCAACTTCAGCGATATTCTGCGCATCGTACCTGTCCTTTTCCGGACCTGCGCAATAGTTCGTCATTTTAGCGTTGACGAGACACAGATTACATCGTGGTATGGCACTGACTCTATGTTTCCTTTACATTGGAGTATGATATCAATAGCACACTCTTCAAGTCAAATACAAAGTGTATGGAGTATCGAACAATGATTAAGGCTGGAAGCGTAACTAAGTAATAGTAAAATTAACTGAATTACAGTGAGCTGTAGCTGGAGATCTTTCAAGAGCTCTCAAAATCCAAATAGCGGATTGCTGCTCAACTATTTGAAAAAAAGACAGTGTGATAGGCAGCGCCCTTTAGGGGCTTGCCTTAATTCTCGGCTAAATATTCCTGTGCGATCTGTTGAGTGATGGTGGCCTGGGCAGACACGGCTGGTTTACTATGGGCAAGAATCGAATTCTTGGTTTGATGCAGGAGCTTCTCTGCTGCTTTTTCGTCAACCACCTTTGAAGAGGCATTTGCCTTTTGGGATTGACTGAGTGTTACGTTATCGTCAAATTTGTTTCTGGAAAAGGTGTTCTCTGAAGAGGGGTTGGAGCTGTCCTTCTCACTTTGCTTTGTCTCGGTATCAGTTTTTTGCTGAGAGATGTGAGTTTTGGCCAATACAGCATTTGAGATGGCTGATAGTGTCATTCGAGCTCCGTATATCTCTTCGATATCCGTAAGGTTGAAGTAGTTCTGATTCTGTTAGATAATGATTTATCGGCAGAATCTGAAAATATTTATAGGAAAAACTGAAAATACTTAAAAATAGCATAAGGGACACTTTCCAACACCCTTTACTTTATTCTTGTAATATTTCCTGTATTTCTTTTCCAAGTTGTTCCATGGTATAAGGTTTGCGGATAAATCCTCCGGCGCCCAGGGCGATGGTTTGCTGCACATCGTTACTTTCTGAAAAGCCGCTGACCACCAGGGCCTTCTGATGCGGCTGGAATGTAATAATTTCCTCATAGGTCTGGCGACCATCTATTCCGGGAGCCATGATCATATCAAGCAGTACCAGATCAACAGCATTATCTCTTAAATACTCAACGGCCTCTTCACCGCTGCTAACGGTCTGCACCGTGTATCCCAGTTGCTGGAGCAGGTTCAGGGCAATATCACGTTGCTGCTCTTCATCATCCACCACCAGAACTGTGGCACTGCCCTGCAGGTCATCGATGGATGTCTGTTTTTGGGGCTTGACTGGAGTCCGCTCACTTATCGGGAATTGCAGGGTGAAGACTGTTCCCTCGGCGCTGCTTTCCACATCAACCTTGCCTTCGTGGTTTTGGATACAGTTCCAGACCACGGCAAGTCCAAGTCCGGTACCGCTGCGGCCAAGTTCTTTCTTTGAATAAAAGGGCTCAAATATTCGCTCCAGATCTTCCACAGCAATACCGGGGCCGGTATCGGCAACTTGTAGAGCTACTGAACCACTGTCTGTGGACCTTTTCCCAATGGGAACCATATCGGTGCTGATTGTTACTTTTCCCGGTCCATCAATGGCCTCAGCCGCGTTGGTCATGAGGTTCATTAAACACTTTTTAATATGTACTTGGGAACAGGAAATAACAGCCTTGTGCTCGGTCAGGGCACTGGAGAACTCAAGATCCGGATGGAGCCGTTGCAGCTCCTGACCTTCTGGTGATTCCAGATATTCGACAACCAGCTGGTTGAGATCTGATGGTTCTCGTACAATGGCCACTCCCCTGGCCACAGTAAGCATGTCGGCCACCACGGCCGAGGCTCGGAGGCCGGCATCTCGTACAGGTTGCACATATTTACGGAGCTCGCTGTCCATCGGTAATTTAAGGAGCATCAATTCAGGATAACTGACAATTCCGGAGAGAATATTGTTAAGATCATGGGCTACTCCACCGGCCATCAGGCCAATGGCCTCCATCTTCTGGGCTTGCGTCAGCTTTTTCTGCAGGGCCTGCTGTTCTTGCTGCAATTCTTTCAAGGAAATGATTATCTCCTGCAGTTCCAGGCGTTGGATCTCTTCCCGCCGGGCGATGTTCCATTTCTCGGTGAGTGACAGGGCAAGCTGTTTGAGTTCTTCGGTGTCAAAGGGTTTACGGAGAAAGAGCAGTTTGTCGGGAGATCCGACCTGCTGGATAATTTCTTCGCAGGAACGATCTGAGTAGGCAGTGACGATGACGATTTCAATATCTTTATCCAACTGACGAATACGACTGGCAGTCTTCATACCGTCCCAGCCCGGTGGCATACGTACATCAATAAAGGCCACGGCAAAAGGGGTCTGCTCGGTGAGAGAATTTTCAATCTGTACAAATCCGTCTCTGCCCTGGTCGGCGTAACTCACCTCATAGGATGCTGCGTGCTGAGTCTTTTCCTCTCCATTGCCAAGGAGCAGATCCATCTGTTCTTTAACGGAGCCAAGCTGTGCGATTTCCGGTTCAAGGACCATTTTATACGCCTTCCAGATTTCATGATCATCATCAATGACTAGAATGCGTTTATTTATTTCGATCATCCTTTCTATTCTCCATCGTCTGCTTTTGCAACGGGTAGGTGGACGAAAAAGGCAGCGCCTTTTCCGACACCATCGCTGGATGCACTGATTGATCCGTTATTAGCGATAAGGTAGTTGGCACAGGAGTGAAGACCAAAGCCGCTACCCCGTGATTTGGAGCTGTAGCCAAAACGAAACATATTTTCTTGTATCTCTTTGCCAAAGCCGCAGCCATTGTCACTCACAGTGATCACCACCTCTTCATTGTGGTCGGCACTGCTGATCCGCAGTTTACGACTGTCATTTTCGTTATCAGTCATGGCTTCAGAACTGTTCTTGATGAGATTGACAAGGATCTGCAGTAGTTTGCTCTCCTCCAGACGTACTTTGGCCATCGACTGGAGATCGGTTGTGATTTGTACCAGATGCAGTTGTTTATCCATTATCTTGAGGCTGTCACGTATGATCTGGTTGCTTTCAATAAGATCCGGGTTACCCTGGAGCCTGGCATAATGCATCTGCAGGGAGATAATGTTTTCAATATAGTGGTGTTTGTCGCTGATATTGGTCAGTCCGGCAATGGTCTGGTCATATTCCTGACTCACACTGGCGGGAAGCAGGTCGATTATTTTGTGGAGGCGTTCTTTCTCCTCATCTTTTAATGCAGCTTCTTTGATGAGCTCCGGCAGTGGTTTCAGGGCCTGGGCAAGGCCGGTACGTAGTCGGCTCTCTTGCAGTTGTTTTGCCAAAACCTGTGCTTCCACCTTGGCCGGCGTAATGGCGTTGCCAATATTATGGAGTACACCCACTGCCATTTCAGCCATACCTGCTTCATGGGCCTGGTTGAGGAGTTCGGCTTGTGCTTCCTGGAGGTCCCGGGTTCGTTCTTCTACTTTTGTTTCAAGGGTATGGGCGTATTCGTCAAGTTGTTTGCGTGACAGGCGCAGACTGTCAGTCATGGTGTTAAATGACTGGCCAAGGCTTGCAAATTCACGACAGGCCAAACGATCAAATCCGATACTATGGGATAGGTCCCCTCCAGCCACTCGGTCAACTCCGTCCCGTAAGCCTTCAATGCTACGCACCAGGGGCCGGGTAAAGAGAATGGCCGAGGTGACACCCAGGATAAAAAAAAGTGCTGTTACTGCAGAGAGAAAGAGTCGGTATTGTTGGATCTGGAGCCCCCATTCCTGCCGGTACTGTTCGATGAGGTGGTTTCGTTGTTCAAGCGAAAAAGCGGAATAGACAAAACCCCATATTTTGCCACCCATATTCACTGGCACCTTGACCAGCAAGAGGGGTGAAAAGCTGGAGGAAGGTGAGGAATATTCGAAAAACAACACTGGTAGCTGTTCACTGCCTAGCCCGTGAGTCTGGGGTTGGTCAATTGCATCTTCCTGCTTGTCTGCTGTAAAGACATTCTTCATGACCATTCCGGGGAGGCTGATACCGGCTGCGGCTTTCTTTTCCTCTGTGCTGACAAATTCACAGGCTAGGAGTTCATCATCACTGTTTACTGTTCTACGGATCAGGGTGCTGAGGAACGTGTAGTTATAGTTTGAAATGGCCTGGGTGCCGGTGCGGGAGAGTGACCGGAGTAACAGGGTTGCCCGCTGTTCCATGGCCTTGGTTTGCTCATTTACTGCCCGTTCAAGCTGAGCATCCCTGAACGAGGTGGTCTGGCTATAAAAGAAATAGCTGATGGTTGGAAAGAGGAGACAGAGCACCACAATATTCATCAGGGCAAAGTAGCCCTTGATGGGAATAAGGTAACGAGGACCGGGTTGACTGAGGCTGACGGTTGTTGTGGTGGTGTCTGTTGTCATTAAAACTGAAGGTTAAAGACTAGAGGTTCTGATCTAATAATGAAAACTTACTTCCGCCCAGAAGGAACGCCCTTCCATGGGGTAGTCATCAGTGATCACCGCTTGGCTTGGTTCCCGGATATTTTTATCAAAGATGTTGCGGGCAGCAAGGGTCACGTCCCAGTTTTCGGCGATATTGGTGCGGTGCAGGGTCAGATTGACCAGAGAGTAGTCGTTAATGTCTTCACGGGTATCACCCGTCCCCCGTTCCCTGTCACCAATCCAGAAGTATTGGATATCCAGGGAGTGGTTGGGGCGAAACTGCCAGTTGCCAGTAAGGTACAGTTGCAGGCCTGGGGCATCGGCTACCCGTTCACCTGTCGCCGTATCTTCTGAATGCTGGAAGGCCATATTGCCCTTGAATTGCAGAGTGTCCAGGGCCTGCCAGGCTGCTTCCAGCTCAAAGCCGTAGCCATCCTGATCTTTGGCGTTCTGTGAGGTGAGGGTGGTTTGTCCCGGATCCTGGACCAGCTCGATAAGGTCTTTAATATCATAATAGAAGAAATTTGTTCCCATGGTCAGGCTATTGGCCGGTTCCCAGATAAAGGCCAGCTCGTAGGTGTCGATGGTTTCGGGATCAAGGTCCGGATTGCCGTTATTGGATGGGTTGTTTTGGACGTAGAGTTCGTTAAAAGAGGGTGCCCGGAAGGCCCGTCCGTATAATAGTTTGGAGGTGAGTTGCGGACTGGTCTCCCAGACCAGGGCGGCGCGGGGATTGATGGTGGAACCAAAGTTGGAGTAGTAGTCATAGCGCACTCCGGCGGTAAGTTCCCAGCCTCTGGCAAAGGCCCATTCGTCTTGGGCTGAGAGAAAGAGATCGGTACGCTCCTGTTGGTCAGAAAACATCAACGAGTAATCGGTTATCTCAGTGAGAACTCCGGTGCTGATCGTAGGGGTGGGAGTGGTGTCCAGTATGCTAGGGCCAAAATTCTTCGTCTCTTCGGGACTGAAATGGGTATAATTGAGGCCTGCTGCCAGCCGCCATTTCTGTTGAGCGAAGCCTTCGTAGTTAAGGGCAGTCTCAAAATCAACCCTGTTTTCGATGCTCACAGGGATACCGATGACACCATCGGGAAAAAAGGTTGCACCAGTGGGATTGGTGAAATCAATATTGCCATCTGCGCCAATGGGCAGTACTGCTCCGTCCGGGAAGAGCTGTGCTCTGGCTTCGTAATGGGTATATTGATAGCTGAGTCGGGAGCTTATCCCCCAGTCTTTTCCAGGTGAGTTGTTGTCGTATCCGGTCTCTATACGAAAGAGACTATTGTCAATCCTGCTGTCATCGCTCAGGGTTTGGGTTACTCCATCTGCAACCCCTGCGTTGTTCTTCTTCCAGCCCCAGAGCCGCATATTCCACTCATTTTTTCTTAAGGCTAGTTGAGCATCGATCATATCATAGCTGGTATCCAGAGCACCAGGAGCCAGGGAGGCATTGGTGCCCAGGGCCCTATCGAGTACGCCCTGAAGATCGTTGCCAATGCCCCTGTCTTTATCCCCCTGGGAGCTCATATAGTCAAGACTCAGGGCCACGTCCCACCCCTTAAGATTGCTACCGTACTGGGTCCAGCCATCCACACTGTCAAAGGAGCCATAACGTGCCCCGCCGTGGAGGCCGTCGATCTCCTTACCATCCTTGGTGATAACATTGATCACCCCGGAAAAGGCATCAGCACCGTGGACAGCCGATCCCGGACCTCGTACCACCTCCACTCGGGATATCATAGAAACCGGCATTTGAAAGAGAGGAGGGCGAGCCCCGGTAACGGTCATGTTGGCGGGGATACCATTCACAAGAAAGAGGGTCTGGGGATTGATACTGGTGTGGATACCCCGGATGGAATAGTTGTTATCCATTACGTTCTTATTGGAGGGATAAACATGGAGGCCGGGGACGGTCTCCAGCACTTCATTGAGAGTTCTGGCACCCATCTGCTCGATCTCTTCCATGGTGACAACTGAGGCCACCGATGGTGCTAAACGCACGGGTTTCTCAGAGCCGGTGGCGGAGATCAGCAGCCGGTCAGCCCGGTATACACTACCCTCCGAGGGCGCATCCTCTGGGAACATCTCTGCCATGGCTTTGGCATCCTGTTCTTCCAGATTGAGTGGCTTCTGCTCTGTTGCCATAGCAAGGGCTGGTGAACAGACCATAAGCACTGCTAGAAGTGGATAGAATGTCTTCTTCATTTTTTCCTCTCTTGATGCAATGGTTGGATTGGAGGTGCCACAGGGTAACCATAGAGTCATTGTATGGTCTTGGGAGGAGGAAAGGCAAGGAAAAAACTTATTCGATGATGGTGGTGGCCATATTCAGGGCCTGTGGGTTCAGGCTGAGGCCAATACGTCTGGCAGTGCGGCGGTTGAGGCTGATATCGGTACCCAGGGGGTCCATAACCCCGATGCTGGCTGGGGACTGTTTGTGGTCAAGGATGTTTTTACTCATCGAGGCAGCCTGTACGCCGATGCCGGCACTATCGGGCCGAACGGAGAGCAATATACCAACCTGGGCCAGATTACCGCTTTGACCGATGCAGACCAATTGATCCTGGATACAGCGCTCCTGAAGCCAGTCCATATTATCAAGGGTATAGGTTAGCGCATCGTTGAGCACCCAGATGCCATCCACGTTAGCAGAGAGCTCTTTGTAGCTTTGCCGAAATGACTCTTTGGCTGTGATAGGGATTTCAATAAGTTCAAGACCGAGCATCTCGGTTGCTTTTTTGGCTTCTGCCACCAGTTCACTGGAATACTCTTTACTGTATATTACCCCAATACGACGGATCTTAGGGGCAAAGAGGGTCAGGTTCAGAAACTGGTTACCAGGATTGACCTCTGAGCTGATACCGGTGATATTGGATTGCCCGTCGAGCAGATGATATTTCTGGTAATTGAGGACCATGGCAAAAAGCACAGGGATATCTTGGTGGTTTTTTGTCCAGAGCTTAGCGGCAAAGGCGGCCTTAGCGCCAAGCGCAAAAATCAGACTCGGAGGATCTGTAAAAATCTCCTTTTTCAGCTGCGGGGCGCGGCGGATATTATCATGGAGGTTAAACTCGCGGGTCTCCAGAGGCATGGCTGCCCGGAAGCTCTGTATCGGTTTATGATAGATCGCTTCGGTGTCACTGAGCAGGATAGCTACCCAGCCTTCCGCCCATGCAGCTGAGGGCAGCAGCAGGCAGAGAAGCAGTAAGATATTAGTTATCTTAGAGCATCGCATTCTGCCACCCGTTAAACTGCAACATTTTCATAAATTCCGGCAGGGGATGTCCGTGGCCGGTGGAAAAGAAGATCTGTTTAAGCTGTGAGATTTCTTCCCGGCTCATTTCCCCATCCAGCACACAGAGAATGGGCATGGGAACCGGGTGGGACGGAGCCACCTCTGCCACCACATCCACTATTCTGCTGTTGACAGCCCTCACCACATCCATGGTATTCTTCCCAACCACTGCCATATCAACCTGTCCCAGAGCCAGGGCATAGAGAGCATCGGCATCTTTGGGGGTGATGATAAGATGGCTGCCAGCAAAATCAAAGTGTCGCCCATTGTTGAAAAAAAATGCCAACTGTTTTTCGGTATCCGGCCCCATGGAAGTAACAGCCAGAGTCTTGCCCGAGAGAGTAGTATTGCCATCTTCACCGGAACGTTTGAGCAGCACCTTGGTGTAGCTCGGTTTACTCTGGTTAAGGGGGATCAACAGAGGGGTAAGCCCCATGGTCTGGCCGTACTGTTCATAGTACCAGGCAGGCACAAGCACAAAACTCGGTGGATGTGAAGAGAGCAGGAGATCAAAGTCGGATTGATGGGAGAAGGCCTGAAACTGGACCTGGTAACCCTGTTTGGTGAGGAAGGTATCGATCTCTTTTGTGAGCAGAGAGAAGTTGGACTGGACGGAATCGGGATTAAAATAAAAAAATGCAACTTTTTCCATAGCCAGTGCGGAAGAGACAAAGAGCGATGGGGAGAGGGAAAGAAACAGGAATAAGAGAAGCATGCAGGCAGGGGAGTGTGTTTTTTTTATTCCCCGTACAGATACTGCAGGTGTCTTTGAGTCTTGAGGGTATTGTACGTTTCTCTCCATGCTTTTGTTATAACGGAAAGGGGGAATATATACAAGATTGTTTGCGTGTAGGGAGGCAGTGGCAGGATTGAGAATTTAAGAAGAAAGGTGCCTTATCCTTTCTGAAACGTGATAAAAAAAACTAATCCAACCAGTATCAATGCCAGTCCTATGATTGAAGTATTATTTGGAGTCTTACCATCAAGGAATATGATACCTCCAAGCAGGGCAAATATCACTTCACTCGCTTGAGTGGCATCGACACCAGCCAGTTCATTTGAGTTTGATGCTAAATTGCGTGCAAAAAGAAATATGCTGGTGGCAAAGATGCCCGACAGTAAAGCGACCAATGAGGTATTTATGGTTTGAGATATGCTCGGTGCTGGTGGATGGGTAATCAAGACAAGAACAATCCACAGAGGGATGGAACCTACTGTCAGCAACAGGACTTTATTAAAAACATTGTTCAGCAGAGGTGAGGTAATATGGGGAATCTTTTTATTCGTTGCATTTTTTGCCTCCCAAACAAGTTGATTGCCAAATGGATAGCAGAACGCTGCGATCAGCACTGGGATTCCACCTAGCAGGAAAACCTTCGGGTCAAAGTCTTCAATATGAGATAAATTCACCAGAATCACGCCTAGAAAAATGAGCGATGAAAACAGCCAGACGCGTTTTGGAAATTTACGACCGAATAGTATAAGTATGAAAAGACTGGCAACGACCGTAAATTGCCAGGTAGCAGCAATTACCCAACCTGGTGAAAAGTCCGCACTGAAGCAGAGAAGAGAATAAAACCCTCCGAATCCAATACTTCCGGCAAGAATCCAAAATTGCCAATGAGAATAAAATAATTCAGCCACATCCCAAAGTTGTTTTCGGCCACCGCTAAACAAGACAATAATCACTAGAAATAACAACATGAAAGCATATCGCAGAGAGGCGGACCAGACCCAATGACCACCCTCTAGGCTCATAGCTTCATTAAGTATGAAAGTGGAACTAAAGAAGGCGCCGGATAAAATTCCGAGTGAAATAAGTTTAATCATACTATTTTGTTATCTCATAGTTCTATGAAATTATTAAACGTTGTGTCAAATGTGGTAACCAAGCTCCACATCTCTTTGGGGAATAGGCTCTGAAATGTTGAAATGGTTTAGAATTTTTAAATCCTTACTGGTTTTGGCACTTTACACCTGATCTTCTGTAACTTAAAACACAAACTTTGATATGTAGTAATTATACTTAAAAAACATTTTAGATGTGAGGCTAAGGGGGGTAGGTAAAAGAAACGGAACCTCTTAATAGATAGAAAGTGTGACGATGCAGCAATTGAGGCATTGTGCAGCATCGGAGTCATTTTCCGTATCTTGCGCAAAGAACAAAATATGCTAAGGTAATATCCGAGTTTGGGAATTTTCAGTTAGAAAGTAAGAAATTCATAAAGACGGAAAAAAACGTTGAAAAAAGAGCATATTGTGATTGGTGATATCCCGGTTGAGGTTTGGCGGAAATCCGTTAAAAATTTCAACTTAACAGTATATGCTCCCGATGGCCGAGTGCGAATCTCCGTGCCTCGCTGGACTTCTGGAAAACGTGTGCGTCAGGCAGTTGTGAATCGTCTGGCCTGGATTCAGGCGCAGCGTGAGCACTTTTTGTCCCGTCCTCCGTTGTTGGTCCATCAAGCGGTTAGCGGTGAAAGCCACTCGTTTTTTGGAAAGAAATATTCTTTGACAGTTGTTGATGATAGTCCTCGTCATAATGTTAATTTTAATCCTCTTGCTGGAATTACCCTCCATGTTCGTTCAGGGGCTACAGCTGAGATACGATTGCGTCAGATTGATAATTGGTACCGAAAAGAACTAAAGAATCGTATTCCTGCACTACTTGCAATCTGGGAGCCAATAGTTGGGCAACGGATAAAAGAATTTCGAATAAAGAAGATGAAAACTCGTTGGGGGACGTGTAATATTATTGCCCGTCGCCTCTGGTTCAATCTGGAACTTGCCAAGAAGCCTGGTGAATGTCTTGAGTTGATTGTAGTTCATGAGTTGGTGCATTTACTTGAGCGCGACCATAACGCGAAATTTTATGCTCATATGGATCGGTTGCTTCCAGAGTGGCGCGCCATTGACAAGTTGTTAAATAATTCTAATTGAGGGATCTATGTTTATTGAATTATTGAGAGAGCGAAGGTCTGTACGTCGGTTTCAAGACAGGAGTGTTGAGCAGGAAAAAATTGATCTGCTGATCGAGGCCATGTTGCGTGCTCCGTCATCAAGAAGTTTGTATCCCTGGGAATTTGTAGTGGTACAAGACACAAAAACTCTTGAGGCCCTGTCTATGGCAAAGCCGCATGGAGCAACGTTTATCAAAAATGCCCCTTTAGCCATAGCTGTTTGTGCCGATCCCGAGAAGTGTGATGTCTGGATTGAAGATTGTTCCATCGCATCCATGCTGCTGCATCTTGAGGCTACGGACCTGGGACTTGGCAGCTGCTGGGTACAGATCCGTCTCCGTGATCATGATGCACAAAGAAGTGCAGAAAACTATGTGACAGAGACTCTGGGGCTACAGGATGGGATGGTGGTTCAGGCAATTATTGCCATCGGATATCCTGAGCAGGAGAGTGTTGGGCACCCCGATGCTTCACTTTTAAGAGATCGGGTGAGCTTTGAACGATACGGTAATAAGGGATAAAGAACGTGGATATCAGTAACTTTCGTCATGAATATTTAAAGGGTGGCCTGGAACAGAGTGACTTACTTGCAGGACCCGTAGAGCAGTTTGATCTCTGGTTTAATCAAGCAAAAGATACAGATATTCCCGATCCTAATGCGATGATCCTGTCGACGGTAAGTAGTGAGGGGCAGCCGAGTCAACGTACCGTTTTATTAAAATATTATGATGAAGACGGATTTGTTTTTTTTACCAATAAAGAGAGTCGTAAGGCACAGGAAATTGAAAGAAACCCAAGGGTGAATCTTCATTTTGTCTGGCTTGAACTGGAGCGACAGATAAGTATTAGTGGCACAGCGGCTCCTATAACAGCTGCTGAATCAACCAGATACTTTATAAGCAGGCCACGTGATTCACAGATTGCGGCCTGGGTTTCCAATCAGAGTAGTGTTATTTCATCCCGCAAGCTTCTTATGCAGAAGTTTGCTGAGATGAAAAACAAATTCTCCCGGGGTGAAGTTCCTCTACCGTCATTTTGGGGAGGCTACCGGGTTGTTCCATCATCCATTGAATTCTGGCAGGGCCGGGAAAATCGTCTCCATGACCGTTTTCTCTATGTGCGCACCGATGGCGGATGGGATGTGGAGCGGTTGGCTCCCTAGGTGGACAAGCTCCTAGCGAATCAGAGTTATACCGCTTTCTTCTGATTTGTCTGAGAGTTCTTTTAAATGAGCACGCTGTACCGCTGCCACTATCGCTTCTATGGAAGCTGCGAGTGACCGGGTGCTAAGATCAAATTGTACTCCACAGCAATACTGGATTCCTTTTTTATTTCGAACCTTGGAAATATGGCGAACGGTTCCATCCACCTTTACATGCATGTCGCCATCGAGGAAAAAACGGATATTACACAGCTCATCTTCTTTAAATAAGCCTTGTTCTTCTTTCTGAACCTCAAATGACATCCCCTCGCTGCTGATATCAAGGGGGGTTGTCTTGATGTCCGAACGGACTCTTCTCTTCCCTTTTATAAGCAATGTGAAATTCATTGTTGCAGGAACTTTGGCTCGAAAGCTTCTCGCTCCCCGGACCTGTCTTCCGATAACAGGGAAGGAGAGGCGGAGAACGGGAAGATCCTGGACCAGTGCTAAATCCTGAAAGAATGTTCCAAGTTCAATGGCACTGGTGGAGGTAAAGAAACGAATCATTACTCTTTGAGAATTGCGTATATGGAGATTACCCATCCCAGGCTCGAGTGGCAGACAAATAAGATGATTCATTAATTTTAAATAGTCACCGGTTGAATATTCCGGCTGCTGCAGTTCCATTTCACCATCTTCATTTTCCACTTCTTCAGGATCTGGTATATCATCGTGAACCTTGCTGAAATAGATTCTGGTCATGCCATCGAGTTCTACTTCAAGAATTTTGTTATCAAAAAACGCAGTTTGAATATAGGGGAGAATGTCGAGTGGGTTGGCCATAAACTCTCCAGCGCTTATTCCATCCTCAATCGCTTGTTTTGTAAACGAATAGGCATCTTCAGGGAAATAAAGTGCGAGCTTCTTCTTTATACTATGAAGTGTTAATTCTTTTTTTTCTTCTTCGTCTGTTGTCATTGATTTTTTTTCAGCCGATTACCTCAGCTGCAGCATTATTCCAGGTATTCCTGTCGAAATTGTTCCTCTGCTTCCACTGACCCCGCAAGAATCAGTTCATGGCTGTCGTTAAAAATTGTGGTAGGGTCTGGATTTGTAAGAAATTCACCTTCATTTTTCATTGCCAGAAGACTGCAGTTTGTTTTTTCCCGCATTTGCAGTTCAGTTAATGTCTTCCCGATAAAGGCTTCGGGGGTGGGTACTAAGAACACATTCAGTGCATCTGAGAAAATTGAAGTGTCGGAGGGATGCAGAATGTTCATAATCGCTGTGGCCCCCATGGATGCTGACGAATCAACCAGGTCAGCACCTGCTCTATGGAGTTTGGATACCGTTCGTTCTTCTTTTGCTCTGCTGATAATCTGGATGTCTGGTCGCAGTTGACGGCAGTAAAAAGCAAGATAGATATTCATGGCATCATTGTGGGTGGTGATTATGACAGAGGTTGCCTTGTCGATCCCGGCTTCCTTCAGAGTTTTGATATCAGCCGCGTCTCCATGAATATGATGAGTGTGATCTGTGCCGACATTTTGACGTTTTTCAATGATCATATAGGGGATGTTGTTTTTTTGTAAATATCGGGCAGCTGCTTCGCCGACTCTGCCACCGCCAAGGATAAGGACGGTTGGTTCAGGGAGCGGTAGCGAAGGCGGTTGGACGAGATGCTCCCCCGCATATTCCAGCTCCTGCCGTTTTCCGGCAAGTATAAGGATATTTGTTATAGAGAGTTCTGTCTGCGGTTCAGGCTGAAGGATTTTTCCTTTTTCCAGTATGCCGATTACTGTTATTCCAAGAGTGTTTCTGAGCCTTGATTCAGCAAGAGTTTTACCAACGAGTGCCGTGTCACGAACAGGGATTTCTCCAACACGTAACCCCTCAAAACGACCGATAATATGGGTAGTGGTAACAGGTATTGTCTTTTCTGCCATATTGATCCCAAGCATACTCATAAATTGAAAAACATGAGTATTTTCGGAAAAGTTAAGGATATCAAGAGAATGCTTTTTGTCGGCGCTGCAGGCTATGGGAACTCTGGCGCTGATTTCTCTCACCGTAAATGAGATATTGGTATTCAGCAGGTCATCTGCAGTGGTTACGAGCAGAGCTGCCTCATCGGCGTTTATTTTTTTGTAGGTTTCAGGGTCGTCAATTTCACCAAAGATAACATTGTAGCCATTGTCCTGTATCTCATGGGCTGTCTGCTGGTCGCTGCAGACAAAGTAGTAGTCATAAAGGTGTTTTTTAAGTTTTTCCACAAGGTTTCTGGTTAGGGCATCATAGGTGGGTATGATAACATGATCTTTTGTTTCTTTTGGAAGAGAACGGGGGATTCGTGTCTCATTTTGAGCTTCGAGCCAGGGAGCCCAGAAAAATTGAATAAAGGTAAATGGCAACATGATCAGGAGGAGAATTACCCCTGATATCAGGACAAGTAGGGTAAAGACCAATCCAAGGTCGGTTGAAAAGGTGATATCACCAAACCCGAGGGTGGACATGACTGTAAGGGTCCAGTAAAATCCTGTAATCCAGCTGAAATTTTTACCTTCGTGAACCATGATAAGGTGGAAGGCAACACTGTAGAGACAGATTATAAAAACGAGGAAAAAAAGAAAACGGGCCAGAAGAAACACGTTCTTCTTAGCTTTTTCGTTTTTAACAAAAAAGAGGATTTGAAGCAGGAGCAGTTTCATTGGTTTAGATATTTCCTGATTAAGTAACAATTCCTGACAAACTCATATTGCTTTTCTATTAAAGCATTAATTTTACTTTTGCGCCAAGGTCATTTTTTTTAAGGATGAATAATGGCATATCATCATTTGTGTTTTTAGCAAGGTCTAAATAATCTCGGGTGCTTTGCTCATTTTTGCTGCAGTACTTTTTTCTCTGGTTTCAGTGGTCATGGTAAAAGGATAAACGGCTACTCTGCTAATGGTAGTATTTATTGTATTTCCTTGATAGGGTTAATGCTAACGGTAATATGTTTTTATGTCCGATGACATGTCGTGATGGGATGGCTTTTACGTTAATACTAATTATTAAAAAAGTAGCTTTATGTCGCAAACTATATTGGTCGTAGAGGATTCTCCTGTTTTTCAGAAACTTTTAGTCCGGCTTCTTACAAAGCAGGATTACACTGTTGTGGCAGCTTATTCTGGTGAGATTGCTCTTGAAAAAGTCCAGGAAGCGTTACCGGATTTGATTTTGCTCGACATTCTGTTACCTGGGATTGATGGCTATGCTGTCTGTAGGCAACTGAAAAATGATAGTCGTACTAAGGATATTCCAGTTATCTTTATTAGCACTCTTGATTCTCCAAAAGACAAAATCGAAGGTTTTGAGGCAGGGGGAATTGATTATATTACAAAACCTTTTCAGCCTTCGGAAGTCTTGCTGAGGGCTCGTACTCATCTCCGAATTCATCAACTCCAGTATAAACTTGAGGAGAAGAACCAGCAGCTGGTTGCAGAAAAGCAAAAGTCAGAACGTTTACTGTGTCATGTCCTCCCAGAGCCCATTGTACAGGAGTTACTGGCCACCGGGAGTTGTGCTCCACAACTCTTTCCTGAAGCGACGGTTTGTTTTGCCGATATTGTGGATTTCACATCCGCCTCATCCAAGCTAGCCCCTGAGGTGATTATTCATGAGTTAAATGATATTTTTACAGCTTTTGATGAAATTACCCAGGCACATAACTGTGAACGGATGAAAACCATTGGAGATGCGTATCTTTTTGTCAGCGGTGTTCCCACTCCAAATCCTGATCATGCTGTCAATGTTAGCCGGGTGGCGCTTGCCATGATAGAGTTTTTAAATGATCGCAACCTGAAATCTGAACTTCTCTGGCGTATTCGTATTGGCATAAACAGCGGCCCGGTGGTTGGTGGCGTTGTCGGAACTGAAAAATATTTATATGATATCTTTGGTGACACCGTAAATATTTCCGCTCGAATGGAGAAATCGGCTCAGCCCATGGAGATCAATGTCTCAAGTGCAAGTTACGAGTTTTTGAAAGATACATTTCTCTTTACGAATGGGCAACATGTCGAGATGAAGGGCAAAGGCAGGCAGTTGATCTATACACTGCTCGGCGACTTGTAACGAATTGTTTTTCTGTCTTTCAGTGCTCTATTTGTTGGGTGGCACATTTTTTTAACGTATCCTTACAAGCCGTCGGTCTGAAAACCCGCCTTATGCAATTCTTCCCTGAGTACTTCTATCTCAAGTTTCTGGTCGTCGAAGCTTATTGTTGGAACTTCCGGCAGCCTGGTTGATCACATAGTGTTACTTTACAAAACTTCATTGCAATAATTAATGTTCTTTTTGTATTAATACAGTACGATGGCCGCCTTGAAGCTAAGTCCAGTACTATTGATAGATAATCAATTTCCATTAAGGAGTTATACCATGAGACCCTTTTCTGTAGCCGTTTTTGTCATCTTTTCTTTCGTTATTGCCTCGTCTTTGGCTGTAGCTGATAAGGGGCCTGAGACAGTTGACCTAAAGGCAGCCTATAAAGTGGAAGGAAAAAAGAAGGCAGTTATTTTTCCCCACCATAAACATCAGGAGAAGCTTGAATGTAGTAAGTGTCATCAAGCGACAAATGGCGGCGGACCTCTTGTTGTTGATATAGTGAAACTGACCACCAGCAAAAATGATTTTCATAAAAAATTTTGCTGGCCATGTCATGTGGAGATGAAGGTACCAAAGGGAAAATCATGTAAAACCTGCCATCATTGATGGTTGGTATTGGTTAAAGGATTCGGAATAAAAAAAGGCAGGATCACCTAAATGATCCTGCCTTTTTTTTATTTGCTGGCGGAAGGTGTACTGTCCTGAGATTAGGAAATTCCAAGCACCGCAGGCCAATCTGCAAGTGCGGAAAGAATTGTTCGGTCTCGCTCAGTTACATCGGGTTGCATAACCATCGTTACCAGTTGTTTCCGGTACTCTGAAAGAGTGATACCGCTATCAGCTTCCGGATTGGTGAGACGATCTTGCCGAAACGTATTCCAGCGTATACGTTCTTCCTGTGACAGGGACTCGGGCCAGTTTCTGGCGCGGAAACGAAACAACATTTCCAAAAGGCGCGGATCATCAAAATGCATACGGGTCTTTGCCAGATCCTTCACCGACATATCGTGGATATCATCCATCATTGACCTGTCTTTATCGGAGAAAAAACCACCGCCATAAAGGTTTTGATCGGGATCTGTTATGGGAGTAAACTGCTGATCCTCATATACCTGATGCAGCTTTATGGTGAGGTCCACTAGTCCTCTGAGCTGTGCAGCATGTTCTTTAGTTTTTTTCAGATTGATATCCCAGCGTTCTGCTGCTTCAGGAGTGAGAGTGCTCATCGGAACTACCACTGGACATTTGTTCAGGTGGATTGTTTTCAGTGGGATACGTTCCACGCCTTCCGGTAAATCTTTGCTTTTAATAAATAACCTGTTTTTGATTTCTTCCGAGGAAAGGCTGAGGAGTGGCTCGGGATCGTGTCGTAAATCATAAACGATGATCCCATTTTTATTTGTTGGATGTGCAGCCAATGGGATTACAGGTGAGATACAACCCTGTTTTGAGGGATACATGGATGATACATGAAGAATAACCAGCTGTTCCTGTAAGTTTAAATTGCTGCCAACTTTGCGTTTGTCACGCATATCAAAAAGGTAGCTATAGAGTTTTGGGTGCTGGGTGCGGACCAGTCGTGCCATATCAATGGTGGCATATACATCAGAAACAGCATCGTGGGCACCTTCATGGCTGATCCCGTTTGCCGCCGTTAAATCTTCAAGCTTAAAACTCGTGCTTCCATCATCTTTGACAGGCCATTTAATTCCTTCAGGACGAAGTGCATGGGTCAGGCGCATCATATCGATAATATCCCAGCGCGAGTTGCCGCTACGCCACTCTCTTGCATAGGGGTCGAAAAAATTCCGATAGAAGCCGTAACGCGTAAATTCATCGTCAAAACGAATACTATTATAGCCAACACCACAGGTGCCGGGCTGTATGAATTCTCGATGGATTTCAGCCATGAATTCGGCTTCGCAGAGTCCTTCATCCATGGCTGTCTGAGGAGTAATCCCTGTAATAAGGCAGGCCTCTGGCTGAGGGAGCATATCGAGCGCCGGTTTACAGTAGTAATTCATAGGCTTCCCGATAATATTTAATTCGGTATCGGTACGAATTCCTGCAAACTGGGCTGGCCGGTCTCTTCTGGGATCTGCGCCCCATGTTTCATAATCGTGCCAGTAAAGTGTTGGTGTCATAGGAGGGCCTGTGTTGAAATGGTTGATTGATATGGATCACAGTAGCATACTCATAGTAGCATAATCAATATGAGTTTATCATGCCTTCTTTTGACGATTTAGGCTGCAGGAGTGTCTGGAGTCACTTGTACGGGGAGGGGGAGGGTAGGTGGGGGGTTTTAATGAGTCGAAGGTATAGCTGGTAGCATTATTCTGACAGTTGTACCCTCCTCTGGAATACTCTCAACAGTTATAGCGCCATGGTGAGACTGCATAACTCCTACGGTCAATGCAAGACCGAGGCCTCTGCCTACAAATTTGGTAGTATAGAAAGGCTCAAAAATGCGTAGAAGATTTTCAGGACTGATACCATGTCCAGTATCTTTAATCTGGCAGAAGACATACAACCCATCCTGAAGCATGTCGTTTTGAAAAAAGACTGGAAAAGATTCAGCTGCAAAAGAATCAGAACCAAATGTAATTTTAATTACTCCTGTATTGTCATTCAAAGACTCGATCGCATTGGTGAGTATACTTTCTATAACATCTTTAATCTGCTGAGGATCAACGGCGCAATAAAGTGGCGTTTCTGGTGGAGTAAGTTTTAGAGAAATCGAAGGCTGGAATTGATTCTTTAGTGCAGTTGTGCTTTCCCTGACAATATCAGAAAGGGATAATGTCTTGAGTTGCAGGGACTTCTGGCCAACATAACTAAGCATCATGGAGCCTATTTGAGATGCCCCTCTGGCTGCCTGTGCGGCACTTGAAGCCATCTGGTGTTCATCGGAATCATCGGGCAATGTCATGGTCATAAGGTCTAGATTGCCCTGCACTGCCATCATAGAATTGTTGAAACGGTGAGCAATTGCTCCGGCCATTGTTTTAAGACTTTCAAATCGTTTAAGTTCCCCTTTTTGCTTGGAACTTTCAAGTAAAAGCTGTTCCTGTCTTTTTTGCTCGCTGATGTCGACAAGATAGCCAAGATAATGAGTGATTCCCCCGATGCTATCTCTGACTATGGAGGTTGTATCAAGGACCCAGACTGTATCGCCACTCCTTGAAATAAGGCGATAGGGGCTGTGGGTAAAAGAATTATCATCACTCTCTGAGTGGGTCGTGACTTCTTTAGTAACCCTCTCAAAGTCATCAGGATGGATACACTCGGCATACAGTACAGAGCCATTAAGAAACTCTTCTGCCTTATAGCCCAGGATATCAACAACATTGGCAGAAATCTGTTCAACGGGCCAGTTTTCTTGATTCCGCCAGGTAAATGTAGCAACAGGGCCACTTAGAAACATCTCTCTTTCCCTTTGTAATGCTGCCTCTACTAGGTGTTTGTCGGTGACATCCCGATTCGTTGTTCGTCGCCCAAGCCACCTATTATCCTCCGAATAAACCCCTTGGCACTGATGCCAGATCCAGCGAATTTCCCCGGACTTCATAATAATACGAAAATAAACCTCAGCCTTTTCAAAAGAGCGATCAAGGTGTTTTTTGCGGTGGTCGGCAAGAAGTTCTCTGTCGTCTGGGTGGGTTATTTCAAGAAAAAAATTGGGATCATCGAGAAAATTCTTTGGAGGATATCCCGTAATCCGTTCGCATGAAGGGGATATATAGGCATAACTACCATCAGGCTTGAGCCAGGCATCCAGATCATAGGAAAAGTCAGCTATAGTACGGAATTTCAGCTCACTTTTATTGACATTTTGTTCTGCCTGTAATTGCTTTATTCTAAGTTTTACTATCAGCCAACAACTTACTCCAATAAGTAAAAGGAGAAGCCCATTAGCAAACAGGTAACGAGACAGATTAGGGTGAAGAAGTTGACTCAGCTCACTTTCAGGAATGTGAGAAATTATCTTCCAGTAATATTCATGAGCTGATAGGTTTTTTGCACTTTGTTGATAGGCGTCTATTGATCCAGTACTGGATTTCAACCCCTCTTGTAGAGGGAATATGGTATCAAAAATGTACATATCGCCATTTTCATAAAATAATCCAGAGTCGTTTTGGGTGATATGTTCCCAGGTCACAGGAAAGCGATTCGCGAAAGATACATCGGCTCTATGAGGATACATAAATCCCCATTCCTTCTCTTGGTCTGGAGCAAGCAACCAGTATCCAGCTTGATTCAATAAACTGTAGTGACCGAGGGGTTGACTCCTTGACTCTTTTATATCATCAAGGATTTCAGTACCCATATAGTTAAGAACGATAATTCCGAATTTTTCCCCCTTACGGTTAAACACCGGAGCTCCAAAGCGAATCATTGGTTTTTCAGGTTTTTCTATGGCTCCTTGTTCAATGTTGAGATCAAAAGGCGAAATAAAGACTTCATTTTCTTGTAATCTAAACGTATCTTTGAAATAATATCGTTCACCTTTAGCCTGGAGCTTTTCAACAGGTACAATGGTGGGTTTACCATCGTTGTAGTTGATACGGATTTGTTCCATACCTGTCTTGTCAATAAAGCGCACCTGGTCATAGATTTTTTTCTGCCGAGCGAAGATAAGGAACTCTTCAGCTACGGTCTCAAAACTGTCATCAGTCTCTCCTTCAATATTGGAGTGAAGGTGATGGTGATTCACCAGAAACATTAGATCAGCAATAATGGATTTTATATCGTTGCGAATAATTTTTTCTTGCTGGAAAAGGTTGGATATCTCTTGATTCTCTATGACTTTTTGGCGAGAATGTTGAGCTGTAAAATAAAAGGAGAGTGAAACAGATCCAACGATTATGAGAGAAGAAATAAAGAGGATAAAAAAATATTTAAACAAAATACTCCGTTTCTGTAATCCTTTGGAAGTGTTTTGATAAATAGTATTGCACATGATATATTGTAGATGAACAGGTGCCGAGAAGTCAAGTATTCTGGGATATGTGGAAGCATTAGGCGGACACCTTGAAGTCAAAGTTGTTTTTAAGGATGGGAAGAAAGAATTGTTGGGTTGAGCATGTTCAGCCGGACTAACTAAAAGGGGAGCAACTGAATTAGAGTCCTATACTCATTCGTGTGACTAAAAAAACATAAATTCCTTGTCGCCCGTTTCTTGGTTTTTGCTAAAACTTCCTGCGCAGCACCATCCAGCCCCCCCCATTCCTTTAACGGGTTTAAAGTCATAGTGGCTGATACCACGGCCCGTGCCTCCTGTTCTGGCTTCACAGGGTATGGTTAAAATGAATAATCTTTCATTAAATGTTTTACTCATCCAAAACTTTGTGTAAAATCATATTTGAATCGTGTGATCGTATGCATGTTACTTTTTCCCTGCTCCTTGCCTCTGCTCGGCCCAGTGAAAAACAAATTCCTTCAAGGGGCCATGACTAAATTTACCAAATACTTTCTCCCAACATTCCTTCCCTGGGCCATAGTCTTCTTTATTTTTTTCGCTTACTTCTACTTTTCGGAAACGGACAAGGCGAACAGGATTCGTCTCGAAAATGAACATCTCAATGTTCGCATGGGGCAGCGTGCCATCAACCAGGAGTTTCGGGTGGTTATGTCTGACCTGCTTATCCTGGCAAAACACAAGGCCTTTGATCATGACCGGCAGCTGTTTTCCCGTGAATCCTTCATCCATCTTCAGAACGATTTGCAGCTCTTTTCTCAGATGAAGGGTGTCTATGACCAGGTCCGTTTTTTAAACACCGAAGGACTGGAGATTGTGCGGGTAAATTATCAGCATGGAGAAGCAACCCTGGTTCCGGTTTCTTCACTGCAGAACAAGGGGGAGCGCTACTACTTCCGGGAATCAATCAACACTGCTTCGGGAAAGGTCTATGTCTCTCCCCTTGATCTTAATATGGAACAGGGTCAGATCGAGGAACCCTATAAACCGATGATTCGCTTCGGCACTCCCGTGTTCAACCGTCGGGGGGAAAAGATAGGGGTTCTGTTGCTCAACTATCTGGCAGAGCGTCTATTGGGGAACTTTTCCAGCGCAGTGGCAAATATTGGAGACCATGCATCTATTGTTAATGCAGAAGGCTATTGGCTAAAACACCCTGACCCTGCCCGGGAGTGGGGATTTATGCTGGACCATAAACATAACCTCAGCAATATACACCCGCTGGACTGGGAACGAATCATGGCTGCAGAGCAGGGTCAGTTTACAAACGATGAGGGCATATTTACCTTCGCGACCATCCACCTCTTCCAGGTACCGCAACACTATGAAGCCGGACATACCGGAGAAGAGCATGTGGCCCTGGAAGATATTTATCAGTGGAAAGTTGTCTCCCATGTAACAAGGGATGTTATCGATGCAGGCAATAGATCTGTACTTCTTTCTCTGGCCCAGATCGCCGCTCTTGTTTTTCTTTTTCTGATACTGTTTAGCTGGCGCCTCTCTCATGCCAGAATCAAGGAGCGGGAGGCTGCGGAAATCCTCAGACATCAGGCCACCATCGATTCCCTGACTGGTCTCCCTAATCGGCAGCTTTTTCAGGATCGTTTAGTACGCACCCTGCTGCACAGCAAACGCCTCGATACATGTTTTGCCCTGCTTTTCATCGATCTGGATAAATTCAAAATCGTTAACGACAGCCTGGGGCATACTGCCGGTGATCAGCTCCTGAAGGAGGTTGCAGAGAGGATTCAGGAACTGGTGCGGGAGTCTGACACTGTGGCCCGCCTGGGTGGCGATGAGTTCATCGTTATTCTTAATACTATGGCAGAGCGTAAAGATATTATCAGGGTGGCGCAGCTTATTATAGACAGACTTGCTGAACCCTTTGTCCTTACTGGGCAGGAGGCAGTAATTGGAGCAAGTATCGGCATAGCAGTCTTTCCGGAGGATGGTGTAGAGCAGACAATTCTGATAAACACTGCCGATGCTGCCATGTACAGGGCCAAGGAGGCAGGGCGGAATCAGTATTGTTTTTCCGCCTGAAAAATCCATCGTTGACGTGACGCTAGTATAAAAAGAGCAACTAGAGAAGCTGGCAGGGAAGAGGGAATGTATGAATATCGGTAGTATAGGGCAAGTTTCATCGCAGGATTTTATCGATAGCCTAGGAGTAATCATCCTTGGACTTGATCCCCTGGGGGAAATCAGCCTGGTGAATATCCGGGGAGCACAGCTTCTCGGGGAGGACAGCGCTGCCCTTATCGGTACCGATTTTTTTGCAAGCTTTCTCCACCCCCGGGATCGACAGGAACACCAGGATATTTATTTGCGGACCATGGCCGGTGACAAGATACAGGATACCGCCGGGAAGTTCCGTATTGTCAGCCGGGCAGGAAGGACGCACATGATCCGCTGGCAGCAGAGCGTTCTCAAAAATGAGAGCGGTCAAATCACCGGCATTGTCTATACCGGTGAAGATATCAGTGGACGATTAGAGGCAGAGGAGATCCAAAAAAAACAGGAACTGCGCTTCCATCGCTTTGTCGATCACGCCGTGGATGCCTTTTTTGTCCATGACCAACAGGGCCGCTTTATTGATGTTAACCATCAGGCCTGCACCAGTCTTGGCTACAGTCGTGAACAGCTGCTCTCCATGGAAGTGGGGGATGTGAATCCAAGTTTTAGTGACGTTCCTGTGGCCGCGTCTCTTGGGCAGATTCTCCATGTAGATGCTCCTACTCTCCTTCAGTCCACCCATCGCCACCGGGATGGGCATCGGTTTCCGGTGGAGGTCAGTCTTGAATGTATCTCGGATGAGGAACCTCACCTCTTTATCTCTGTTGCAAGAGATATCAGTGAACGTCTCCAGCAGGAAAAAAATCTGGAGGAGAGTCGGGAACTGTTGCACATTATCACTGATGCCACCCCTGATATTATCTGTGTCAAGGATGGGCAGGGGAGGTATCTCCTGGCCAATGATTTTCACCTTTCACTCTTTGGGCTGGAAGATGTTGTCTATCTGGGCAGGACGGATGCGGAGCTGGCCTCTTTCAGTCCCCGTTATAAAGAGGCCCTTCTTGGCTGCATGGATACGGATGAAGCTGCCTGGAAGGCCGCTGTTCCGTGTCGGGTGGACGAGAATATCCCCCGGCAGGATGGAAGTGAAGGCGTCTTTGATGTCTACAAGATTCCTCTTTTCCATAGGGATTGCAGCCGCAAGGCCCTAGTGGTGAGCGGCAGGGATATCACAAAACAGAAGGGTGTTGAGGTGCAATTAAGTCAGGCGGCAAGAGAATGGGAACAGACCTTTGACGCCATTCCAGACATTATCACCATACAGGACCTGGATATGAGGATTATCCGGGCCAATAAGGCGGGACGGGAACTTCGGGGCGATACCCTCGCTGTTCCAATCACTGGCCATTTCTGCCATGAGAGCCTGTTTCAGAGTAAAACCCCCTGTGTCGGCTGTCCGGTTTCCATGACGGCACAGGATGGACGCCCTCACAGTGCGACAGTGGACTATCAGGGGCTGGAGAGTCGCTACCAGGTAAGTGCTACCCCGGTGTTTAATGAAAAGGGAAAATTGACCCAAATTGTCCATGTGGCCCGGGACGTGACCAGACGTATCGAAGAGGAAGAGGAGCGCCTGCGCCTGATGGCCATTATAGATCAGGTTACGGAGTCCATCGTGGTAACCGATGCCGATGCCTTGATTGAATATGTGAATCCCGCCTTTGAACAGGTGACTGGCTACAGTCTGGATGACGTTCGAGGGCAGAACCCAAGTCTCCTCCAGGGTGGTCAGTCCGATCCTGTATTCTACCAAAACATGTGGGAAAACCTGAAACAAAAAGGCAGCTGGCGTGGCCATCTGGTCAATCGCAGTAAAAAGGGCATCCTTTTCGAGGAGGATGCAAGTATTTCTCCTATCCGCAACCGGGAAGGTGTTGTCACCAATTATGTGGCCGTCAAACGGGACACGACCCGGGAAGTGGATCTGCAAAAACAGCTCAACCAGGCCATGAAGATGGAGGCCATAGGCACTTTGGCCGGAGGGATAGCCCATGATTTCAACAACATCTTGACGGCAATCCTGGGGTATGCGGAGATGGTCAACTTCCAGATACGGGAAGAGGATCCGGTGAAACAGGATGTCGGGCAGATTATTGCTGCAGCAAATAGGGCCGGAGACTTGGTGAAACAAATTCTGACCTTCAGCCGTCAGGAGGAAGAACGGTTGCGGCCGCTCAAACCGCAATTGGTGATCCAGGAAGCCTTGAAATTGCTTCGTTCCTCCCTGCCCGCCACCATTGAACTGCTGCAGGAGATCGACGATGACTGTGGCACGGTGCTTGCCGATCCGACCCTCATCCATCAAGTGCTGATAAACCTATGCACCAATGCCAAACAGGCCATGGGGGAAGAAGGTGGACAACTGCGGGTGGTCCTCCAGGCACTCAAAATTCCACCAGAAGAGGGGCCTATCTGTCTCCACCCTGCAATAGAGCGGGGGCAATGGCTGGATCTTGAAGTGTCCGATAGCGGACCGGGGATGCACCCGACTATCCGGGAAAAAATATTCGATCCCTTTTTTACCACAAAGGAGAAAGGACAGGGGACTGGACTAGGGCTGTCCGTGGTCCACGGCATTGTCAAGAGTCACGGGGGAGAAGTCACCATAACTAGTTCTATGGGCAAGGGCAGCAGCTTTCATGTGTACCTGCCGCTTATTGAGGAGGAGGAAACAGTACAGCCCCTCACTGTACCGGATGCTTTGCCGCGGGGCAATGAACGGATTCTCTTTGTGGATGACGAGGTCATTTTGGTGGAACTTATGGGCAAAATCCTGCGAACACTGGGCTATACCGTGATCGGGAAAACGCAGAGCAGTAAAGCCCTGCATTATTTTCAGGAGCATCCGGATGAGATTGATCTTCTGATTACGGATATGACCATGCCCGGCATGACCGGGATGGAGCTGGCCGCAGAGGTTCTGGCCATGCGGCCGCAGCTGCCTGTGATTCTCTGTACCGGTCATAGTGAATATATCGGGGAAGAGCAGGCCCTTGAGCAGGGTGTTGGCGCCTTTCTCAGTAAACCACTGCAGAACAGAATGCTGGCACAAACTGTGCGCAGGCTACTGGATAAGCTATGATGACGTGATATGGTAGTTCCATCCCTTGACATTTCAAGGTCTGCAAAAACTCCAGCACCAGAGACAATGTCTCCCGTATTGAAATTTTCGAAATCTATTGTTGTGGCCCTTCCATCGATAAAAGTTACAAACACCAATAGAACTACGCCTAATCCTATTAACAGTCTGTCCCTTGCGGTATAAAACATTTCTGACACTTCACCTACTTGCGGTCGGGGTAGTTTATTATGTCAACACGTTGGTCATTACTACAATGGTCGCGATACTGACTACGGTTGTTGCAAACACCAGTTTAGATGCCAGTTTGGCGTCACAACCATAGGTGTTGGCAAGGACGACCGTGAGTAGTGCCGAGGGCATGGCTGCCTCAAGGACCAGAATCTGCACCTGCCAGTCTTGAAGCCCCATGGTAAGAGTTGGAAGCCAGACCAATACTGGTTTTAAGAGAAGCTTAATAATACAGGCAAAAAATGCCATGACCAGTACGGCCCGCATTTCAGTAAACTGAAGGACAACCCCCACTGTCAGGGCAACCATCAGGGTATTTGCTGAGGCCAGGATATGGAGTGATTGGAAAAGTGGGCTGAGAATAACACCCTTGACTGGTAACCCAAGGACAGACCACACAATACCTACGGCAACAGCCGCACAGATGGGTGATTTGAAAAATGCCAGAGCGGCCATTATACGTCCCTTGCCGTCGACTTCTGAACTGCCATAGTACATGGCGATCATGGTTCCAATGGTAAACAGAGCTGGTCCCACCCCGACTTCCGTGATCAACACGGCTTCGGTCATGGCTGCAATGTTACCGGGAAAGACCTGACCGATCAGGGCATAGCCTAACAGGGCGGAACTGCCAAACCCCGAAACAAGGATGAAAGAGCCAAGTTGGGGGGGCGCCAATCGTAATCTTTTGCCGATGCACCAGGCCAGTATCAGAGAAAGAACTTCAGCAGCCAGCATGACAAGAGCGAGAATGGCATATTCCCAATACAGGGTCGCATGGGCAAGGGAATGAAAAATAAGGGCCGGCAAGGTAACAGTGGTGACCAGTTTGGAAAAAACTGGTGCATGTTCCCCTTTGATGAGCTTCAGATGTTTTAAAAAGACCGCAATCAGAATAATTGCGACAAGAACAATGACGGAACTTACTGTTTTGATAAACATAATCAGCGCTATCTCATGGTTGGTTAATAAAAAGAGGCTCGGAAGCTCTTTGAGTCAGGAAAAGTATCCAGTAGGAAAAACCTTCATGATATCACTGATAATCTGAAGGCACAGCAAGGTTGATTGTATCATCTCGGCATGAAGCAAACAACATCCCTTTGGTCCCTTCAAAAGAGTATTAAATTATTTTTCAAAGTGATATGTTTTTTATAGAATAGTACTTTGCAACGTATCCTTTAATAACTCTAAAGACAAATCCTTCGAGATTTGCAATGTAGGCAAATGATCACTAAAAGTATCGCACGAAATGAGATCAAGACGTGTAAGACATTAGGTCTTTTAGGAGAAATATTCCTTCTGTCAATGAAGATGAAAAAAGAGGGTACACCATTTTTACCTCTTCAACTGGGAGATCCAGCCCAATTTGATTTTCCGCCAATCCCGTCATTTAAGGAAGGGATTGTAAAAGCGCTGGAAAAACCCCAGTCTTATGCATATGGAAATCCGCAGGGCTATCCACCTCTTTTGGAAAAAATTGCTGAACTTGAAGGTGTTGATCCGTCCTATGTCTTTGTCGGTAATGGTGTCTCTGACATCATGGATAAAATCATGAATGTTACGGCCGTGAAAGGAACAAATATTCTTTTTCCTGCACCGGTATTTCCTCCCTATCTTGACCTCAATAAAAAAAACAGCATTGAAAGCAGGTTATATCGCTGCGACCCGCATACCTGGCAGCCTGATATTGCTTCCATTGAATCAAAGATTGATGATTCAACATCCATGATTCTCATCAATTCTCCTAATAATCCCACCGGAGCTGTGTACAGTGAAGAGACTATGGTGGCTATTATTGATCTTGCAGAGCAGATAAATCAGAAACGCCGCCTGCAGGCTACCCCACCACTGTGTTTGGTTTTTGATGCAATCTATAGTGAACACTATTTTGACGAAAAACCGGTGGATGTGAAAAAATTGCTGCACAACAAAGAGATTACATGGATCATATTTAACGGATCTTCGAAATCTTTTAATGTACCAGGATTACGTGTTGGATATGCCATTCTTGGAGGTGTGGAAAGAGATGCTCTGAGAGAAGTCCTTTACAATGAATGCATTCTTCCCCTTTGCATGAATTCGATATTTCAGGAGGGATACCTGGAAGCACTTCTTGACCCAGGAGTGGAGAACTATTTTAGAGAAAATAGAGCAAAGTTGAAAAAAAGAAGAGATCTGATGCTGAACGGGCTTGTCCAAATTCCGGGTATTCGTGTGGTAAAACCAGAAGGTGCATTTTATATGGTCGTAGAAATGGCAACAGAATTCACCAATGACCGGGAACTTGGCATTGCCCTTCTTGCAGAAGAAAAAATATGCACAAGCCAGATGAGTGCATTCTTTGATAAAGAGACTCTCCCGGACAGCACCTCCCTGCGTCTTGCCATACTGCCAACCGAGGATGTACTGGAAGATGCCCTTTGCCGTTTCTCAAGATTTATGGAAAAACACGGTAACATATGAAATCCGATTCAGTGTGGTCGGTATCCCTCTGGGTATCAGGCGCAAGTCTGGGGGCGGGTCTGCTGGCACTCCCAATCCAGACCGGACTGGCAGGACTTATACCAGCCCTGTCGGGACTCGTTTTTATCTGGGCCCTTATGCTCGGCAGTGGGCTTATTCTGGCCGAGTTCTTTGTGGACATGGATCAACCGTCTGCGGGGCTCTTCACCGTCTTTGAACAAGGGTTAGGCAGATGGAGTCGCTGGCTGGTAACACCAGGCTTCCTGCTGTTGTTTTATGGGGTACTGGTAGCCTACCTCAGCGGAAGCGGGGCGGTTCTTGCTTCCCTTCTGCATTTACCAAAGTTAGAGTGGCTGTTGTTACTCCTCTTTTTTCTGATTAGTACCGGGAGTGTTCTGGTTGGGCTGGGGTTTATTCATCGTGCCAATATGGGTTTTATGATCCTGCTGCTTGGTTCCTTTGTGGTCATGCTGCTACTGGTAGGAAAACATATAGAAAACAAAAATCTTGTTTACCAGGACTGGAAATTTCTGCCCTCGGCTCTCCCAATTATTCTCTGCTCTTTTGCCTATCAGAGTATCATTCCTTCCGTCTGCACAAGTCTGCATAATGATCGTGTGCAAATACGACGAGCACTTATTTTTGGTACGCTGCTTTCTCTTCTGGTCAACGGGCTTTGGATTCTTGTTGTGGTTGGTGTACTCCCCCTTGATGGTGAAGGTTCACTGCTAAACGCCTTTCACCAGAACCAGCCCGCCACGATCCCTCTTGCCCAGAGTATACCCACCGGAGACATTCAATTCTTCAGCCTGTTCTTTTCTCTGGCTGCCCTTTTTACTTCGTATGTCGCAGTGGGGGAGGGATTACGGAATTTTTTGGCCGACCTTTTGGGTAACGTACAAAACAAAGATAACAGAAGATGGCTGGCTGCCGGATTGACATTTATTCCACCGTTGCTGATTACTCTTGTTTACCCTCAACTCTTTTTGAAGGTGCTCAACCTTGTCGGTGGCCTGGCAGTTGCATTGCTCTTTGGATTGCTTCCTGCCATTATCTTGTTTTACCAGGCACGAAAAAAGAAACAAAAGTGGCAGCAAACAATTGCTTTGCTTCTCTGTATGATTTTCGCCCTGCTTCTTCTGCTGGAGTGTGGACAGGAAGCCGGACTGTTACAAATTCACCCCCAAATCGAGTATATGTGGCATGGGCCTATCCAGCCTGGAGACACATAGCCGGAACGCAGAATTGCTTTTATTGTGTCGTCTTATGCCTCTCAGTCCATGGCGTAATCACACCCCCTTAACATAACAGGAACTAGATAAGACTATGCAAAACACACAATCCAAAAAGAAATTATATTTCGCGGGCCTGGTTGGTGAAGTAATGGAATGGTTTGATTTCACAGTCTATGGTTTCTTTGCATTGATAATTGCCGCCAATTTTTTTCCATCTGAAAATCATTTTATTTCTCTGATTGCCACCTTTGCTACGTTTGCCATTGGCTTTCTCATGCGTCCCCTGGGAGCACTCATTTTTGGTTATCTTGGTGACAAGGTGAGCCGGAAAAATGTGTTGACCACTTCAATGTTTTTAATGGCTGCCCCATCATTAATAATTGCCATAACGCCTACATTCGCGACCATCGGTGTTTTTGCACCGATCCTTTTAATTCTTATGCGAATGTTACAGGGAATCTCGGTTGGTGGAGAGCATACGGGGTCAATCGTCTATATGACAGAACTTTCAACCAAGGAAAATCGGGCTTTTTCAGCAGTGGTTCCATTTGTTGGAACTGTCTTGGGAGTCTTACTTGGAAGTCTGTTCGGGGTAACAATTTTTTCTATTTTTCAGCATGAGACCATTGTACAATGGGCCTGGAGAATACCATTTTTTATGGGAGTAGTGATTGCATTTGTGGGCGTTCTCATCAGAAAGTATTTACCTGAATCCTACGTTCCTCACTCTGATACCAAAAAGATACAAACACCAATTGTAGAGGTTGTGCAAAAGCATCTTAAACCATTTGTACAGGTGTTTTTCCTCAACTTACCGTTTGCTGTGGGGTTCTATATGATTTTTATCTACAACCCTCTGTGGATGCAAAAGTTCCTCCATACCACAAAAAGCTATTCTCTGGAAATAAACTCGCTCTCACTCCTCGTGACCATCGCTGCAATGTTGCTCTCCTGTAGCCTCTCCAACAGGATTGGCCGCAAACCACCACTCATCGCTGCAACGGCTGGATTAACAGTTCTTTCTTATCCCCTCTATAAACTGATGCTGAGTGATATGCCCTATCACATGTTTATTGGTCAGTGTTCTCTGTCCTTTATGATTGGCACCTTTATGGGCGTTATCGGTGTGGTGATGGTTGAACTTTTTGACAAAGAGGTTCGAATGAGCGGCGTCAGTGTCTCTTTTAATCTCTGTTTTGCATTTTTTGGAGGAACTGCACCAATGGTAGCTACATGGCTGATACACACAAGCCATAGCGATCTCTCTATTGCATGGTATCTCTCTCTGGTATCATTCGTCAGCTTTGTCGTTACACTAACTCTTCCGGAAACATACAAAAAAGAGCAATTGAATTGATGCTGTGCTGTTCGTTGTTTGTAGGATGATCGACGACCACGATTCAAATGAAGTGAGCCATTTCTGGGATACATTTTATAATATAACTGGAGTTTGGAATTTCCAGCTAGGTGGCAGATCAGGTCTAAAAGTTCACATATAATTTGGGTTGAATCTCCAAACTCCAACTTATTTGTATTTGTCGTATATTTCTTGTACCCTGTCGTTTTGTTGGACCATTTGGAGTGCTCTACATCCCTCCTTGTGTATTTTATAAAAAAACAAAGCCAACATAAACGGCCAGAAGTGACCAATTCTATTTAAGAATTTAGTTATGTTCTTGACACACCTGAACTACATCTTATATTGTCGTCTGTATTTAGCACATAAATGCCCTATTTTAGCGCACTAACAAAAAACATCCAGGACAACTATGCAAAAGTATATTATTTTTTCCGCCTTACTCTTTTTACTCTCCGCCTGTTCAAGTGACGAGCAACCAACTCAATCATCTACTCCTGTCACTACAGAAACGCAAAGCAGTGCTTCGGAGACAGCTCCAACAGCTACTCGACAACTGGCAGCTCATAAAATGATTTTCTTTTTGGACCCAAATGGAGGCCCATGTGTACTGCAGGTTTCTATTCTAAACGATATGGCCAATGAACTTCGTGGAAAAGTAGACGTACAATACGTTCAGACCACTGTCCCTGGCGATAGAGATATTTTCCACCAGTATGGTATTCGAGCGCTGCCCACATTGCTTCTTGCGGATGCCGATGGCAAAGAAATCAAACGAATGACTCCAGGTGTAAAACAGGCCAGTGATATCCGTCAGCTGATTCAATTAATTCCTAAATCATAACAATAAATATATTATGCCTTTAGAACTCAGTATAACAACACTTCTTATGGTGACTTTAGCAGGCGTTGCTTCCATCGCATCTCCCTGTGTCTTACCAATGGTTCCCATCATCATAACAGGTACAGAAGATGATCATAAATACAGGCCCTTACTCATCGTAGCAGGCTTGAGTTTCAGCTTTATTGCAATGGGGGTACTCACCTCCCTCTTTGCCGGCGCTGTCGCAGGGGTTATGCCTACCATTGAAAAAGTGGTTGGTGTGGTGATTATTCTCTTTGGTTTCTCCATGCTGTTTGGAATCAATATCTTTAAAAAATTAACCTTTTTTTATAAAGCCCAGCAATTTCAGAGTAAGGGGAAATGGTCAGGCCTGCTCCTCGGGATGACACTTGGAATCATCTGGATTCCCTGCGTAGGCCCCATGCTTTCAGGAGTCCTGGCACTTGTGGCTACCCAGGGACAACTCACCTCTGGTTTGATTCTGCTGGCCTTTTATTCCTTAGGCTTTTCTATTCCCATGTTGCTTGTGGGATATGCTTCACAATCCATTCGCCACAAGATCCGTGCTGTCAACGCGCACCCCATGGCAATACGACTGGTAAGCGGACTGCTACTCATTGTTTTTGGCTACTATATCCTCACAGCAGGTATGCTGGCCATTGGAAGCTCCTTTTGAGAACCTTGTTAAGAAAGATTCTCTAAACCAACCACATAGAACTCTTGATCCATTATGACAAATACACCCACAAAAACAATTTCCTCAAACCTTGTTGATCGTTTCACCATGCTCTGGTTTATCATGGCCCTGGGCTTTGGTGGTACCAGTGTGGCCGGGTACGCCTTTCTTAATAATACACTCCCTAGAAACCCTCCTTTCAAGGGGATGCTCTACAATGGCAACATCAATGAATACACGGCTCAAATGGGGCCATTGTATTCTTACCTTACTGCCTACTTAAAAACTCATATGGTGTTTTTTGGCGTACTCCACATTATCGCACTCTTGGGATGTACCGTTCTCTATTTTAAATGGCGTCAAAAACACCCGGAAAAATATAAGGCACTGTATAACGATACTACGAGAAACTCTGTCCTCATCGCTCCTCCTCTTGCTTACGCCATGGCCTTTAATGTCTTTCTGGTCCTTGGATATGTTTTTGTGGACTGGATGCGGATCAATCTTGACCTCCTTATACCCTATGCATCGGCAGTCTATGCAATGCTATGGGTATGGACCCTGGCAACAGCCGTACGCCTGCAGGCAACAGCGCTGACTAAGGGCTTTGATGTCAACACCATGCATTTTGGCTGGCTCTTGATTCCCTTTTCCCTTGCTATGACAAGTGTTACCGGTGCAGGGATTGCGTATCTGGCACATGGTGGTTTAGCTGATGCGGTGTTCTTCCTTTCTTTGACAACTTTTACCATGGCCATTTTCCTGCTTTGTGTGAAGCTCTTTAGTCTCTTTAAATCACATTATGCCAGTGGTATGCCGTCTAAAATTGAATTCCTGCCCTCTTTCTTCATAGTTGTCCCTATTCTTACTCTGTTGACCATTTCAATACTTCGCTACGGATATTATTTTCAACATAAATTTGACTACCACCTACCCGATGCACTGTTCACCTTTCTTGGAAGTAGCGGTTTTGCACTGATGACCTGGTATCTCATTCTGGGACTTTTTCTTATGCGTGATTATTTCAAAAAATACCTCTTCAATATGGAATACTTCGATGAATCACAATGGGGACTGATCTGCCCCATGGTTGCGTATTCAGTTCTGGCCACTTTTGTCTATAAACATGGATTTAACTACCCGGTGGTTCTTGTCCTTGTCCTTGTCTTTATGGCTCTGGATGTCTTTATCCTTGGAACCATGCTGGTCAAACAGTATAGAAGTATCCAATCCCCTGTAAACGTTTTTTCTAAGACAGCTCTTACCCAGGAATAATCCACCGCCTGATTTTTCCGCATAACTCATACGAAGGAACTGTTCAGCATTGGACAGTTCCTTTTCTTTTTTTGTGAGATTATACCAAAATTTGACTTATCAGGTTTAGTTATCATTTCCAATTGTATTATTTATCAGTATGTGCAAATGACAAATTATCAAATAGTTAGGCCCTGCCTGTAAGGCTCCACCCTACAAGCCTAGTAAAATCACCTACTTGTAAAGATTGTGTGTATAGCTTAGCATACTTTATAGCTTCATGGATGGAGCTGTTTGTGTGGCGATCCGTGTTGCCACATTTCACCGAGGCATTTTGGGGAAAAGGTACTGTGAGCCAGGTGCTTTGCAATATTTTTACAGGGGGAAGTCGTAATGAATATTTTTAGTAGCATAAAGGTCCTATTCATTTTGTTTGTTTCTGTTTGTTTTATGGGCACTATTTTACCACTGACAGCTATGGCTGAAGGAGGAAAGAGTCCCTGGTTGGTGAGGGCGCGTTTGTTGGGAGTTGTGCCCGATGACAGTAGTTCTGATATTACGGTAATTGGGGGAAAGGCTGAAGTTGATGATAGCGTAACTGTTGATCTTGATATTACCTACTTTATAACTCAGAATTTTGCAGCGGAGCTCACTCTTGCAGTGGCTAAAAATGATGTAAGTGCAGTGAAGACTTCCGTGGGAGATCTTGATCTTGGGCATGTGTATCTTTTGCCACCAACGTTGACAGCTCAGTATCATTTCCTTCCCGATGGTAAATTTCGTCCTTACGTAGGTGCAGGTATTAATTATACTGTATTTTTCAGTGCAGATGCAGGCGATGCCAATGATATTGATTATGATAATGCATTTGGTTATGCGCTTCAGGCTGGGTTTGATATCGGGCTTGATGAGAACTGGGCCTTGAATTTTGATGTAAAAAAACTCTGGCTGAATACGGATGTTTCTGTGCACGCTCTTGGGACTGTGGTGACAACGGATGTAGATATTGATCCTTGGCTTTTTGGAATGGGTATTGCCTACCGTTTCTAATTTTTATTTGTGTTTCTTGCGTGGTCAATAAAATTGGGATTGAAGTGTTTACCCTGGGAAATTGATCACGTGAGAACAGTACCTGCCTGAAGATAACTCAAATTCTTCTCTCTTTTGCAATCTGAATTAAAAACATCAGTATTGACATACTGCCACATAGTAGCAATAATCACGTTAGTGACCTTCTCTTTAAATGTTTTAAGTGACGTGAGGAGTACTGTGTGAATAATAAAACGCATTATATCAGGGCTGAATGGATGATTGACGGGAGTGGTGCTTCTGTACAAAAAGGAGTATTACTGACGGTAAAAGATGGCATCATCACCGATATTTCCGAATTTCGTGAGGATGATTGCCCGGATTCCGCACTGCTTACAGATTTATCCCGCTGTACCATTTTACCTCCGTTGGTTGATTGTCATGTTCATCTGGCTATGTCTTCATCCATTGATCCACAAGTGAGACGACAGCAACTCAGCGCAGGCTACAACGAGTGTAAACCTCGTATTGCCGAACATATTCATTATCTTTTTTCCTATGGAGTGCTTGCTGTTCGTGATGGTGGCGATTGTAATGGTCATCTGGGGCGTTATAAAAGTGAAACAAAAAGCTCCAGCGAACGAAAAGATCCGGTTATCTTGAAGACAGCCGGTCAGGCGTGGCACCAAAAAGGTCGTTACGGGTCTTTTATTGCGAGATTTTCTGCGGAAAATGAGACGCTTGAAACGGCAGTGGCAAGAGAAATTGATTCTGTTGATCACTTGAAACTGATCAACTCTGGAGTGAACAGTCTTACAGATTTTGCAAGAGAAACTGAGCCACAATTTTCTCTTGAAGAGCTGCAAGCTCTGGTAAAACTTGCCTGTCAAAATGGAAAAAAGGTGATGGTTCATGCCAATGGCAGTCTGCCTGTCAAGCAAGCTATAGAGGCAGGATGTCATTCCATCGAACATGGCTTTTTTATGGGAGATGAAAATCTGAGACGAATGGCTGACAGTCAGATAACCTGGGTTCCCACGGCTGTGACCATGAAAGCGCTGCTTGAAAATTGGAGCTTAACCGGAGATCGGCAGGGAAAAAGAGACGTGATTGCCAAAAACCTGGAACATCAGCTGGAACAGATGGCCAGGGCAAAACAGTATGGAGTCAGGCTGGCACTTGGCACAGATTCCGGTTGCAGTGGCATCCTCCATGGTGAGTCGGTGGTTGATGAGTTGAGACTCTTTATAAAGGCTGGATATTCACTCGTTGAAGCAATTCAATGTGCTTCTGGTAATGGTGCAGAACTTCTTGGTGTTGAGGAGATTGGGCCTATTGCTAAAGGCAGGCCAGCTCATTTTCTTGTGGCCAGAGCGACTCCTGCAATGCTGCCCAGAAAGCTTTCCTATCTTGAGGGAATATATCTTCATGGCCACCCCTGTGACAGGAAGTTTTTCAATAAAATATAGACTTCTTTTTAATATTCCTACTCTTCCTTTTTGATCCTCAGGGAAACTCGGACTTCATGGAACACGCCTCCTCCTCCGCTGTCTGTAAGTTTTTGGGATGTTACATCATTTATTCCAGTTGCTCTGTTTTCTGACTCCCAATAAATGCCTTCTGCAACCAGCAATCCCACCTGAGTGTCGTGACTGATGGTCGCAATTCGGGATACCGAGCCACGCCCGTTGGACAGTATGACGTTCTCTCCTGTAACGATGTTGTATTTTGCTGCATCGTCTGGATGAATCAGAACAGTTCCAATCCGCCCGCTGTACTGATCTCCAAATGTACTGTTCAGCAAATTCGTATCCGGGGGAGTAATGAGCTGAAATGGGTATCTGGATCTGAGGTCAGGATCATCACTCTCCATTGCTGGGAGGAGTCTGGCGACCTGTCTCTCCTGGAGAGTTGATGGTGGTGCGAAATGGAATTTTTTCTGCTCCCTGGTAAATAATGATGCTCCTGTTTTGCCATAATCCGATTGAATCCAGGTACCGGGTTCAATGTCGGTTGCGGATACTCCATCAAGGTCTGACAGATAATCCTCGATACGCTCCTCAATACTCTGCTTAAAGGGGGCATCGGTGTATCCCATTCTTTGAGCCAGTGTTTGGAAGAGATCAAAGTTGCTTATGGATTCTCCCTGTGGTGGCAGGACAGGACGAGTTTTTCCCATATAAAAATGCCCGTAGGAACAATAGAGGTCACTGTTTTCAAAGGAGGTAGTTGCAGGAAGCAGCAGATCAGCATATCTGGCAGTTGGTGTTATAACCTGTTCGTGGACGATGCAAAAAAGATCGGGTCGTGATAATCCTTTCCGTACCATGGATGCGTCCGGGGCAACGCTGAGTGGATTACTGTTGTAAACCAGCAATGCTTTCATTGCAGGTTCCATGGTTGTTAATGCCGCACCTAACTGTACCATGTTGATTGTGCGGGCTTTTGTTTTTGCAAGAGAAGGGTAGGTGAGTTTAGCCGTGTTGCCCCGGAAGCCGCGGCTCGATAATAATATCCCTTTTCCAGGCGATCCGTCAAAGAGACCGGTTGCTGCGGCAAGACTGGTAATTCCTCGTACTGACATTGCGCCTCTGGTATTGCGCGTCAGCCCTATTCCTATACGGATAAAAGTTTTAGGATGCTTTTGAATCAGTTTTGCAAAGTGTTCAATTGTTTTTCTTTTCAATCCAGATTGTTTCGTGATGGCTTCCCATGACACTGTTTGGAGGTAGGATTGTAAATCGGCAAAGCCTTCTGTTTCAGATTGGATAAAACTGGTATCGATACCATTATTTTCCAGCAGATATTTTAGTGCTCCAAGAGCAAGCGCTGTGTCTCCTCCCGGAGAGACGGGGAAATAGTGATCTGCTGCTTTGGCCGTAACCGTTCGATAGGGATCGATTACAACAAGCTGCGCACCTTTTTTCCGTGCTTTCTGGATAAAGGGCCAGCAGTGGACATTGGTGACTTTTAGATTCATCCCCCAGATTATCACCATATCGGCATCAGCTGCCGTTTCGGGAGGACTGCCAGAGATGCCATTACAGTGCAGGTTCCATCCCGATTCTGCAGCGGTAGAACAGATGGTATGATCCAGTTGAGAGGCACCAAATCGGTGAAAAAACGGATATCCGGCCCAGCGGTTAATCAATCCCATATTACCGGCATAGGAATATGGTAGTAACGCCTCTCCGCCAAATTCTGTTCGTATTGCTTTGAGACGACTCACCAGAATTTTCCACGCCTCATCCCAGCTAATCCTTTTAAATGCTCCCTGTCCTTTTTTACCGATTCTTTTCTGGGGGAAAAGAATTCGTTGCTCGGAGTGGATTCGGTGGTGATAATGTTGCATTTTCCGGCAGATAAAACCTGCGGTGATTGGGTGGTCCGCAGCGCCCTGAAGTTTAATGATTTTGTTATTTTTCACAGTTGCGTCAATTCCGCAACTGTCAGGGCAATCGAGAGGGCAAATTGTTCTTTTAATTTCTGTCATTTTGGTTGCTGGTAGGTGGTGTTGGGTGCTTTCGGGCCGGAGAGAAGATTGCGATCGCCCTTAACAAAGAGAATTTTGTGTTTGGTCATCAGTTTGATTCCTTGATAAGGGGTAGACGGACAATAAATGTTGTCCCGACTCCCACCGTAGAATTTACAGTCATTGAGCCGCCATGTTTTTCAACAACAACATCATGGCTGATGGTAAGGCCCTGTCCCGTACCCTTACCTACTATTTTAGTAGTGTAGAAGGGATCAAAAATTCGGGCTTTAACATCATCGGGCATACCGGCACCCGAGTCACTGATATGAAGTTCCACCCACTCATCGTCACTTCTGGTGTTGATGGCAATTACTCCCTTTTCACCGGCCGGATTATCACCAAGTTTTTCAGCAATGGCCTGGGCTGCGTTTACCAGTATATTTAAGACAACCTGCCCCATTTCATCGGCAAGAATGGCTGTATGGGGCAGGTTAGGATCAAGATTGATCTCCAGATCTGCCACATATTTCCATTCATTTCGAGCTACCGTTACTGTGGTCTCAATGATTTTATTCAGACTTTGAGAGATTTTTTCTTTACTACCGGGATGAGAGAATTCCTTCATGGCCATAACAATGGATGAGACCCTGTGCACACCATCACGGGATTCACTAATTGCTCTTGGTAACTCCGATTCCAGATACTCCCAGTCGGCGTCTTCCAGGGCAGTATGGATAGCTTCTTTAACCTCTGGTGATGCAGAACCGGCTATCGTTTTTATTTCTTGCATAAGAGCGGTAATATCTTCTGTAGCTTCATTCATAAAATCGACATTAGTACTGATAAACTGGGTGGGCGTATTTATCTCATGGGCTATTCCTGCCGCTAGTTGTCCCACCGATTCTAGTTTTTGGGCATGAAGCAGCTGGCTTTGCAACTTTTCTTTTTCATGTTCTTCTGAAAGTCGTTTTGAGATGTCACGAACAATAGATATAAAACGATTTTTTCCTTCCGAAAGTTGTACATACTGCTGGATGATTTCCACTGGTATCAGCGAGCCATTTTTGGTGAGGTGCGTCGTAGTGTAGGTGATTGCTTTTTTCTGTCCCTGGATAAGAGGGTCAAGGAGTGCGCGATATTGCTTTTCGTTGAGCTCAGGTTTCAGGTCGAGTGGTGTCATGGTGAGGAGCTCTCCCTGGGAGTATCCCACCTGATCCACGGCCCCCTGATTTGCATAAATATATTGCAATGAGTTCGGGTTAAACATAAAGACGCAATCGAGCGTTTTATCCAGCGTGGTCTTGAATTTTTGCAGACCATCGGCCAGGTGTTTGTTGGTTGTGAACTCATCATCGAGCTGGAGCATTGTTGTGCGAAGACGTCTGTTGAGTATAATAAATCTAATTGTCGAGAGAATTGTTGCAAGTAAAACGAAGACCAGAACTATGTACCAGCGGTAGTGCTGGCGTATCGATTCCTGCCAGGTGATTATATTGAATTTTTCAAAAGGAGGAAAGTGAAGGGTCTGCAGGCATTTGCGGACAGGAAGGTAGACAAGGGGAATAATCCAGCCTGTGATTCCTGCTACCGTTGCAGCCTCTTGATTCGGAGAGAGTTGCAATAACGCAATGGTTACCTGTTTGGAAATATCTTCACTGACATGTGAGAGCACGGCAAGTGGCCATTCAGGATACAGTGCAGTGCTTAGTAGAAATGGGAACGGTGGTGTAACTGTCTGTTGGTCGAGTATTTTGAAATCCTGTAGTAGGATTTCACCCTCCTTGGCCATACGTTCCAGAGTATCGGTGCGCACGGTTCCAGCATCAACAGAACCTGCTCCTACGGCTAGTACAACGGCGTCGTGGGTACCTCCAAACTGCATGGATTTGAAGTAGGTATCTGGGTTGATGTCATGCTGCATCAGATGGAACCATCCCATCAGCCAGCCGCCAAAAGAGTGCTTGTCAACCGCCATAAAGTGTCTGTCGTGAAGATCTTTCAGGGAGTTAATGTGTGTATTGTCGGCTTTTGTAAATATTACTCCTCCAAATTCACTTGTCTCCTGATCCAGCCGTTTGTTTTTTAGGGTGAGGATTCGTTTGATTTTATGGTGGTATACAAGGCCTACATAAAGGGCAGAATTTGTCAGGATAAAGTCAATCTCTCTGCTTGCGGTTGCCGGATAAATAGCATCAAAGGCAAGTGGTACAATTTCAAAGTGAAGGTTGGGAATCATCGAGTTGAGATAGTTTGCTGTTGGCCCCCATTGCTGGAGAGCCCGAGCTTCACCGCGTTTTGCAAGAACTCCGATTTTGATTGTTTGCTTGTCATTATTGGCCGAGTCTGATGCGCAAATATTGGTAGCAGAAGCAAGGAGAATCAGGCAGCTGATACTGACTATCCATAAACAAAGAGTGTTTTTGAAGCCATGATTTTCAGGGAGACTTGGTTGACCTTGGGTGTGTGACATGTAAAGTGTTCTCCGAGTATCTTGAAGTAACAGCAGGGGGAGCTCAATGGAAATAGTTTTTGTGAATGAACTCTTACACTATTGTATATGGAAATGCTCAGAGGAGTCAAATGGAGAGCTCCTTTCCTTGACTCCTAACGTATGTTTGTCATAGAATATGATGAGTTTAAGTGTCTAACAATGGTGCTTTGCTTATCCCAAAAGATCAGAAGATTAGCTGAGCAATAATTGAAAGTTTAACCAATCTCAAAAAAACATGTAGGTATTGAAGAGCACATACGGGTTTGGGGCACCATGGGCTTCCTGATAAGTGGTTGAGCTTTGTATACAATAAAAAACAATACAACTATTCAATAAAACAATTCATATGAAATCAAAAAATATTGTAACCTTTCTGCTTCTGTGTTTTTGTGTTTTCCTTCCAGTTCATGGTTATTCTGCTCCGAAAAAAATAATCGGAGAGACCGCATGGATAACCGTTTCCGAAGTTCCTTTTGATTATCTGTCACGAATTGACACCGGGGCTCGAAGCACATCGGTTCATGCCGTAAATATCCAGGTGAAAAAAGGCAGTGAAAAACCGTCTGAGAATATCGGAAAAAAGATCTCCTTTACCAGCATCAATGGCGCAGGGGAATCACACAAAATATCCACTCACATTGTGAGTGTGAGCACGGTAAAGAATTCTCAGGGAGTCGAGCAGCGATATGTGATTGAGATGACACTCTCCTGGAAGGGAGTGAATAAAAAAATCGAGGTAAATCTGCGTGATCGTTCAGCCATGCAGTATAAAATGCTTATTGGACGCAACTGGCTTTCCAACAATTTTCTGGTGGATGTGGATCTAAAAGCAGATGAAAAAGGAGTAGAGTAAAGATGTTTATAAAAGTATTGATGGCAGCCTTGGTGCTTGGACTTGTTCCCGGATTCTGCATGGCTGCTGGTGACCAGCACAGCATGCTTCCTGTAATTGGTGAAGTCGAGACCCTGACACTGGTAAAAGAAGAAATGCACTTTTCGGCACGCATTGATACCGGGGCCCAGACATCATCCTTTAGTGCTGTTGGTATTCAGCCCTTTGAACGGGATGGAAAACGCTGGATACGTTTTCATGTGATTGATCCCATAACCGCAAAACAGGTTGTGCTGGAAAAACCATTGCAACGTATGGCGAAAATCAAACGGCATGGTGAGCTTGCTGCGGAGCGACCCGTTGTAAATCTTCTGGTTGCAATTGGTGATCTCAAAGAAGAGTGTGAATTCAGCCTCGTCGATCGAAGTGATTATGAATATCCGGTTCTTGTCGGTCGTAATTTTCTAAGTGGCAAAGCCATGGTTGACGTGAGTCGAAAAATGCTTGTCCACCCGATAAATCAAAAAGAAGATATACAAAAATGAATACAAAAAAACAGCTTAGACTGATTATATGTGTCCTTCTTGTTGTTGGTCTGGGGGCGGCTCTGTATAAAAACCAGGTCCTTGGATTTTCTTTTCTTCCCGAGACTCGCGTTGATGTGTGGGCCATTGAAGGAAAGATTACATTCACCGCAGATGGCGGCCCGGTTACCGTACGCTTGAACAAAGCTGATAACACTTCCAATATGGTGATTTTGAGTCAGGAAACCGTTGGTGAAAAGTACCTCTTTACAAAAGAAACAAAAGACGGAGTATGGACAAAGGAATCAGCCACGGGTGAGCAGGTGATTTATTATCGTGCTTCCACCTATCGTCGCGGTGGAACCACGGTGGTCGATCCCGCTCCCGCTCCAATCACCGATGCTGATTTGATTGTTTTTGATGGTGCTGCAGAAGAGGCTGCAGAGCTCATTATTCAGCAGATTAAAGAACTGGGCGGTGATGATCCGCTGGCAATAAGCAGGGCGTTACTCACTTTTTTAAACAGCGCAGAGAAACAAAGCGCCCAGGTTCTTCTCAAAGAGAGAAAACAATATGGTGGTTTTCTTGAGTTGACCCGCGGACTTCTGGCGCGGGCAGGAGTACATGTCCTAAAAATCAAAGGATTGTTTCTTGACGAGGATAGCCGTAATAAAAAATTAACCTCCCTATTGCAAATATATGATGGCAGAAAGTGGCAGATTATTGACCCCAAGACCGGTGTAACAAGAACCCATGATGATTTTGTGCTCTGGGTATCCGGTGATGAATCACTGTTTGAGGTCACCGGTGGAAAAGATTCTTCGCTCAGTTTTTCTGTAAACTCGAGCAAGGTGCTTGCTAGTCGTGCAGCCATTGCAGCAGGAAAAAACAGTGGCGCCATGCTTATTGATTTTTCCATTTATTCACTGCCTCTTGCGGAACAAAACACCTTTAAGCTGCTGCTCCTGATTCCACTTGGAGCACTCGTGGTGGTGATTCTTCGCAATCTTGTAGGTATTCAGACATCGGGAACCTTTATGCCCATTCTGATTGCTCTTACCTTTCTGCAGACGACTCTGCTCTGGGGTCTGATTCTTTTTCTGGTCGTGGTCAGTGTGGGGCTTATCATGCGCTCCTATCTCAGTCATTTGAATCTACTGCTGGTACCGCGTATCTCTGCGGTTCTGGTCTTTGTTATTGTGATTTTTGTGGTGATTTCCGTTCTCTCCATTAAGCTTGATTTCTCTCAAGGACTGCAGGTTACCTTTTTTCCGATGATTATCATTTCATGGACCATCGAACGCATGTCCGTGCTCTGGGAAGAGGAAGGGCCTCGTGATGTTTTTATTCAGGGCGGAGGCAGTCTCTTTACGGCCAGTATTATCTATATGGTGATGATGAATAAATTCCTGGGCCACCTGGTTTATGCTTTCCCTGAGCTGCTACTTGTGCTCCTTGCAATTATTCTGGTTATCGGCAGTTATTCCGGTTACAGGCTTTCTGAGCTTCGCCGCTTTGAACCAATGACAAGGAAATCCTGATTATGTTTCTGACAACACCAGGGAAACTTAAAAAAGCAGGAGTGATAGGTATGAACCATCGTAATGTGGTTTGTATCGCACGCAACAATCCCCGCCGTTTTTATCCGCGAGTGGATAATAAACTCCTTACAAAAATTCTGGTGCGGGAGGCAGGAATCGCTGCACCTGATCTTATAGGAGTGGTGAAAACCCAGGGGCATGTACGGGAGTTAAAGGAGTTCCTAGCACATGAAAAGGCCTTTGTAATAAAGCCTGCCAAGGGAAGCGGAGGGAAGGGGATTCTTGTAATTACCGGACGTGATGGCGAGGATTATCTGAAACCCAGTGGTGAGCGAGTGACTCACCATGACGTGTGCAAGCATGCTTCAAATACTCTGAGCGGTCTTTTTAGTCTAGGCGGGAACAATGACGTGGCCATGATTGAAGAGCTTGTCGATTTTGATCCAATTTTTGACGGGTTTTCGTTTCAAGGAGTACCGGATATCCGTATTATTCTCTACAAAGGCTATCCGGTAATGGCCATGACCAGGCTCTCCACCAGAGACTCGGACGGGAAGGCCAACCTGCATCAGGGGGCTGTCGGGCTTGGTATCGATATTGGCACAGGGAAGGCCTTAAGGGCCATTCAGCATGGAAAACCAATTACCGTACATCCGGATACGGGAAAGGAATTTCATGATTTCCATGTTCCGAACTGGTCTGAATTCCTGCGTCTTGCTAGTCGCTGTTATGAAATTACTGAGCTTGGATATCTTGGCGCGGATATAGTACTTGATGCCCAAAAAGGGCCGCTTATTCTTGAGTTGAATGCACGTCCTGGCCTTGCTATTCAGATGGCTAATGGCGTTGGAATGCAGACTCGGTTTGATGCGGTTGAGCCTGAACTTGTTAAAAATCGCACAGCCGATGAACGGGTGACTTTTTCACAGGAGAACTTTGGTTTTGTCTGAGACCACTTGTTGATATATTATACAAACCAAACGTTACATTAAGGCAGTAGGAAATGTTAAATCGAATATCAATGAGATTAGTTTTTTTGGTTGATCCGACTAAAGCGTACTTTGTTTCATGTGAAATTTTATTCTTGGAATATGTACCTGTATGCCTGCGAAAATGAGTCAGATTGATAGAATTTTACAGTGTTGTGCCAGAATAGAACCTTCAGCGGTTCAATCTCAATTACTGGTAGAATTGTGTGCTGACTTCAGCGAGTGGAATGGGTTGCGGTACAGAGCTGAAGCAGAGGGACTTGGACCTCTGTTGCATAAACACCTTGCTGTGGTGAAGGGAGAGCTGCCGGATAGCTTTTATCGTGGAATGCTGCTGCTGCGTGTTCGGCATCGCCATGTCAATGCACTCCTGATGAAGAGTTTGACAACCATACTGGAGCTCCTTGAAGCTGAAGGGACACCAGTTATTGTCTTGAAGGGGGCTGCACTTTGCCAGACGTTGTATCCTGATGTCGGTTTGCGGCCCATGCGTGATATTGACTTGCTTTTGTCAAAAGAAGATGTCCAGCATGCGCACACGTTTTTGCAGAAAAATGGTTTCCATACATATTCTGCAGTTATGCCGGATGACCATTTTCATTTACCTCCCCTGTATCAAGATATAGATGGTGTGCAAATCTGTGTGGAACTGCATCACGATCTGTTTCCCTCCTGTCCCCCTTATTATTCTGCAATTTCATTTGCAGGACTCTATAGAGATGCCATTGCTTTTGATGCCGGTGGGGTTATGGGGTATATGTTTGCCATTGAAGAGATGCTTTACCATTTGTATGAACATGGTTTTCATCCGCCTCTCACCTATGAACCCTATAAACTTATATCGGTGGCAGATATTGTGGGACTTGTGGAAAAAGAGGTGAGCACGATAGATTGGGCTAAAGTTGAATCAACATATCCGAGGCTATTTCATGCTTTACCATTTTTTCATTATTTAACACCATGGAGTCAGGAGGTCTTAGAAAAGATTCCGCCGTTGCAAAGTTCTGTTCCAGCTGGAGTGGGGCAACGTTTCAAGGGATGGCCTCGAGTGCGAATCGCCGCACAAAAAGATAAGAAAATTTTTGATATTTTACGCTGTACGTTCTCTCCTGTTCGCTGGTGGGTAATGATCTATTATGCTCCTGTTGGCTTCTTTTCCACACTGCAGTGTCGGTTTGTGCAGCATCCAAAACATGTTTTCTGGTGGGTGAAGTTGTATTGGCGCATTTTTCTGGAAGCAAATCAACCTGAAGCAGCAAATGACCATGATCCGGAAAAAAACTGGTCATTCCCCTTGTTTTTTAGAAATTCCAGAATTCTTTTTGTGGCGATGGTGCGGAAGTTTAGTTAACTGGTTTGGTAATATCTTTTGCTGCGTCTCTTATGGCGACAGGGGGATGATATGTCGGACAGTTCTGGTAGTCGGTTGCATAGAGTGAGCGGATTTTCTCTATCTGGTATTCATCTGGCAGCAGCTTGTTGAGAGGCAAGCGTGAAACGGTCCTGATATCTTTTCTGTTCCTGGGGAAGCAACTCTACCTGTGACGCCACACTCGGAGAAACAATAAGAGAGTTATCTATAACGCGCAAATATTGGTCAATAGCCAAGTGACTTTTAACCCAGATACTCATTTGTTCTATGGATGCAGGTAAGTCCTCCAGGATTTTCTCATAGGTGCTGTTGTTATAAGCTATTGCATGTGTGCAGGTTACACCGTGTGATTTTTGTAAATAAGAGCACTGAGGAGCATTCTCGAAAGTTTCCCTCCATCTGTGTCCACCCAGATATAGTAAATTCCATGATTGTGCCTTGAGTTCACGGATACTTTTTGCGAGATGATATAAGGTTTTGTCGAGAAAGATTGCATCATCTTCAAAGACTAAAACATTTTTTAACTGTTGTTGTTTGGCTGATAAAATGATTGCTCTGTGCGATAAAGTGCAGCCGATAAGATAGTTCTCTGGTGTTTCTATGGCCTTGAAAATTCGCACTCGTTTTTTAATTCCTAAGGCCTGGAAACGTTCTTGCATTTTCTTCCAGCGTTCTGAATCTGTGCTGAGTGTTATGCAGTAAATAGCATCGAAAAAAGAAAATGGAGAGGCCAGCTCTTCTTCAATTTCTGCAAAGAGAGTGTCTGTGTTTTCCTTGCCAAGCAGGTCATGGAAATGTTTCTTCATCGGGGCTAGTTCCATGTTTAATTCAGAAAGTCCAAGCCAATAGTTCCATATGCGATCCTCCCATTGCAGCGGATAGGGGACACCCATTGGCCTGGCAAAGCGGTGCATCCAGCGCAGGAAAGGCAGGCAGAGGACCTTTCCTCCTTTTTGTCGAAACTTTTCGTGGATATAGCCTTCCTCTCCCCCAAAACCACGAAAGTGAGGATTAAACCGTGGCCATACGTCTTGGCGGCAGGCAAAGAGTCCCAACCCCTGCATTGGAATCTCAAATGGTTTGCCATCTGCTTTTTCACCTCGTAAATCTGTGGCCCAGGTTCCATACATACCAGCTCGCCAGACAGGTTCAAGGTGGGTCATATATTTTTCTAGATTATCCATGAGCATGGGGCCCTGCAGAAGATCCTGGCAGTCAGGATATTCATCAAAAAAATGGAGCAATTTTTTAATGGCACCTGGAACAAGAAAAACATGGCAATCCATACAGATAACATAGTTGCTGGTGGCATGGAAAAAGATATAGTCTCGTACAGCAGTACCTTGGGTGCCATGTAGTGGAATGTAGCGATATCCATCAATATTCTGTTCCAAATTTTTCAGGCTGTCAGCACAGGGTCCATCAGGATGGTTGTCGATGACGATTATCTCACAATCTTTTGCTATCTCAGGGTGGTACATCTGTAATGCCTGTACAGAAAAATAGACTCCGTCGTAATCATCATAGGTTGCCATACCAATGGTGAGCTTTTTCTTTGGGCCCGGTTTTGTCATTTCTGGTATGGCAAAGACCGGTGTGCTGCTTTCTATGGTTTCCGAAGCCTTGGGGGGGGAGTACTGACTGTCTGGAATGCTTGAATGAATTGTTGAAATGAGGATGGCCTACAGTTGCTCTCAAGAACAAGGTCTATGATTGGCTCCAGGACACTTTCAAGGTGTTCCAGATCTCCGTACTGGAGCACTATTGCCGGTATCTTTTTTGAAAGTGCAGCAGGATGTGTAACACTGTGTAGCCCAATATATTCCGCATTTGCAAGGGATTCCATCAGCCGTTTAGCTGCCTGGGCGGGGCTTATACTTTTAACCGCTAATGTTGAATTGTTGTGCTGTTCTATAAAAAGAAGACATGAGAGTTCCGGAGAAGGTGAAATTGGGGTTTTGTCAAAAAGTCTATGGGAAAAAAGAGTGGTTGTATCACTTTGAAGACAGTTATTGCGTTCATTGTGGAGACTGCAGAACCCTTCAAGAATATGTCGTCCACTTTCTTTGATATGGAGTGGTCCAGTGAGCGGAGAAAAAGAGAGGCTCTTATTTTGAAAGTAAACCAGTTCATCGGTCAAGTAGCTATAGCCTCTGGAGATGAGCCAGCTTGTGAGGATGGATTTACCAGTACCGTTTTTCCCAGGCATAAGTATTGCCCTGTTGTTACGGTGTACTGCTGCACCATGAATAACCATGCCCCCATCTATACCATGGGTGAGTGAGTAACTGCTCCGGCTTAACAGGAGTAGGGAAAGGCCAACTGGGCTGAGTTCTGTGCCAATACATTTTTCATCTTCCAGTACTGAATAGAGTTGCTTTTCTTTGTCGCAGGAGACGTTGATATCGACGCGCGAGCTGCTTCTATTTCCTTCAGGAAAATTCAGGAAGGTAAAGTTGACAATATCGGCAGCCTGTTCTGGGAAGGAAATGGTAAGAGACTGACCAGCAAAAGAGATGATTTTTTCAGCCATAATAACAAATGAGAAACGAGGGAAGAGAGAGAAATAGAGGCATGGTATTATTTAACCACACCTCCATTTCTGAGAAAAATCGTGGGGAGGATGATACTTCTCTGTTACAATTATGAGCCTGAGGTCGTTGTAGGAGATGCGGTCGTTGTAGCAGATGTTGTCGTTGTCGGAGATGCGGTCGTTGTGACAGCTCCACCGCCAGTTGGAATACTAATGGAACAACTGGCGGAACCATCTGCTCCGGTAACAGTTGTTACAACAGAAACTGAAGTTATTCCTGGCCCATCACTCAGGGTCATTGTGCCCAGAAAGGTGCCATCTGCAGCCGTGGTTGTATTTACCGTTACACTAGCACCGACACTGCTGGTTGCAACAATAGTTGTTGGAAGATTTGCTGTGGGAGGGGTCACAGAAGTGGTTCCCTTTGTTTGAACAGTATCTTCTGTTTTTAAGTGGATTCTCT
>CAZUPS010000008.1:0-98789 GCA_964621915.1 uncultured Desulfocapsa sp. | reverse complement strand
ATTATTGAAGGGTTTAGGAAACCAAGAGAATTTAGTTTTTTTCTGTCCCACAGTTATCAGCAGGCCAGAGTCTTTTCCGGGCGCGATACTCTGCAAACCTTCGAACTCAGCGAATTTCTTCGCCTGGAATATCCTGAAATTCCTCTAGTGCTCACCGATACTCTGTTTAGTTTGAATTTTCTGGATTTCAACCAAGACAGCGAGCCTTCTGTTTTCTATAATGGCGGCGGATGTCTGTTGCTCGGTGAAGAATCAAATTAAGTTCGCTCTAGTCGCAGGTCTCTTGTCTCTTCTTTAAAATACTTTCTCTGTTATCCCAAAAAGGCAGCTTTCACAAACTCCTTATTCATTCTGGCAATATTTCTGATCGAAATACCCTTGGGGCATACTGCTTCACATTCTCTTTCGTTGGTGCAATTTCCAAAACCTTCAGCGTCCATGGTGGTGACCATTGCCATTGCCCGTTCTTTTCGTTCCGCCTGTCCCTGGGGAAGGAGACTGAGTTGGGATATTTTAGCTCCCGTGAAAAGCATGGCCGCTCCATTGGGGCAGCTTGCAACACAGGCACCACACCCAATACAGGATGCTGCATCCATGGAGAGTTCTGCCGTGGTAGAAGGAATGGGGATGCTGTTGCCGTCGGGAGTACCACCGGTGTTGATTGAAACATAGCCACCGGCCTGAATGATTCTGTCGAGGGCACTGCGATCGGTAATCAGATCTTTATGGATCGGAAATGCGCGGGACCTGAAGGGCTCTATGACCAGGGTGTCACCATTGTTAAAATGACGCATATGGAGCTGGCAGAGTGTTGTCTCAGGTTCGGGGCCATGGGCGATACCGTTAATGACAGCACCACACATACCGCAGATCCCTTCGCGGCAGTCGTGGTCAAATGCAACGGGATCTTTACCTTCCCGGGTGAGATTCTCATTGAGGACATCGAGCATCTCCAGAAAGGACATACCCGTTGAAATATTCTGCAGTCCATAGGTTTCAAAATCACCCTTTGCTTTGGAGTCTTTCTGGCGCCAAATTTCGAGGGTCAGGTCAATGGTATCTTTAGTCATAATAATTCTCTGTTATTTAGTAACTATTCAGCTGCACTCCGAATGAACGAATATGAGGCACATCTGAACAGTTATAATTCAGTGTTTTTCTAATTATCAGGTACTCGCTGAAGACTATACGTTATTTGTAGCTTCTCTGGCTTGGCGTAACGTTTTCAAAAAGTAACTCTTCTTTGTGAAGAGCGGGTTCCATACCTTCTCCGGTATATTCCCAAACTGCAACATGGCTGTATCCGGCATCGTCACGTTTTGCTTCGTTCTCTTCGGTTTGGCTCTCTTCACGAAGATGACAACCGCAGGACTCTTCCCGTGCCAGTGCATCACGAATCATGATTTCTGCAAATTCAAGGAAATCGGCAAGCCGTCCTGCACGTTCAAGAGACTGATTAAGTTCTTCTCCAGTTCCAGGAATATATACCTTGTCCCAGAATTTTTGCTGTATGGCTGGTAGTTTACGTAATGCCTCTTCAAGCCCTTCTTTGTTTCTGGCCATACCGCAATGGTCCCAGAGGAGAAGGCCAAGTTCTTTATGGATTTCATCAACAGTAAGCTTTCCTTCCGGACCACCTTCACTGCTCTTCAGGAGCCTTGCGATATGATCTTGAACCTGTTGCTGTACTTCGGCAAATGGTTGGTCAGTTGTGCTTACATCATCAAGGGTGTTTAATCCAAGATAGTTTGCAACACAGGTTCCAACAATAAAGTATCCATCGGCCAATCCCTGCATCAGGGCACTGGCACCAAGCCGATTGGCTCCATGGTCTGAAAAATTACACTCGCCAATGGCGAAAAGCCCGGGGATTGTGGTCATCAGATTATAATCAACCCATAAACCGCCCATGGTGTAATGAACTGCCGGATAGATCGTCATCGGTTCGTGTAGCGGATTGGAGTCTGTAATTTTTTCATACATTTGAAAAAGATTACCATATTTCTTAAGGATGGTGGCTTCACCGTCCCGCTGGATTGCATCTGCAAAATCCAGATAGACTGCAAGATTAGTAGTACCAACGCCTTTTCCTTCGTCGCACTGTTCTTTGGCATTTCTCGATGCAACGTCGCGTGGAACAAGGTTGCCAAAGCTAGGGTATTTGCTTTCGAGATAGTAGTCGCGTTCTTCCTCTGGAATTGTTCCGGGCCTCCTGGTGTCACCTGGCTTTTTAGGAACCCAGACCCGGCCATCATTTCGCAGGCTCTCACTCATAAGGGTGAGTTTTGACTGGAAACTGCCATGAACAGGAATGCAGGTTGGGTGGATCTGCACAAAACAGGGGTTGGCAAAACCAGCACCTTTTCTATGGGCTCGCCATGCTGCGGTGACGTTTGAGGCCATGGCATTGGTGGAGAGAAAATAGGCATTACCGTATCCGCCGGTGGCAAGAATAACCACATCGGCTGAATGGCTACTAAGTTCGCCGGAAATGATATCCCGGGTAACTATCCCCCGGGCCTTGCCATCAACTAGAACCAGTTCCATCATCTCCTGCCTGGTATGCATGGTAACCTTACCGCTTTTTATCTGCCGTGACAGTGCAGAATAGGCACCGAGTAACAGTTGCTGTCCGGTCTGACCACGGGCATAGAAGGTTCTTGAAACCTGCGCTCCGCCAAAAGAGCGGTTGGCAAGGGTTCCGCCGTATTCTCTGGCAAATGGAACCCCCTGGGCAACACACTGATCTATTATATTGTTGCTGACTTGAGCCAGTCTATACACATTTGCTTCACGGGACCTGAAGTCGCCACCTTTAATTGTGTCGTAGAAGAGGCGTAGGATGGAGTCTCCGTCGTTCTGGTAGTTCTTAGCGGCATTTATTCCGCCCTGGGCTGCAATGGAGTGGGCACGTCTCGGACTGTCCTGGATACAAAACGTGGAGACTTCGTATCCTTGTTCAGCAAGAGTTGCAGAGGCTGAGGCTCCGGCAAGACCGGTACCAACAATAATGACTTTATGCTTTCTGCGATTGGCAGGATTTACCAGTTTTGAGGCAAAACGATGAGTATCCCATTTTTCAGCTAAGGGACCTGATGGGATATTGGATTTGAGTTCCATGAGAATTTACCTGTTACTTGTTTAATTTCCTGTTCCAAAAAGAAAAAGAAGAGGAATAGCACTGAATAAGAGAAGAAAGAAAAGAGGAACAATATAGGTTAATCGCTGAATCAGCCCGTTATAGGTGGGATGGTTGACACCAAATGTCTGCAGCATTGACCAGAAACCATGGCTCAGGTGAACTGCCAGAGCAATAAAGGCAATAATATAAAAAATAGATGCAAAAAATGAGCTGAACAGATGGGCGATGGTGTTCCCTATGGCTCCATGATCCCCAAAAGAAACGACAGAGGTGTGAACAAGAGCAAAGATCAGGATACAAAGCCCACTGTATATCATGGTGCTCGATGCCTGCGAATTTTTGATTGCTCGTGTTTTTACTTTGTAGCCCTGACTTCTAGCGTTACGGTTCTGTAAAAAAAGCAAAGTTCCTGTGACCGCATGGATTGCAAATATAAGAAATAAGCCCTTGCTGAAGACAGATACAATCAGAGGATGACTGTGAAGCTGGTCTGCATAGGCCTGAAACAGTGCAATGGAAGAAAAAAGGGTGGCATTTCCCGCAGCATGGCTGCAAAGAAACAGAATAAGGCAGCATCCGGAGCCGGCCATAATCCATTTTTTACCAATGGATGACTTGACAAATTGTATAAACCACATAAAATTAACCTGTTACAGTAAATGGGACACGTGAAGTTGTCTTAGTGAATCTCTATTTACTAATACTAAAAGAATTGAATAAAAATGAATAGTCCTTAATTTGAGTTGTACGATAAATTTACACCTGCTATGGTTTTTCCGAATTCAAAAATAGAGTTGTTGAATAAGAATTGTATAGAATGAGGATAAAAATATGAAGTGCAAGGGATTGATATTTGATCTTGATGGAACATTGCTTGACACCCTCGAGGATCTTGCAGGAGCAGCGAATGCAACCCTTGAATTTTTTGGTTTTCCGGCCCATCCAGTGGACGCCTATCGCTATTTTGTTGGAGAGGGCTTGAAAACGCTGATGCAACGCATTATTCCAACATCCGAAGCAAGCGATGAAGAGCTTGATACCTATATGGAAAAGTTTGGTGAAATTTATAGCCTTACCTGGAATAAACGTTCTGCTCCCTACCAGGGGATTCCTGAAATGATAGCATCTCTTTCTGAGCACGGTTTACAGCTCGCGGTGTTGTCTAATAAACCCCATGAATTCACAAAAATCTGTGTGGAGACGTTTTTCCCGGATCATCCATTTGCCTATGTGTTCGGGCAGCGGGAGGGGGTTGCCAAAAAACCAGATCCTTCAGGGGCATTCGAAATTGCTGAGAAGATGAAACTTGAGGTTACAGAAATTCTCTATATTGGTGATACCGCAACGGATATGAAGACTGGAAATAGTGCTGGGATGAGAACGATTGGAGTCGAATGGGGATTTCGCGACCGTGCTGAACTGGAAAAAAATAATGCCTGGAAAATTGTTACTGTTCCGGAAGAGGTTGTAACTTATGCCATTTAACCCAGCTGATTTAGCGCCTGTTCTGCAATATGGCGGGCCACCAGTTATAGGTGCATTTATTGGTTATCTTACCAATAAGGTAGCTATAAAAATGTTGTTCAGACCGCTTACTGCTAAATATGTGTTTGGGGTGCGTGTTCCCATGACCCCCGGAGTCATACCTTCCAAACGTGCTGATCTTGCAATAAACATAGGCGAAATGGTTGGCAGTCATCTGCTGACCAGTAAGGAGATCAGCGGGGCACTTGAAAAGGAGACTTTTCAAAAAACGCTGTATGACCTTATAGAGGGTAGGGGGGAGACCCTGCTCCAAAAAGATCTTGGACCGGTTACTGACATTATACCAGAAAAATATCAGACCTATTATCAAGTGGCTGTTCATGCGATCACCGACCAATCGCAAAAAGCCATTCATTCCTTTCTTGATTCAGATTCGTTTAAAAAAATTCTTGAAGAATCCATAGGCGAACAGTTTGATCGTTTACTGGCCACGGATCTGCAAACATTCTTGCCCGGGACAGACCGGGAAACAGCCTACAGGTTTCTGGAAAAAAGTCTGGGTCGAATGTTTGCAAGTCCAGCCATGTCCGAGTGGATTGAGAGCTTTGTGCAGCAAAAGGTCTATGCCGCACTGCAGCAGGAGAAGAGCTTAAACGATATTATGCCACAATCCATGCAGGAATTAATTGTGGCAAGTATCGAAAGCCAGACTCCGCTGCTTCTTGGCAAGCTTGCTGATATTATAGCAGAACCTGAGATCAGAGATCGCATTGTTACCGGTGTCCGGATGGGAGTTGATTCTTTTGTGGCAGGAATGGGACCCATGGCAGCACTTGCCAGCGGTTTTTTGACCCCCGATATTGTCGAAGGCAAGGTGCGAGAATATCTTGTGGAAAAAGAAGATGATATCGTGGAATGGCTTCAAAACGATGAGGTGCAGAGCCGGGTTGCCAAAGCCCTTCGGGAACGGAGTATGGAAATGCTTGGTACTCCTCTGGTGAAGATGGTTGGAGATAATCATGATGATATGATTGAGGGCTTTTGTTCAAATCTCAGTGAACAGTTAACGTCCCTTTTAAAAGAACCTGAAACCACCAACGCCTTTTCTTCGATGATCCGTGATAATGTGGAGACTCATATTGATGGAGGGAAGCTTCCACTTGGTGAAATCCTTTTTGATTTATTGGGAGAAAGTGGCGTATCCCGTGGCAGAGAGTGGCTTAGTCGGGAGGTTTTCTCTCTTCTGGAAGCTCAAAAGACTAGAAAAACTCTCGATGCTATGGTTGAGAGTCTTTTAACTAAGCTGTTGGCCCAGCGTATCGGCAAAATTTCACGGCTTCTTCCGGCCGGAGTAAGAGAGGGCATTTACGAATCCATACGGCGAATATCCTCAAAAATGCTGGCTGTTGAGGTACCAGGTTTGGTGGCTTCTCTTAATATTCAAAAGATCGTTAAAGACAAGGTGAATTCTCTCGATCTTATGCGTCTTGAGCGACTTCTGCTGTCAATTATGGAGGAACAGTTTAAATATATCAATCTGTTTGGAGCACTGCTTGGGTTCTTGATTGGTTGTTTGAATCTGTTTTTTCTGAATGTTATCTAATTACTGATGGTAAATGGTGCTAAGGATTAGGCAAAGATGAGAAGCCTATTGCTGGCTATCAATGAGAAGACAAAAAAACATTATCGCGTCACCCTTCACCCTAAGATTTTCTCTTTGGATAAGAACATGGACATTAGCTTAACAACCCCTGCTTTATTGTTTCCTGCTGTAACGTTTTTACTGGTTGCCTATACCAATCGTTTCCTTGCTCTCGGTTCACGGATCCGTCAACTACATGATCGATACCTGAAAAACCCTGACGATGTTTTGTTATCCCAGATAAAGAGTTTGCGACATCGGGTGGTACTCATCCGCAATATGCAGTTTTTTGGTGTTGGCGGGCTGTTTCTTTGTGTGTTCTGTATGTTTCTTCTTTTTGCAGGATGTGAATTAGCCGGGAAAATTGTTTTTGCTATCAGCCTGGTAATGTTGCTTATCTCCCTTGCCATATCCCTACGAGAAATTCTGTTGTCGGTGGAAGCATTGAATATGGAATTGAGTAATATGGAACGACATGACAAAAAATCGAACTAGGTTAAATAACCGCGAATGCGACTCTCTTTGTTTGGCTGATACAAAACGTTCTTCTTGGTTGTAGCCGGTACCTGTGGCAAGAGTTACAAAAAGGTAGGCTTTGGACGTTAGAGCAATGATCAAAGAAAGAGTGGAAAGGTGATTTGTTTCTCAGAATGTGGTTCACTGGTAACAATACAAATACGATAAATCAATGAATGACCTTGGCTATTCACATGGAATCCTGACGGTGGAGAGACGATCATGGGGCTGTATAATCCTGAGTTAGAAAAAGATAACTGTGGCTTTGGCCTGATGGCCCATATGGATGGTGAGGCCAGCCACAAGCTCGTTCGTACAGCAATATCCTCACTTGCCAGAATGACCCATCGGGGTGGCGTTGCTGCTGACGGCAAGACCGGTGATGGCTGCGGTCTTCTGTTGCAGAAACCTGATACTTTTTTCCAGGCTCTGGCAAAAGAGGAGGGCTGGAACCTGGGTGGCAGGTATGGTGTAGGGATGGTATTTCTCAGCCAGGATGAAACAAAAAATGACCTTGCCCGCCAGATTATCAATCAGGAATTGCAGAAAGAAACACTGACTGTTGTTGCCTGGCGCAGTGTGCCGGTTTCTCCTGATGTCCTTGGCGATCTTGCCAGAGATAGCATGCCCGATATCGCCCAGGTTATTGTTAACGGACCTTTTGGCTGGGGCTCAAAGGACCTGGAGAGACGTCTGTATATAGTCAGGCGTCGTGTGGAAAAGCGGATAACGAATGATCCCGATTTTTATATCGCCAGTCTTTCCAATCTGGTGATTGTTTATAAGGGGCTGTGTCTGCCAGTTGACCTGCCTTCTTTTTATCCCGATCTGGCAGACTACAGGATGCAGTCGGCAATCTGTCTGTTTCATCAGCGTTTTTCAACGAACACTAAGCCCAAATGGCCTCTGGCTCAGCCTTTTAGATATCTTGCCCATAATGGAGAAATCAATACCATTACCGGAAACAGGCAGTGGGCAGCGTCCCGTTCATACAAATTTAAATCCCCACTGCTACCGGATATGGCAGAAGCCCTTCCCTATGTAAATAGCTCAGGTTCAGATTCTTCAGCACTGGACAACATGCTGGAGTTATTTCTGGCCGGAGGCATGGATCTTTTCCGCGCCTTCAGGCTTCTTATCCCGCCAGCCTGGCAAAATCATCCCAACATGGATGAGGATTTGCGCGCATTTTACGATTTCAACTCCATGCATATGGAGCCATGGGATGGACCGGCCGGTATTGTTATGAGTGATGGCCGATTTGCAGCATGCGGCCTTGATCGTAACGGACTTAGACCCGCACGCTATGTGGTTACCAAGGACAAGTTGATAACTTTGGCTTCTGAAGTGGGTATCTGGGATTATGAGCCGGACGAGGTGATTGAAAAAGGGCGGGTAGGTCCTGGAGAGCTCCTGGTGATTGACACTCTTAGCGGCAAGCGCTGGACATCATGGGATATTGATAAAGAACTTAAAAGTCGACATCCCTACAGGGAATGGATGGATAAGTCCTGTCAGCAGTTTCGTTCTTTTGAGCACGACCTGCAATTGGAAACAGGGGCAAGGGTCTTTGATGATGACCGACTGCTCCTCTATCAAAAACTTTTTGGCTATAGCAATGAAGAGCTACAGCAGGTTATTAAGGTACTGGCTGAGACTGGCCAGGAACCGGTAGCCTCAATGGGTGATGACGCTCCAATGGCTGTGCTATCAACCAAGGAGCGGAGTCTGTATGATTATTTTCGCCAGATGTTTGCCCAGGTAACCAACCCGCCCATCGATCCTTTGCGGGAAAAGCATGTGATGTCTCTTGCCACCTGTATTGGACAGGAACAGAATGTCTTTGATGAAGTGCAAGGACATGCCTACCGGGTGATATTTCAATCCCCAGTGCTGGTATACAGTGATCTGCAGCAGTTGCTTGAGCTCAACCCGAAACATTACCGACATACTGTCCTTGATCTCAACTATCCCCAGGAACGTGGACTCAAAAATGCAATCACAGAACTCTGTTCTACTGCCCTGAAAGAGGCGGAACAGGGAGCAGTTCTCCTTATCCTCTCTGATCGAAATATTTCGCAGGACAGCCTTCCCATGCCGGCTGCCATGGCTGTGGGGGCTCTTCAGCGCACCCTTGTTGAAAATGATTTACGCTGTGATGCCAACATCATAGTGGAAACAGCAACGGTAAAGGACTCACACCATTTTGCTGTACTTATCGGCCTTGGGGCAACGGCCATCTATCCATATCTCGTCTATGAAACACTTGCGCAGCTTGTTGACGAAGGAAACATAAATGTACCTCTCAAGCAGGCTATCATTAATTACCGTAAAGGAATAGATAAGGGGCTGCTCAAGATTCTTTCAAAAATGGGTATTTCCACCATTGCCTCTTACAGATGCTCGCAACTATTTGAAGCAATTGGCCTTGGTGAAGAAATTAGTGAAATCTGCTTCAAGGGGATGGTGAGCAGAATTGAGGGCGCAGACTTTGAGGATTTTCAGGAAGATCAGAAGAAACTGTCTCATTATGGGTGGAAGCGGCCCCATAAACTGCTGGATCGTGGTGGTTTGTTTAAATATATCCATGGAGGAGAATATCACGCCTATAATCCGGATGTGGTCGAATCCCTTAAGAAATCAGTGCGCAGTGGAGTTTTTGCTGATTACCAGTGCTATTCCAGTCATGTGAACAATCGCCCGGTTGCCTGTCTCCGGGATCTATTGCGACTGAAAACAAATACAAAAGGTATTCCACTGGAAGAAGTGGAAGACGCCGAGAACTTCTACCGTCGTTTTGATTCTGCCGCCATGTCCATTGGAGCGCTTAGCCAGGAGGCACACGAGGCGCTGGCAATTGGCATGAATCGTCTTGGTGGCTACTCGAACAGTGGCGAAGGAGGCGAAGATCCGGGTCGCGTCAATACGGAGCGGGCCTCAAAAATCAGACAGGTTGCTTCCGGACGTTTTGGGGTAACACCTCACTACCTGGCAAATGCTGAAGTTATCCAGATAAAAATGGCTCAGGGTGCCAAGCCCGGTGAGGGGGGACAGCTTCCCGGACACAAGGTGACTAATCAGATTGCCTTTCTGCGCTATTCTGTACCGGGGGTGACGCTTATCTCGCCGCCGCCTCACCATGATATATATTCCATCGAAGATCTTGCCCAGCTTATTTTTGATCTCAAGCAGATTAATCCCTTAGCGCAAATCAGTGTTAAGCTTGTTTCAGAACCAGGAGTTGGGACTATTGCCACCGGGGTAGTCAAAGCTTATGCTGATATGATAACAATCTCTGGCAATGACGGTGGTACCGGGGCCAGTCCACTCAGCTCTGTGAAATATGCGGGCAGCCCCTGGGAACTCGGTCTTGCCGAAACACAGCAGGCCCTTGTGGCTAACGGCTTACGACACAAGGTACGTCTCCAGGTTGATGGCGGTTTGAAAACCGGCCTTGATATTATAAAAGCTGCCATACTCGGCGCTGAAAGTTTCGGTTTCGGCACCGGACCGCTCATAGCCCTTGGCTGCAGATTTTTACGAATCTGTCACCTCAACAACTGTGCGACTGGCATTGCCACCCAGGATGAGACACTGAGGAAAGAGTACTTTTCCGGTGTCCCTGAGATGGTGATGAACTATTTTTCTTTTATGGTGCGGGAAACCAGAATGCTTATGGCTGAGCTCGGTGTGAAAAACCTTACCGACCTTATTGGCAGAACAGATCTTCTGGAAGAGGTGGAAGGGTTCTCTGCCAAACAGAGAAAACTGGCACTTGCCCCCATTTTGAAAACCACTCCCCCCCCTCAAGGCAGTGCTCTCTTTTTTAAAGAAAAAAACATTCATGCTGACCAGGGACAGCTCAATCTCGAAATCGAGCAGCAGTTCGCAGGGGCTGTTAAATCCCTCTCTGGAGGAACAGGAAGTTTTAATATCAGCAATATTGATCGGGCGGTCGGAGCAAGACTTTCCGGAAAAATTGCAGTCGCCCACGGGAATAAAGGAATGGAAAAGGCACCCGTTGAGCTGCACTTCAACGGTACCGCTGGCCAGAGTTTTGGAGCCTGGAATGCAGGAGGGTTGCATCTGGTCCTCACAGGTGATGCCAACGACTATGTTGGTAAAGGGATGGCAGGTGGCAAGCTTGTTATTCGCCCACCCTTTGGCGTCGCCTACAAGAGTCACAGGGCTGTTATCGTCGGCAACACCTGTCTTTACGGTGCCACAGGTGGCAGATTGTATGCAGCAGGTCTTGCAGGAGAGCGATTTGCCGGCAGGAATTCTGGAGCCAGAACTGTTGTGGAGGGCATCGGGGACAATGGGTGCGAGTATATGACAGGTGGTATTGTCACTATCCTTGGAGAGACCGGGGTTAATTTCGGGGCAGGTATGACCGGTGGCTTTGCGTATATCCTGGATGAATCGGGAGGGCTTGGTTCAAGGGTGAATCCGGAACTGGTTGAGGCACTGTCCCTCATGGACCAGCCGGTGCTGCAGGAACATCTCCGTGGAATCATTCACTCTCATTTTCAGGAAACTGGAAGTTTACGGGCAGAACGAATACTCACTGGGTTTGACGATCATTTTCTTGAGCTTTTCAAGCTGGTGAAACCAATAACTTCAGACATTGGGTCATTACTCGGTCACCGGGGAAACTCACCCGATGACACGCTTTCAGTGGTACAGTAAGGGGAATCATATGAACCAGAATCTATTCCAGTTTATTGAAGTGGATCGAGTTGATCCCCGAAAAAAAAGTCTTGACCAGCGCCGAAATGAATTTGTGGAGATTTACGATCCCTTCCATAAACCCCAGGTACAGATGCAGGCGGATCGCTGTCTGTCATGTGGTAATCCATATTGCGAATGGAAATGTCCTGTCCATAACTATATCCCCGACTGGCTGCAGCTTGCAAATGAGGGGCGTTTTGTGGAAGCGGCCGAACTTTGTCACCAGACCAATAGCCTGCCGGAGATCTGTGGACGGGTCTGTCCCCAGGATCGACTCTGCGAGGGAGCCTGTACCCTTAATATGGATTATGGCGCTGTTACCATCGGCAATATTGAAAAATATATTGTTGATACTGCCTTCGAGATGGGCTGGAGGCCGGATCTTTCCAAGGTTGTGGCCACTGATAAAGGTGTTGCAGTTATCGGAGCCGGACCTGCCGGACTCGCCTGTGCTGATGTGTTGATACGTAACGGTGTAAAGCCGGTGGTTTTCGACAAACATCCTGAGATTGGAGGCTTGCTTACTTTTGGTATCCCTTCTTTTAAACTCGACAAAGCAGTGATGACCCTCCGCCACGAAATTTTCACTGATATGGGAATAGAATTCCAGCTAAACACTGAAATAGGGAACGATCTTCCGGTTACTGATCTTCTACGTGACTATGACGCCCTGTTTGTCGGAACCGGAACCTATACTTCCATGCGTGTCAACCTTGAAAATGAGCAGTGTGAAGGAGTGTATGACGCTCTTGACTACCTTATTGCTAATACCGATCATCTCATGAATATAAAACGGAATCAGTATCCCTATGTAGATTTGGAAGGAAAACGGGTTGTGGTCCTTGGTGGTGGCGATACAGCCATGGACTGTCTGCGTACTGCTATCCGGCAGGGTGCCTCTGATGTTGCCTGTGTATACCGAAGGGACCGTGAAAATATGCCCGGTTCAGCAAGAGAGGTTCAAAATGGTGAGGATGAGGGTGTTCGTTTTCTCTGGAACCTGCAGCCTCTTGGTGTGAGTGTTGATGCAAACGGAAAGGTTTGTGGGATACAGGTTGTCAGTACCAGACTCGGCGAACCCGATGAGCATGGCCGGAGGCGTCCGGAAGTGGTTTCCGGCACAGAGACAGAACTTGGGGCCGATGCGATTATCATGGCTTTTGGGTTTCGACCAAGCCCCCCGCAGTGGCTGGCCGACATAGGTGTTGACCAGAATGAGTGGCAGCTGATCAACGCCCCTGCTGATACTGAATTCCCATTTCAGACAAGTAATGAAAAAGTTTTTGCCGGGGGCGATGCTGTCCGTGGCTCTGACCTTGTCGTCACAGCCATCGCTGAGGGACGACAGGCAGCAGAAAGTATCCTTCGGTATCTGGGAGTATGACTTGAAAGCCTTAGCGCCAAGCGCCGATAGCCATTGCAAGCCAGCCGATACTGAACGCAACACCTCCAATGGGGGTGACATATCCCAGGTTGGCTCCGGTGAAGGCCATCAGGTAAAGGCTGCCTGAAAAACAGGCAATTCCAAATAGAAAGCAGCCGCCTGAAATCTGGAAAAGACCTGTGTTGCCTGGCCACTGCAAGTAAGCCCAGGCAACAGCCAGCAGACCCAGGCCATGGTACATCTGGTAACGTGCTGCTTTTTCAATCCAACGAGCCTGCTCCAGGCCCAATGTCTCACCACCATGGGCGCCGTAAGCTCCGGCCGCAACTGCCATACCTGCCATCAACGCACCCAGACCAAAAAAAAGTCGTTCCATTTTTCCTCCTAAAAAAAGTCTTTTCATTTATCCAAATATGATTTGTACCATATTCCCTTTTGTTCGAGAACGCCAAGTATAACGAGTCCTGACTAGTACAAGAAAGAGAGCACTCAGGAATACGATATAGTTAGCGGTCCCCCCAATAAAAAAATGACAAAAATGTAAAACAGGCGACGCGTGACAATACAAAAATGTTACGAATGTGCTGCGTGTAACTGCTTAAAGAAAGTGTGGGCTCTCTAATAGACTGATTATACAATAATAAATCTAAGTTAATCTCAGGTGGCACAATCATTGCTTTATACGTTGTGCAATTAAGAATTTACCAAACTTAATATAACAAAGAGGAGGAAGTCAAAGTGAAGAATAACCTAACGATGAGTAGAAAGACATTCTGGGGTGGAGCAATCCTAATCTCCGGAATTGGACTGGCAGGACCGGCCCTGGCAGAAGAGGCGGTTACAATAGCAGGAGTTGCCGATACCCTCACGCAGCTTGCCTACTCAGTGGACACGTTTTATTTTCTTATGTCCGGTGCGCTGGTCATGTGGATGGCAGCTGGATTTACCATGCTGGAAGCCGGTCTGGTACGAGGGAAAAATACCGTAGAGATACTTACTAAGAATGTGGCACTGTATGCCATTGCCTGTCTTATGTATCTATTTGTCGGGTATAACATCATGTACGGTGATGCAGTGAACAGTGTTATCCCGGGACTCAGCTTTTTTCTTGGTGCTGATAACGGTGTAGACGCTGTCCTGAAAAGCGGCGGCGAGACTAGCCACTCAAAAATGTCCGATTTTTTCTTTCAGGTTGTGTTCGTGGCAACTGCCATGTCCATAGTGTCTGGTGCTGTAGCTGAACGGATGAAGCTTTGGTCCTTCCTTGCCTTTGCTGTAGTGCTTACAGGGTTGATTTTCCCAGTAAGTGGATACTGGAAGTGGGGCGGTGGTTTTCTAAACAGCCTCGGATTTCTTGATTTTGCAGGCTCAGGTCTTGTTCATCTCTGTGGTGCCTCAGCTGCCCTTGCCGGAGTTCTAGTTCTCGGTGCACGTGAAGGAAAATATGGAAAAGATGGTTCTGTCCGTCCTATCCCAGGCTGTAACCTTCCCATGGCAACCCTTGGTACATTTATCCTCTGGATGGGATGGTTTGGTTTTAACGGAGGTTCTGAACTGAAGATATCTAATATCACAGAGGCCAACGCTGTATCCATGATCTTTGTCAACACCAACACTGCAGCGGCAGGTGGTCTGGTTGCTGCCCTGCTTCTTTCGCGTCTCTGGTTCGGTAAAGCTGATCTCACCATGGCTCTAAACGGGGCGCTGGCTGGACTGGTCGCCATCACAGCAGAGCCACTGACTCCAACGCCTGGAATCGCAACCATCATTGGTGTTATTGGTGGGCTCCTGGTGGTACCATCAATTGTTTTCATCGACAAAGCAAAGATCGATGATCCAGTCGGTGCCATTTCAGTACATGGTGTTGTCGGTACCTTTGGCCTTCTCGCTGTCGCCTTTACTAACCCCGATGGATCACTGGTTAAACAGCTCATTGGAATCGGTTCTATTTTTGGCTGGACATTCGGTACCTCAATGATTGTATGGCTGATCATCAAAGCCACCATGGGCGTTCGAGTGAGTGAAGAAGAAGAAATGGAAGGTGTGGATATCGCAGAATGTGGCCTGGAAGCTTATCCGGAATTCACCAGAGATTAACATCAAAACAGCAATAGTCATGGGAGTGTATCATGAGAAAAATTCAAGCAATTATAAAACCTTTTAAGCTCGATGATGTAAAAAAGGCATTAACTGAAATTGGAATACAGGGAATGACAATTTCCGAAGTAAAAGGGTACGGGCGCCAGAAAGGACATACTGAGATTTATCGTGGTGCTGAATATGTGGTTGATTTTATCCCAAAGGTAAACATAGAAATTGTTGTTACTGCAGATATGGTTGATCAGGTTGTGGAGACCATCAGGACTGCAGCAAATACCGGGAAAATTGGAGATGGTAAAATTTTTATTATCCCAATTGAAGAGGTCATAAGGGTACGTACTGGAGAAAATGGTCCAGATGCTGTTTAGTATTATAATAGCCAAAAGTATTTAAAAATAAAGCGAGACTGTTTTATGCAGTCTCGCTTTATTCTTTTGAACCTCAGAAGTGTCTCCAAAGTAGGGACTATTCAGAGATTGGAAAAATCGTAGCCACTCCCGTCCGGAAGCGGCAAATACTGCCCTCACATACTTCAATTTCACTCTTTTTTTCGTTTAAATCCAGTGTACTTTAAATAGTAAAAACCGTTTCAGCATGCGGTTGCCATATGTTGATTTAGCGTGACGAATATAAACGGTGACAGTATAATTGAGTTGCCTGGTCGTCCTTGACTTTATGGCACCCATACAGAATCCACGGTTGCAGTGTCATTATTCAAATGGAGGTTTCAATGCGGAGAATTATTGTACATACCGTCACCCTTTTGGTCAGCGTATTGTTTTTTCTTACCAGCCCACTGTCTGCGGCTGATATCATTGTCGAATGGAACAATGTTAAGGTTCCCGAAGTGCCTTCCCTTCAATCCGTTACAGTCGACCACTCCACAACCGCGCTGCTTATTCTCGACATTGAAGAGCGAACCTGTAATCAAGAAAGGCGCCCCAGATGCCTTGATACGGTTCCTGGCATTAGTGCTTTCCTGAAAGAGGCAAGGGCCAAAAAGATGATGGTTGCCTATAGCCTGACTGGAAAAGGCAGCCTCCAGACCATACTCCCGGGTGTGAAACCCTTGGGGAATGAGGTAATCGTTCAAGCCAGTGTTAATAAATTTTATGGAACCGATCTGTGGCAGTCTTTAGAACAAAATGGAATCAAGACGGTTATCATTGTTGGCACCGCCGCCCATGGTGCTGTTTTACACACTGCAACGGCGGCATCTTCACAACACAAATTACACGTTGTGATCCCTGTAGATGGGTTGTCTGCATCCACTCTCTACATCGAACAGGCAACACTCGTTAACCTGATAACTGGTCCTGGAACACGAAAAAGCACGACCATAACCAGCTTTTCCAAGATTTCCATAGAATAAAATGAAGGAAAGAGGGGACTTGCTGAGGTCTGTGTCTCAGCAGCTGTATGGCGTCATTTGTTCTATTTATGTGCCTTGTCTGATTGTATCACTGTGCCTTATCGGCACCACTGCCTGTCGCTATATTGTCAGTGAAGATATTCAGCCAACCACCCCTGCACTGTTATCATACAGTATGGGAAAAGCTGTAAAAGATGAAGCCTCGGACCAGTGGTGGCAGGCTTTTGATGACAGCCTGCTCAATGGTCATATACAGCAAGCCCTTAGCGGAAGCTTCACCATACAACAAGGGGTCGCCAGACTGAAACAGGCTAGGCTTGCCAGTAATCAGATACGCTCCGGACAATATCCCCAGCTTACCGGAGGCCTCGGGTATAATACAAACTGGAGACAGAATGGTGAACATAATGAAAGCAATGCTGTTGCGATAGAACTTGCCTGGGAGGTGGATTTATGGGGTGAACTTTCTTCAGCTTCTGCTTCGGCAAGTTTTGAGGCACTGGCAGTAGCAGATGAGCTGCAGAGCCTTGCCTCACGTTTATCCGTTGAAGTTGCAGAAACATACTATCAATTCATTGAACAAACATTACTGCTTGCTCTGCTCAGGGAACAGATTGAGGCCAACGAAACCTCACTGAATCTGATTAAATTGCGTTTTGCTAATGGGGCCGCTTCACTGGTCGATGTCTATCAGCAGGAAGAACTGGTGGCGTCTGTGAAAGCGCAACTCCCCTTAAGCGAGGCCCGGATCCTTGTTTTACGCAATACGTTTCATATATTACTTGGACAGCTACCAGACAACAGTCCCTTTCCCAATAGCGGTTCCCTGCCTGATATTCCCGCTTTTCCGGATCTTGGCGTACCAGCCGACCTGCTGCTGAAAAGGCCTGATCTGCGACAATTGCAGCGGGAACTTATTGCGGCAGATTATAGGATCGCTGAAGCAGTGGCCGATCGTCTCCCAAGTATCAAAATTGGCAGTTCTGCAGGCTTCTTTAATGGTGATCTGCTGTTCACCATCTTTGGTGACGCTCTTGCGACCATCATCGACTGGGGTGTCAAAAAGAATGAAGTCGAAAAACGAAAGGCGGTGGTAGAAGAAAAGATGGCTTCGTATTCACAACGGTATCTTTTGGCCATCGAAGAGGTGGAAAGCAGCCTCTGGCAGGAACGAAAACATGCGGAGCTACTCACAGCACTGCGTGAACAACTCCGAATTTCCCGAGCAGTTCTCAACGAGAGCAGGAATCGTTATATCCAAGGAATAACCGACTATCTACCGGTCCTTGCCGCCCTTGTTTCCCGGCAAAAGCTGGAACGCAGTATCTTACAGCGTCAAAGAGAGCATCTTTCCTATCGCCTCCTTCTGTATCGGGCACTGGGCAATACTCTTCTGAATATCGAATCGCATCCCCAGGGAGTCAAAATTGAATAGAAAGGTTCTGGTCAACACGATCCTCGCCCTGCTTGTTATTGCTCTGGCTGCAGGGGCATCGTACTGGTTATATAACAGTAAGCCACAGACAAAGAAAAAGAGACCGCAACGGCCTATCCCTGTTGTAAAAACGATAGCTTTGGTTCCACAAAATGAGCCGATTGTGTTCGAGGCTTCAGGTACGGTGATTCCTGCCCGGCAGGTGGTCCTTTTGAGTGAGGTCGAGGGGCGGGTTATTGAGCAAAATAAGGATTTGGTACCAGGAGGCATTGTCGCTGAAGGTGACATGCTTATTCAGATTGATCCTCTCGATTACCAGCTACAGGCTCAGGGGAGAGAGGCCGAAGTCGCTACTGCTCAATATGAACTTGACGTTGAAAAGGGCAAGCAGATTATAGCGCAACAGGAATGGAAAATCTTGCGTGATGAGCTTCAAGAGAAACAGATCAATGAACAACTGGCCCTTAGAAAACCTCACCTGCGACATGCTGAGGCACAGCTCAATGCAGCTAAGAGCCGGTTGTCTGTAGCAAAACTGGCAGAACGCCGAACCACTATTCGTGCTCCCTTCAACGGTCTGGTTTTGGAAGAGTTTGTCGAAACTGGCCAATTTGTCGGTAAGCAGTCTTCCATTGCGACCCTTGTTGCAACGGATAGGTTCTGGGTTCAGGTTTCCATTCCGCTCTCTCTCCTTGACCGGATTCATTTCCCTGGAATGTCAGAAGAGAAGGCGAGTAAGGTTCAAGTTATACTGGAGAAAGGATACCAGGGAAGTCCCACAATCCGTGAAGGAGAAATCTTCAAACTCCTGGGGGATCTCGATCCCAAAAGTCGTATGGCACGAATTCTGGTTACGGTGCAAAACCCTCTCAACCTTCCGGGACAGAAAAATTATCCTGGCATCCAGGTAAGCCGAAGTGAAAAGATCCTGCTCGGGAGCTTTGTTAAGGTCCGTATTAATGCTGGAATACTGGAGGATGTGTATGTTCTTCCGCGCCATAGCGTGCGTGAGGGGAATCGGGTATGGACAGTAAACAGTGAGGGGATCGTGGCCTTTCGAGAGGTAAAGATCCTATGGCGGCGAGTAGACGATGTCCTTGTAGATGCCACCCTTCCTCCTGACGAACGGATTATTCTTAGTCGTCTCCAGGCACCTGTCCCCGGTATGTTTGTTCGTGATCAGAGTCAGTCAGGCGTTGCAGAAAGAAGACAAAAGAAAGGATCAAAACACTAATGTCCATGTCGCAGCCCAAACAACAGGGTCTGATAGCCTGGATGGCAGGTAACCATATAGCGGCTAACTTGCTTATGCTCTTCTTTATCGTAGGCGGTCTGCTCTCTGCGACAATGATTATCCAAGAAGTTTTCCCTAGCTATGACCTCGATATTGTATCCGTCTCGGTGCGCTATCCAGGTGCTAGTCCTGAAGAGGTTGAAGAAGGGATTATTCTGGCTGTGGAAGAAGAAATTCGGGATTTGGAAGGGGTCGAACGGATAACGGCGGTTGCTTCCGAGGGACAGGCCTCCATCAGTGTAGAGTTGCTCTCCGGTGCTGATGTGAACAAATCCGTGCAGGATATAAAGAACAATATTGATCGGATCAGCTCCTTCCCGGATGATGTTGAACGGCCTCTGGTCAGTCTGAAGACAAGGCGACGGGAGGTCCTTCGTCTTGCCCTCTATGGGGAAGTTGATGAGCAGAGTCTTTTTAATCTGGCTGAAAATATCCGTGAAGAATTGATTGCTATTCCCAAAATTACTCAGGTCGAGCTCAATGGGAATCGGAAGCCGGAACTGGCCATTGAAGTATCGCAGCATATCCTGCGCTCTCATAATCTTACCCTGGAAGAGGTGGCTGACAAAATTAAAGAAAGTGCCATCGATATTCCAGCCGGTGGAATTAAGACCAAAGGAGGAGAGGTACTGCTGCGGACCAGCGAACGGCGGGATAAGGGCTCTGAGTTTCACAACTTAGTCATGATGAGCCGGGCAGACGGCACTGAACTGCTGCTTGGTGATATAGCTGAAATACGAGAAGGTTTTGAAGAGAGTGATCGGGAAGCATACTACAATGGTAAACGAGCTGTTTTTTTATACGTCTACCGGACCGGTGACCAGACGCCTATAGAAATCTCTCGGGCGGTGCATGCATATATGGAAGAACTGGTCCCGACACTTCCTGCCACCGTCAGTCTGGAATCGTATCGGGATCGATCTGAACTTTACAAAGATCGGTTGAGACTGCTCCTTGGCAACGGGGGGCTTGGTCTTTGCCTGGTGTTGCTTATTCTCGGACTTTTTCTTGAACCACGTCTTGCTTTCTGGGTTTCCATGGGAATCCCTATATCCATTGTCGGTTCTCTGGTTATTCTCTTTTTCATTGGCGGTAGCATCAATATGATTTCCATGTTTGCCTTTATCATTACCCTGGGAATTGTGGTCGATGATGCGGTGGTGGTTGGTGAGAATATCTTCCATAAACGGCAGCAGGAGATGACAGCTTATGACGCATCGGTGGAGGGTGCCCGTGAGATGTCGGCCCCTGTCTTGATAGCAGTTATGACGAATATCATCGCCTTTCTCCCTCTTCTTTTTATCTCCGGTTCCACCGGTCGTTTTTTTGCTGTTCTGCCAGCAGTGGTTATTTCTGTTTTTCTGATTTCTCTGGTGGAATGTCTGTACATTCTGCCCGCTCACCTCAACTATCCGAAAAAACGTTCAACTGGCAGGTTGGCTGAGATTGCCAGTGCTGTACCCTCTTTTTGTGACCGCTGGCTTGATCGCTTTATAAACGGTTTGTTTACACGGTGTCTTCGCAGGGTGATTCGTTCTCGTTACCTTGTCGCTGCCCTGGCTGTTGCTGTACTGATCACCTCTTATTCCTACTGGGATAGTGGTCGGATCAATTTTTCTTTCCGGCCCAAAATTCAAACCGACTCCATTGATGCTGAAATTGAACTTCCCTATGGCGTCAGTATGGAGGAGGTAAAAAGAGTTGTCCGCCTGGTTGAAGAGGGTGGCATGAAGGTGGTGGAAAAAAATGGAGGCAAGGAGGTGCTGGTTGGGATGCGAACGGATATCGGTCGTCATGGCTCCAATACAGCCGAAGTTTCCATAACCCTGGTACCTCTGGATCAGCGTACGATATCCACCAAAAAATTCAGCACACAGTGGCGAAAAGAGGTGGGGGAGGTTGCCGGGCTGGAGAAGCTTTTCTTCGACTATCTGATCGGGCCGGGAGGCTCTGCTGCCATTAATGTTGAGTTGACCCATCCTGATCCTAAGACGCTGGAACTTGCCGCAGCAGATCTTGCACAGGCCATTGCTCTTTATGACGGCGTAACAGATATCAATGATGGTTTTGCCCAGGGAAAACCTCAGTATGATTTTAAGATGCTTCCTGAAGGACGAACTGCAGGCTTAACTGCACGAGATCTCGGGAGCCAGATACGAGATTCCTTTTATGGCACGGAAGCTCTCAGGCAGCAGCGTGGGCGAAATGAAGTCAAAGTAGTGGTCCGTCTACCGGAAGAGGAGAGGCAGTCACTTTTCAATCTGGAACAGTTGCTTATCAGAACACCGGATGGTGGCGATATCCCGGTTGATCGGGCCGCCAAAATAATACAAAGCAGAGCGTATACAAAGATAGACCGGGTCAACGGTAAAAGGGTTATTAATGTCACTGCCAGTGTGGTGGCAGGCAAGGCAAATGAAAATATGATCCTTGCCAGCCTGAAAAAGGAGTACCTGCCACAGCTACTTGCCAGCTACAACGGTCTCAGGTATTCTTTCCAGGGGCGAGAAAGGGATAGACGAAAATCCGTCCATGATCTCCTTATGGGAATTGGCTTTAGTCTGCCAGCCATATTTTGTCTGTTGGCCATTCTTTTTCGCAGTTATGCGCAGGCACTGCTAGTCATGATCTCCATTCCTTTTGGTCTGGTCAGTGCAATGATAGGCCATGTCATTATGGGCTATAACCTGTCCATAATATCCATTTTCGGTATGATTGCTCTCTGCGGAGTGGTGATTAACGGAGGTCTGGTTTTTATGGTTACCGCCAACCGTTACCGGGATGTGGGGATGAATGTTGGTGAAGCTGCTTTTAACGCTTCTGTCAGGCGATTCAGGCCAATTATGTTGACGTCACTTACCACCTTTTTTGGTCTTGCTCCCATGATTTTTGAACAATCGGTCCAAGCACGTTTTCTTGTTCCAATGGCAATCTCTTTGGGATACGGCATCCTTTTCACCACCGTTGTTATTCTTTTTCTTATGCCAGCTTTTTTTCTGATCTATCATGATGTACGAAGAGTGTTTGGTGGAAAGGAGAGTACGGGGCAAAGTATTCAACGGTAATATGAAACTCTTCTGTTATTGACCCTTTTCTAAAATCTGGTATTCTTGGGCCTCAGTTGGTATCAATTACTGTTTTCTATGGATCTTGTTTCTACTCTGCCAATATTTTTTTCTGTTACAGAAACTTTTTGCAATTATGATATAGGAGAATAATTATGCAACGAATTGTACTTTCACTTGTAATACTGCTGTTCAGCATGTCCAGTGCTATGGCTGCAGATCCCGTTAAAATCGGAATGATCACCACGTTATCTACAAAAGCCGGCTATCTTGGCGAAGATATCCGTGATGGATTTAAACTGGCTATTGAGCAGGGGCAGGGGACACTTGGATCTATTCCAGTGGAATTGCTTGTTGAAGATGATGGCCGTAAGCCGGAAAAAGGCAGACAGATTGCCGAGCGTTTTATGAAACGTGATAGGGCACAGATCCTCACTGGTATCGTCTTTTCTAATGTTGCTATGGCCGTGGTTCCCAAGGTTGTACGTTCTGGTGCTTTTTATATCAGTCCTAATGCAGGGCCGTCCAAACTTGCGGGTAAGGGATGTGATAAAAATTATTTTAACGTGGCGTGGCAGAACGACAACCTCCATGAGGCCGTTGGGCAGTATGTGACAGAGAAAAAGTTTAACAATGTGTATCTGCTGGCGCCCAATTATCCTGCGGGAAAAGATGCCCTTGCTGGTTTTAAACGATTCTATAAAGGTAAGATTGCCGGCGAAGTCTACACTACTCTTGGACAGGCCGATTATGCAGCAGAACTTGCTACGTTGCGAGCGGCTAAACCGGATGCAGTGTACTTCTTTTTGCCGGGCGGTATGGGGATTAACTTTATCAAGCAATATGCCCAGGCAGGCTTAAATAAAAGCACTCCGCTCTTTGGGCCTGCATTTTCCTTTGACGAACGCATCCTTAAGGCTGTAGGCGATGCTGCAGTAGGCGTTGTCAATGGATCTCAGTGGAGTGTAGATCTTGACACTCCTGAAAATATCGCCTTTGTTGCTGCTTTTCGTAAAACCTATGGTCGTACCCCAACGCTTTATGCCAGCCAGGGCTATGATGCGGCACTGCTGATCGGGAGTGCACTCAAAGCTGTGAATGGTAATATGGAAAAGGCAGATGCCTTCCGCACAGCTCTTGAAAAAGCTGATTTTCCAACGGTACGTGGCAACTTTACTTTTGGCAAAAATCATCATCCCATACAGGATATTTATGTGCGTGAAGTCATCAAGGATGAACAGGGCGCGTACACCAATCGTATCCTGAATAAGGTTTTCACTAATCATGCCGATGCGTATGCTGAGGAATGCAATATGAAATAGGAAGGGTGAACTTTCCTGATTTCTGTTTTACGATGCTTCTTTTTATCGAACAACTTCTGAATGGCCTGCAGCTCGGCGTCATGCTTTTTCTCATGTCTGCCGGGCTTACTCTCGTCTTTGGGATCATGCAGGTCATCAATCTGGCCCATGGCAGCTTTTATATGATTGGTGCCTATGTGGCGGCTACAGTTGCGGTGCGCAGTGGGAGTTTCCTCCTTGGTCTGGTTGTGGCTCTACCGGTTGCTGCTGCTGTGGGCATGCTTGTTGAGTTAACCATACTGCGTCGCCTCTATAAACGTGATCATCTGGATCAGGTTCTCGCAACCTTTGGCCTAATCTTCTTTTTTAATGAGCTCACTCGCATAATCTGGGGCAGGCAACCGCTGTTTATGGATGTTCCGCCATGGCTTGGTGGAGCAGTTGAATTACTACCCGGTGTCCATTATCCGGTATACCGGCTGGCAATAATTCTGGTTGGCGTTTTTGTTGCCCTGTTTCTGTATCTGCTCTTTTCCAGTACCCGTTTAGGTATGCGGATTCGGGCCGGTGCCAGTAATCGTGATATGGTGGCGGCACTGGGTGTGAACATTCGCCTGTTGTATACCCTTGTCTTTGGGCTTGGTACTATGCTGGCTGCCCTTGCCGGTATTATGGCCGGGCCTATCCTTGCCGTGGAAGTTGGCATGGGAGAATCCATTCTTATTCTGACCTTCGTGGTGATTGTTATTGGAGGGATTGGTTCGGTGCGTGGTGCACTCGTTGGTGCTCTGCTGGTTGGCATGGTTGATACTCTGGGACGTGTCTATCTACCGGATGTCCTCTCTCTTCTTGTCAGTTCTTCCACAGCAGATACTTTGGGAGCGTCCCTGGCCTCCATGTCTGTCTATATTCTTATGGCCGTTGTACTGACCTGTAAACCTGCCGGACTCTTTCCGGCTCAGAATTAGGTCCATGAGTAGAATAATTCCAATGCGTAATCGAAAAATCATTGTCAATGGGATCGGACTCCTCTTTTTTCTTCTCTTACCGCCTGTTACCCAGATATTTGGTCAGGAGTACTTGCTGTCACTGTTCAGCCGAATCTTAATCTACGGACTTGCTGCAGCGAGCCTGGATCTTATACTTGGGTATGGGGGGATGGTCAGCCTCGGGCATGCTGTTTTTATGGGGATTGGTGGCTACAGTGTTGGCATTCTCGCCTTTCATAGTTATGAATCGATGCCCTTGCTTAGTTGGCCATTTGTCTTGGGTGGAACCGAAAACGCACTTCTTGCATGGCCCTTTGCCATCGTGATTGCCGGGCTCTTTGGTCTGGTTACCGGAGCAATCTGTCTGCGTACCAAAGGGATGCATTTTATTATGATTACCCTGGCCTTTGCCCAGATGGCCTACTACTTCTTTGTCTCACTTACAAAATTCGGTGGCAGTGACGGGCTCAGTCTCTATAACCGTAATACCTTGCCGGGGGTAGACTTGGGCAATGATGTCCGATTTTATTATCTTTGTCTGGCTGTTCTGGTTGTTTTTCTCGTTATGGCGCACAGATTGGTGCAATCTCATTTCGGTCGGGTTGTTTCAGCCTGTCGTGAGAATGAACAGCGGGTACAGGTGCTTGGTTTTGCAAGTTATCGTTATAAACTTGCCTGTTACACTTTTTCGGCAGCAGCTGCTGGTCTGGCAGGAGCACTGCTTGTCAATCAGAGTGAATTTATCAGTCCCGGACTTCTGCACTGGACAAAATCCGGTGAACTTATGGTTATGGTATTACTCGGTGGGATGGGAACACTAATCGGGCCAGTGCTAGGAGCTGCCACCTTACTCCTTATGGAAGATGTCCTTGCCATGTATACCGAGCATTGGATGATTATTTTAGGACCTTTTCTAATCATTGTGGTCCTGTTTGCCAAAAGAGGGCTGTATGGATTGTTGACGGGAGCAGGTGGGAACAATGGCTGAACCACTTCTTCAGGCTAAGGGGCTGAGCAAGCGTTTTGGTGAACTGCAGGTGTGCAGGAACCTTGATTTGACTATTGCAAGCGGGGAGTTGCATGCTTTGATTGGTCCCAATGGGGCTGGTAAAACGACAGCTTTAAACCTGCTTACTGGTCTGCTTACACCGGATAGCGGTGTTCTTTTCCTGAATGGCCACGATATCACAAAAACATCTGTAAATAAACGTGCACTGCTGGGGCTCGCCCGTGCTTTTCAGGTGACCTCGCTCTTTAACGATTTCAGCGTACGCGAAAACTTAATGCTGGCGGTACAGGCACAGCAGAGATCAGGATTTCGTTTCTGGACGAAAGCTACCGGCGATCTGAAACTTATGGCATCAGCTGATGAATATGTGGAGCGTATGGGGCTCACCGAGAGGGCTACCGTTCTTGCAGGGAATCTCTCCCACGGGGAACGCCGTCAATTGGAAATGGGAATGGCCCTTGCCACAAAACCGGCAATGCTGCTTCTTGATGAACCGATGGCAGGGCTCGGACCCGGTGGTACCCTGAAGCTCTGCGAATTAATTGAAGAACTCAAAGGTGAGGTTACCATTTTATTGGTGGAACATGATACGCAGGCAGTGTTTGCACTGGCTGACAGGATATCAGTTCTGGTGCAGGGTGAGGTTGTCGCTACTGATTCGCCGCTGCTCATTAAACAGAACCGCCTTGTTCAGGAAGCATATCTTGGAGGGACATAATGCTGCGTCTAGAAAATATCGAAACCGGTTATGACGCAGGTCTTGCATTGTTTGGGGTAAATCTTGAAGTGAAAGAGGCTGAGGTCGTGGCTCTGCTTGGTCGAAATGGCATGGGAAAAACCACAACCATTCGTTCCATTATCGGCCTTACCCCACCCCGAACCGGGAGAATTACCTTCAATGGCGTAGAGATCCAGCATCTTCCCAGCTATAAGATTGCCCGCCTTGGTATTGGCCTGGTGCCAGAAGGTAGACAGATCTTTCCCACCTTGAGCGTACGTGAAAACCTGCTGGCCGTCGCTGCAAACCACAGTAAACATGATGATCCATACACAATGGAACGTGTTTTTTCTATTTTTCCGCGACTTGAGGAGCGGCAGAAACAATCAGGCGGTAGTCTGTCTGGCGGTGAACAACAGATGCTGGCCATTGCTCGTGCCTTGATGATAAACCCCTCACTGCTGCTACTTGACGAAGCCACCGAAGGGCTGGCGCCTCTCATCTGCCAGGAGATATGGAGTGGGCTTGATATCTTAAAAAAACGAGGGCTGTCCATCCTGGTGATTGATAAGGATATAGAGGCCCTGACTACTATTAGTGATCGCACCTATATCATGGAAAAGGGCAAGGTCGTCTGGGCAGGGGAGAGTAATAGTAATAACCTGACCACAGAGCTTACGATGCGTTACCTTGGCGTATAGTGCTGCTAAAAACTGTTGTTTCTGTATTGAGTCTGACAAATTTTGATGAGCCTGTTTGAGCAGACCAGGTACCGATAGCTTTGGTTTAGCAATTGCAATTATAGCTCTTATACTCCATTTGCACTGGCTGCATCTCCATTCTCATTTCATTATTCTCCTTGCGTACGACAATATTTTTCAGCCAGTTGGCGTTATCTTCCAACGGATAATCGGAGCGACAATGGGATCCTCTGGTCTCTGTCCTTAATAGTGCTGACCGACAGACCATCTCAGAGAGAAGCAGCATATTCTGAAGACCCATACTGTCCATGAGATCTTTGGGAGTTTCAATTTTGCATTTCTGGCTTTCAGACCTAAAATCTGCAATGTGTGTTAGTGCTTTTTCAAGATCATCCAAGTCTCTAACGATCCCTGCCCTCAGCCACATCATTTTTTTCAGTGATTTAAGTAAAGAGATGGAGTCGTTACCAGTATCGGAAAACAGGGATTCCAGTTTTTCTTTCTCTTGCTCTATGAGGTTTTCCGGCACACTGCTTTTGTCGTTTTCTTTGGCGTTGAGAGCAGCATTGCGCCCGGCAATTCCTCCCATGGAAAAGATTTCTGCAAGTGCGTTACCGGCAAGACGGTTGGCGCCGTGCATTCCGGCACAAACCTCACCTACCGCATAGAGGCCGGGTAGAGAAGTCTTGGTACTGGTGTCAATTATCACCCCTCCCATGCTGTGATGGGTTGTGGGCGATACGATACATGTTCTTTTTTCCGCTACACCTTGCGGGAGCATAGGTTTAAGCTGCTTCAGTCTCTCTTCAGAAACTGCACTCAGATCCATAACCACACCATTCTCCACACCCAGGCCATCCCTGATTTCTTTAAAAATTGTCTGTGCAAGAAGGTCCCTGGTGAGTGTCTTGGGATCGTTCAGGCCGTGTTTGGTCAGGATATTCTCGTTATCACTGTTTTTTAATACTGCCCCATTAAAAAGAAACCCTTCGTATAACAAGAGATTGCTGCCTCTTTTCCCAGAGGCTGTGGGATAGTACTGAACAAACTCCATATCCTTTAAGGAAAGTCCTGACTCATAGGCCAGGGCCAGGCCGTCCCCGTTTATTCCGGGCGTGTTACTTGTATTAAAGTAAATCTGTGAGTAGCCGCCTGTGGCTAAAATAACGGACTTGACCGTAAAAATAACAAAGGTACCTTCCTCTGAAATTCCTGTTACTGCAGCAATCCTGTCATTACTTGAACAAAGCCTGGTAATAAAGACCTTATCTACAAAATCGACCCCTATTTTTTTGGCATGGGAAAGCAGTGGCAGCATATAATCTTTGCCTTTGTGGTTCTTCCCTTGAACGTCGCGTGCATAGGTGTGTCCTGGAATTGCAAGGAGATCAAATTTGTTGTCCTTTTTGGAGAAACTGGCGCCATATTTTTCCAGTATGGAAGGCTGGCGACCGGCCTCATTTGCCATCACCTGGACCAGTTTCTGATCGTTGATATATCGTCCCCCAGTGATAGTGTCTTCCAGATAGACCTGCGGGTTGTCTTTGCTGTTACCCCATCCGGGAGATGTGAGGATGGCTTTCGACATAATGGTGTTGTTGCCGTACCCGACCTTTGCTTTAGAGACAACGATCACCCGGGCCCCGTTCTCTCCTGCTTCGATGGCACTTCTGAGGCCTGCGCCGCCTCCCCCTATGACCAGGACGTCGCATGAAAATCTTTTACTTTCTTTAGCTAAGCCCATATGGTTTCCCTCTTTCTTCTAAAAGTAATTTTTCTGTTATCACATTTGTACATTGATATTTTTTGCTTTGAAAATATTGATTAAAGTACTAACGACTGATCACCCGAACCTGGGCGAATTGGCGATGTCCCTCCGCTGAGCCATGAAAACCGAAGCCACTTTGCTTAGCACCAACCCAGGGGGCATCACCACCACCGCCGACACCCTGATTGATGCCTATCATACCCGCTTCCAACTGATCTGCAACTTCCTGCGCATCCACACTGCCAAAGACCACTGCCCCCAAGCCATAGTTCGTATTATTTGCGCGCTCAATGGCTTCTTGAATATATTCGTAACTGCTTATACATACAACAGGCCCAAAAGTTTCTTCCTGTTCAATACGCATATCCGGTGTTATGTCTGCCAGGACGGTTGGCATAATAAAGGGAATTTGATAATCGGAACTTCCAAGGAGTACTCTGCAATTTTTATCTACTGCATCTTTGATATGTTTAACAATATGAGCATGTTGTTTTTTATTGATAATCGGACCGATATTGGCACCATCCATATTCCAGGGAGCAACTTTGTACTGTCTGGCAATGGCGACGACCTGCTCTTCAAATTTATGGGCTACAGATTCATCCACATAAATGCGCTCTGTTGATATACACATCTGACCAGAATTTTCAAAACTACTTGCAACTGCAAATCGTGCTGCGGCCGGAATATTGGCATCTTTCATCACAATGAGTGGGTCATTGCCGCCAAGCTCCATAACAAGTCGTTTTAGTGAGGATGATGCCCTTGCCATAATGTCTTTTCCTGCAGCTTGGGATCCGGTGAACCCGATTACATTGATATCGCTTTCAACAAGTATTTTTCCCTGATCACCATCACCATGTACTATTTGCAGAACATCCCGGGGAAAGCCATGTTGGATAATATCAAAAAAAGCCTGGGCAATAAGCGGTGTTTCCTCCGATGGTTTCCAGATAACACTATTGCCTGCCATGAGTGCTGGTATAATAAGATTATTTGCCATGGCTAAAGGATAGTTCCAGGGCGATATGATTAAGGCAACACCCAAGGGACCATATTTGATGGTTGCCCCATCAGTATTTTTACTGCGTAGAGCCTCAAGAGAAGCATTGGCGATATAGGGACCTCCCCAAATAGTACCCTGAACTTCAGAAATTGACCTTCTTATATCTTTTCCCATTTCTTGACTGAGAAGTTCTGCGAGTCTGTTTACAGATGTTTCAGCACCTGAATATGCCTTTTGGATGGTGCGTAGACGTTTCTCGAGGGGAGTGTTCTTCCACTGTTTGGCAGCTGCTTTGGCTTTCAGGACTGTCTCTTGTATCTCGGTGACAGTTGCTCCTGGTAATTCTCCCAGTGTTTTTCCATTACTTGGATCATATGATATTATATTCTGAATCATTGCCGCTTCCTCTTTTGTAGATTGTATTATGCAGTATTCTTCTGGCAGAGTTTTTATGGAATAATGCTTTAAATAAAACGCTGCATTATCGAATCAATGACACCATCAAAATTTGATGGTGTGGCACCAAGTTCGGAACACATCTTTCGGGCAGAGTCACGCGCCTCAGGATTGTTTAAATCACTAAATCGTGCCATTCTATGGGTTCTTCTGCCTATACAAAAAATCATTTGTTCATCGAGGGAAAGATAAAGGAAACCCCGAACAGGTAGCATCATGTTTTCCTTGTCAGTGGGAAGCACTCCGTCGATTTCAGGAAAGAGGTTCAACACATGATCGCTTCGTATGGTACTGGTTATTCCACTTAATTCTTCCAGCCAGAGAAGCAATTCCCTGGCAGTGTCGACCTCACCCATTTTATCAAAGTTCCCTTTTTTAAACTGCTCTGTGAGGGGTGCTGAAGCTGAAAGAGCAAGAGTTCGTAAGCGGATAAAATCCGGGTTGATCTGATTGAGGGCATCAGCGGTTTCCATTGCATTTTCCCGAGATAATGCAAGGCCTCCAAGTCCCGGCATAAAATATTCCGATAACTGAATACCTGCTCTTTTTATTTTCTGTCCGGCAACAATCTGCGTTGCCTTATCACTACCTTTTTGTACCTTTTTGAGAATCCTGTCTGAACCTGATTCCATTCCTATATGGATCCGGTTTAGACCTGCACTGGCCATGAGACTGAGGTTCTCGTCACTTATTCTGGCGATTGTATGGGATCTGGCATATGAGGTCACCCGTTTCACTCGAGGAAAAGTTGTCTTAATGTGCCCCAATATACGAATAATATCATCAGGCTTAATGATAAGGCTGTTTCCATCCTGGATGAAAATTGATTCCATGTTGTTCGCAACGAAACTTGATGCTGCATAGAGGGCCTGGAGATCACTTTTTCCTCCATTAGGCGAGAGCGTGGAAAGCTCTCTTTGAGAAATACGATTTCCTGATTTTCTGGCAGCATTAATTGCATCCACGTAAAAACAAACCGTATCAATGTCACGCAACACATGATCCACTGGACGCAGGCTGAACTTTGAATCTTTATATAAGCCACAAAAAGTACAGCGATTCCATGGGCAGTTACGTGTGATTCTGATAAGCAAACTTTCGGCTTCACTGGGAGGGCGAATCGGGCCTAGTTCAAAGCCGTTATATGGTTCAATGGATTTCATGTTTTACCTTTGTATCCCTACACAACCATCCCGTAGGTCATAATGGTGAGAAAAAATACTACTTTTCAAACCCTGAAATAATTCCCTCAGCTGCTTGTTGGAACAATTGAATTCCACCGTGTGAGCGAGCGATTATCTGAGAACCGACAAGAAGAGAAAAAAATGCAAAAGCAGTATCCTCTTCTGTTCCTGTAAATGTCAGCGATTGTTCTTGTCTGCCCTGTTCAAAAACAGTGGCAAAGATAGAAACAGTTTTTTTTATGGTGGATTGTAAAATGTGGAAGGAGCTATCTTGTAATGTATTTCTGTCTGCACTGATGGAGCCGACCAGGCAGAGTTTCTTGGTATTCAAACCGTCTGCAAATACAGCGGCAAGTTCACGTAATTTGTCAGGTGCCTTTTCACTGCCATCAACTATCCGTTGATAATTATCTCCATAGGAAACAGCGCACCGGTCAAGTAATCCATCTACCAGATTTTCTTTTTTCGGAAAATGGTAATGGACACTCGCCTTACGAATACCGACTGCCTCACTGATATCCTTGTAGCTCATGGCGTTCAAGCCAACTTTCTTCACAAGGTCTTCAGCTATATCAAGAATTTTTGTTCGTGTATCAACCATACCAGCCAACCTATCAGTAGGTAGGTTGATGGTCAATAAAAAATGATCCTAATCATTACTATAAAAGGCGGAATAGTCCTCTTTGGGAGAAGCAATTGTCAAAAATGGATGGAACTTTGAGATTGGGAACGATTTTTTTTCATAATTTACCAGTAAGTAAGGAAGTAAGTTGACAGACGGGTTTTGGTGAGAGTTAATGGTGTAGATAAAAAAAATTGAGTATTTGCCTCTCAAAACTACCATTGTATGGTACTCAAATTATCAAGATATGAAAAATATAGAGTCCGACCGTCATCAGAATGATTCAAAAAAAATTCTATTTGTGGACGAGCAGGAACTGCTTCGTCTCACTGTAAGTAGTGATCTGCAGGATGCTGGTTATACTGTGGAGACTGCCGAGGACGGTCACCAGGCCTGTGCCAAGCTGGCGGAAAATTCTTATGACCTGGTCCTTACTGATCTTGTCATGGAGGGGATGGGTGGAATGCAAGTCTTAAAGGCGGCCAAGCGTCGTGACCCGACATGCGGTGTTGTCTTGCTGACCGGATATGGAAACATGGACTCAGTAATTGAGGCATTAAGAAGCGGAGCAGACGATTATTTCCTAAAGCCCTACCAGCGTGAAGAACTTCTTTTTCGTTTGGCCAGGTGTCTGGAAAAAGGGCAATTGCAACGAAAACTCAAGAAAACTGAAAAGAAATTAAAGCAGTCCCATGCTGAGTTGGAAAAGAAAGTTCAGAGGCGGACCCGGGAACTTCAAGAAAAGCACCAGGAAATATCCGATGCCAATACTTCCTTACGCGTGCTCCTTGAACAGCAGCAGGTAAGTAAACATGAGATTGAACAGACCATCAGTAAAAATCTGAAAGAAAATATCTTCCCTTATTTAGATCTCCTGAAAGAAGAGATAAGGGATAGCAGGGGAGTTATTTATGCCACCATTATTGAGGCAAATATCCACAAAGTCACCGCTTCCTTTAGCAAGGACCTCTCTTCTGAATTGCTTAACTTGACCCCAAGAGAAATACAGGTGGCAGATCTTATCAGACAGGGACGCACCAGCAAAAATATAGCGGATCTGCTGAACCTCAGCCACGGTACAGTGGAGTTTTATCGCCAGAACTTGCGAAAGAAGTTGGGTATTACCGGACGTAAAACTAACCTTAGAAGTTATCTCCTATCCTTTCCCACCCGCTGAAAAGCGTACATCTTAATCTTTTGCATTCCAACTCAAAAACATAGGGTTTTATACTGCAGTTTTACTCTGGTATTTCGGGTATTGCTTTGGGGGTCTTTTTCTGCTTTAATTGTTATGATAATGGATATCAAAAGGGGTGAGGTGTTTGACAAAGAAACACTTTGTCTTCAGCTACCTATAGAGAATCATTGCTTTTTTTATAGAGATACTTGGTAAAGAATGGGGTTTTTCGATACAAGATGAAACAGCCTTTGACAAGAATGTATTGAAATGAAATATTTTTCAGAAAAAAATCTGGGTAAGATCAGTTTTGCCAGCTTTGTTCTGCTGGCAGTTGCTCTTATCTGCATTCTGGGTGGCTGGAACATCTATAATAGTTATGAAGAGCTTGATAAAGATATTCGGTTTATGGAAGAAACCTTTCTGGAACACCAGAAAGAACAGCTGAGGCTGACTGTAGCTGAACAAATACTTCGCATGGAAGTTCGCCGTGACCTTGTCATGGAAGATCTCAAACGTGTATTGAAAAACAGAAACAGGAATATAACAGGGGTAATTGAGAGTTTAAACGAAAAATACAAAGAGAGTATGGGGAGCGAAGAGCTTCAGCCGCTCATTCGTGAAATCATCCGGCCATTAAGTTTTCATGGTGCGACCAGTTATGCATTTATTCATTCCATGGATGGTATCCCTCAACTCTATCCGCCAGACCCATCTCTGGAAGGCCAGATACCCGATTTGGAAACAGATCCTAATAGAAAAAAGGTGTTGGCCGGATTAACCAAAATAATTACAGAAAAGGGCGAGGGATTTTACGAATACTGGTGGCCTAAACTGGATAGCAGTGACACTGAACTTTCTCAAAAAATAGCCTATATCAAATATTTCAAGCCTTTTGACTGGATGATCGGTGTCGGAGACTATTTTGACTCTTTTGAGGCGAAGACCCATCAATCAATTACCACGGTACTCCAGCAAAGTACTGTTTCATCTCTGGGGAGTTACTTTTTTCTCTACGAACTGCATGATATTAAGGGTGGTGATAATTTCGCAACCATGCTTGTAAACTCTAACCGTCCCGAATTGGTAGGGACAAAACTCTCTGATAAGTATACCGATATCAAAGGAAACCTCTTTCGCAAAGAGATGCTGCAGGGGCTCAGGGAAAATGGAGAGGCCTATGTCGAGTACTGGTATAAAAAGCCAGGTTCAGAAAAAATATCGCGAAAACTCAGCTATTTTAAACTCTACCCCCAATGGAACTGGGTGTTGGCAAGGGGTGTTTATTTTAATGATCTGGAGGACATCATTTCTGTTAAAAGGGAGTTGTTGGCTAAAAAGGTGCGGCAGGATTTGTTGCTGTTTTTTTGGTTTCTGCTTGTTGTTCTAGTAGTTGCTCTCACCCTTGCTAGCTTTTTTTCCAAAGGGATTAACGCTATTTTTGAACAGTATAAAAAGAAGCAACAGTTCATGCAGGAGAAGCTGGAACAATCCCGTGACGAGCTGGAGTTACGGGTGCGGTCGCGTACTACTGAACTGGAAAAGACCCATGCCCAATTGCTCCATTCCGAAAAATTGGCCGCCATTGGTGCCTTTTCTGCCTCCATTGCCCACGAGTTTAACAATCCACTTACGGGAGTGGTAAATGTTTTTTCAAGGCTGCAGAGAACAGTTCAATTGAAAGAATGTGATGCGCATTTGGTGACTATGGCTCTTGCTGAATGTAAGCGAATGGAACGGCTAACCAGGGATCTACAGACTTTTAACCGACCAAGCAGCGGCCAAAAAAATCTCTTTGAATTACGGTCAACTGTTGAGTCTATTCTCTTGTTAAGTAAAAAAGAGCTTTCTCTCCGTCGTGTCAGGGTAGAGACACATTTCAGTTCTGCACCGACACTGGTTCAAGCCGTTGAAGATCAGGTCAAACAGGTACTTTTGAATCTGATAAAAAATGGTATGGAGGCCATGCCCGATACTGGTGGGGTACTCAGGGTTAGTACAGAAAAGATGGAACAATTTGCCACTATAAGTGTGGAAGATAATGGGTCCGGTATTAGGGATGAGTATCTTAAACAGGTCTTTGATCCTTTCTTCACGACCAAGACAGCAGTCAAGGGTACTGGCCTTGGTCTCTCTGTTTCTTATAACATTATCAAGAGTCATGGTGGTGATCTTCGTGTCACTTCAAAGCCGGGTAAAGGAACGACCTTTATCCTGAGTTTACCAACAGCAATAGAAACATAAAAGGTTACACTCTATTTTTTTTGATTGAGGCAGAAGAAAAGATCGGATGAGTCTATTATTAGGGAAATGGCAGCTGCTGTTTGAAAATCTCGTTACTGCAAGTGTCGGGAACGATGATCGAGAGGCGCTCAGAAAGGTCTCTCTGGTGTATGGCCTCGCGCTTATCGGGATTTTTGTTTTATGTGTTCTCGGCTTTATTGCATTGTCCCAGGGAGCTTTTTGGCTTGCTCTGGTGGATTGTGGCACAGTACTTTTTCTTTTCACGCTTCTTTTCTATCTGCGGCGTACAGGAAAATATGTTCTTTGCTGTTATCTTGGCATCACCGTGATGTATTGGCTTTATTTGCTGCTCTTTGTCACCGGTGGTGTTGATACCACAGGTTTTATGTGGTATTATACATTTCCCCTTTTAGCTCTTTTCCTGTTGGGGGCACGTGTTGGTGTGATCGCTTCATTTCTTCTTCTTATTCCAACGGTTCTGTTTCTTGTCTTCGACTGTTGCGTAGCCGAGGTGGCAATTTATACTCCTAGTTTTGTTTACCGTTTTATCCCGTCCTTTGTCACGGTTATGCTCTTTTCCTATATGTATGAACGGAACCGTGAAAAGAACCAGAAAATTCTTGAAAACACCTTTCTGCAACAAGATACTCTTATTGCGTCTCGAACTCGGGAGCTAGCAGAACTCAATAAGAATTTACAGCAGATGGTTGCAGAACAGACCAGGGAAATTAAAACAACCCAGGAACAACTGCTTCATGCCGAAAAGTTAAGTGCCATAGGTTCTCTGGTTGCCTCCATAGCCCATGAGTTCAATAATCCTCTTTGTGGGGTATCGAATGTTCTCAACAGAATAGTGCGTAAAAATCTTGTTGACAGGAGCTCTCAAGAGCTTGTCGTCATGGCTGTGACTGAGTGCGAGCGGATGAAAAATCTTATACAGGACCTGCAGGCCTTTAACCGTCCGACCAGTGGTTTGAACAAAACGTTTGAGATGCGGCGGCCAATAAAGGAAATATTGTTGCTTCTGCAGAAAGAGCTCAAAATAAAACAGATCTCTGTTGTCAAACAATACAGTGATCCGCCCATACTGATCAATGCGGTGGAAGACCAGATTAAACAGGTGGTTTTGAATCTTTTGAAAAACAGTGCCGAGGCTATTCCGGATTCAGGCGGTACCATTACCATCGGCATAGGCCAGGAAGACAAGGATTGTGTGCTCACTATCCATGATACAGGTGTGGGAATTACGCCAGAGGATATGAAAAATATTTTCGAACCCTTTTTTACTACTAAATCGGCAGTTAAGGGCACTGGACTGGGCCTCTCTGTATCCCATGGAATAATCAAGAGCCATGGTGGAAGAATAAGAGTCAGCTCAGAGCAGGCTAAGGGGACGACCTTTACCGTTATTCTACCCATTAATTATAATCTAACAGATAACGAGCCCACTATATGATACCAAAGAAGATACTCCTGATTGATGATGAGGAGATAATCCGTTTGAGTTTACAACAGGATTTACGTGATGAGGGATATGAGGTAGAGACTGCAGCAGATGGGGAAACTGCTGTCGCTATGTTTGATCGGGAATATGATCTGATCATAACTGACCTGATGATGGAAGGGATTGATGGGGTTGAAGTCCTGCAAAGAGCCAGGGAAAAGAATCCATATCAGGCTGTTTTTATTCTTACCGGCTATGGCGAATTGAAATCGGCGATCAATGCACTGCGTCTTGGGGCCGCGGATTATCTCCTCAAGCCATATAACTATGAAGAGCTTCTTTTACGGATTCAGAGTTGTCTTGAGAAGCAAGATTTACAAAAAAAAATAACACTTTATGAAAATATTCTGCCCATCTGTTGTGATTGCCGAAAAATCAGGGACGATGAAAAATGCGGTCGTGGTGATGGGGAATGGCTCACTGTGGAACAGTATTTTCACCGTAAAATGGATATTATGCCAAGCCATGGCTATTGCCCGGAATGTGCTGAGAAGTGTTTGCGGGAACTTGAACAAAGGGGGAGGTAGTGTGAAATCCTATTGTAGGTTTTAGTCCATCTCATTTTGAATGCCTAATGTGAGAAGAAAGACTTGGGTAGCAGCGTATTTCTTAAAGTATTACGATTCAAAATCCAACTTGTTGTCAACACTTTCCCTATTAAAAAAGTTATACAGTCTTCTTTAAAGCTCTTATTCTTTCAAGTACTGGCGGGTGGCTGTAGTGAAAAAAGACCATGGCAGGGTGCGGAGTAAGGTTTGATAAGTTCGCAATAGAGAGTTTCTTTAAGCCGCTTATCAGTGACTCTTGGTATCCAGTTGACTGTACGGCATAATTGTCTGCTTCGTACTCGTGCTTGCGGGAGAGGATATTTACGGCAATACCAAGGAGAAGGCTAATGGGAGAAAAGATAAAAGAAAAAAAGATCAGGCTTCCATAGACTGAAATATGTTCCATTTGAAACGCGGCGAACAGATTTTCATTGCCCAGAAAAAGGGAGAGTAAAAAGAAAATCAAGCCAGTATAGCAAGTGGAGATCGCCATCATCTTAAAAATGTGTCGATGTTTGTAGTGTCCCATTTCATGTGCCAGTACAGCAACAACCTCGTTATCATCGAGTTTTTCGAGTAGCGTATCGTAAAAAACAATTTTTCTGAATCTTCCAAATCCGGTAAAGAAAGCATTGAGTTTACTGGACCGTTTTGAACCGTCCATGGTATAAATGCCCTGAATGTTAAACGATGTGTCATTTGCAAATGCCAGTACCTTATCCTTCAGTGGTCCTTCTTCAAGGGGCGTAAAGGTGTTGAAGAGCGGCATTATCAGTACGGGTGCCAGAAATTGCAGGAGTAGAGTGATAATGGTTAGTCCCCCCCAGCAATAGAGCCATGCAAGGTTACCGCTGGTTTCGAAAAACCAGAGGATAAGATAAAGAATTGGGGTGCCAATAAGAACACTCAGGAAAAGTCCTTTGAATAAATCCATAAGGAATACTTTCAGAGTTGTCTTGTTAAAACCGAATTTCTCTTCAATTATAAAGGTTGAATAGAGGGTGAATGGAAGGCTGAGTATGGAGCTGAAAAAGAGAAGTAGAGCAATATAAAGAACGCCATTTGTGATTGCTTCCAGGTGAAAACTGCGGATAAAAATATCCACGGCATTGAATCCTCCTGAGAGAAGGAAAATAAGCAAAACAACAATACTGAAGGTGGACTCAATGAGAGAGAACTGTCCTGTCACTTTGGTGTAATTTTGAGATTTGTTATATTTTTCGGCATCGATACTATCCTGAAATTCCAGAGGTACGTTGCTGTCTAACGCCCTGATATTGAGAGAGGAAAGGATCTGTTCCAGGAGGTAATTGCCAAGAAGAACGATCAGAATAAAAATTAACCAGGAATTCATCGCAGTTTTAACACATCCTCTACCCGCTGAAGGGTGTCAGCGGTACTAAGAGTCAGTCGTACGATGCACTTGGATTTTGCCAGGAGATCATGGGGTACCCCACCATCCAGACTGAGGATATCACCTCTTTCCAGATTGAGGATCTTTCCTTCAACACCAAAATCCAACGTACCTTCAACCATTTCAACGGTTATTGGATACGGCGTTTGATGTTCCTTCATGTACTGATCAGCCACAAAAACGATTCGTATTTCCTTGGAAGTTGCTGTCTCCATCAAGACAGAGATGGATGGCTTCTGTTCGTTATAGTTTAGATCCTTTAAGATATTTGCAGATTTCATTGGGATTCCCTTCCGTTGGTATGGGATTTCTATTCATATACAAAAAGCCACAATAGCATGAAAAACTAACCAATTCAGCTTTTAAAAGACTCTTTTTGTTTTTCCAGACAAATGATTTTACCAGAAGCCACAGTTCTTTTACGATATATTTGAACAGAAAAAATATAAGAATGTTTGGATGTGAATTGCTTTTATGGTAATGAAGAGAGAGGTTATGCAGTTTTATTGTAGTAGGTTAACATACATTTATAACGAACAAGGAGACGTGTTATGCAAAAATGGGAATGCCCTTGCGGCTATATTTACGACCCTGCAGAAGGTGATTACGAGAATGGCGTTGATCCTGATACTCCATGGGAAAAAGTTCCTGCAGACTGGGTTTGCCCTAAGTGCGGAGCTGAAAAAGAAGATTTTTGGGAAGCTGATTGATTATTGTCAGTGATCTTCATTCTCTTTTATCTGGCCTGTGGTACCACAGTTTGCTGGTACTGCAGGTTGTTGTAAACTTCCAGTAGAATAGGCGATTCTGGGTGCTTTTGATGCTTCAATTGATGGTTTTGTTTTGTTTTTCCTTGATTTTTAGTGATTGAACAACGGATTTAACACGATTCCACGATCCGCTTGTGTTCTTCGTTTGACTCTGCAACAGGTCTTTTTCTGCGATCGGCTCGCAAAACAGGCTGCCCTGGCCGTAATCACAATTCAGATTTTTCAAAAAAGTATACTGACTTTCCGTAACCACACCTTCGGCAATGATCTGGAGATTGAATGCATGTGCCATTTGGGTAATAATGGTGCAAAGAGTAGAATTTGGGCTGTTACGGTCTAGGGATTGAACACAGGATGGTGCGATCTTCAGGTAGTCCAGAGGATAATTATGGATGCAGCTCAGAGGAGAGTTGTCTGCTCCAAAGTTCCTTAATGATAATTCGATTCCCATACCCTTAATTTCAGTGAGAGCGGTGGCTACCATTTCGTTATCCTCAAACAGTAAACGTTCCGACACCTCAAGCACAAGTGGATAGTTGGTATCTCCTTGAGTGGCATTAAAATTTCGAAGAATGGGTAATAGATGATCTCCCCGAAAAAGGATTGGGAAAATTGGAATTGTAATATAACCAGGTTTTAACCCATATGCCGGGCCATCAGCAATTAGAATAAAAACTCTGTTCAGCAACCAGTTGCCAATGGATAACCATTTCTAATTATACTCAAAATTAACGGATTGTTGTAGGTTTTTTAATTTTTTTGGTAGTATCAAAGTGTACCGGGTGAATGCATTTAGATTTGCTATTCAGCCACAAGTGAAAAGCATTTTTTATTCCACTCCTCTTGTATTTGGAGAGGTTTTATTTCTTGGTTTTGCATTTTGCTTCGTTGACGGTAGAATAGCACATATGTATTTTGTAAAAAAAGAGAGGGTTCATTGGAAAACAGGAGGAAGTGATGGGAAGTAAGGTGAGCAGTAAAACCGGTTGTGCAGTTGCGGTGGCATTTTTGTTCCTGATCATTATCGCATTCACTTTGTATCAGAGGTTTGCCGAAACAAAAACGGAAGTGGTAAAAGATGGTGTGTCATGGGTTGCAGCCGTTGAAAAATGTAAGCGAAAATACGAGGCCTATCGTCCTTCAGGGCAGGTTAAAGCACCAAATTGTAGAAAAAGAACCGAGGATAGCGAGTACTTCTACTTTTCCTGGACGAAGCCTCTGGCAATTATAATCAGACAATCTGATGGTAAACTTGTCAAAACTGCAGGTAAATGTCAGGTGTCAAAGGAGAGTGGCGAGATTGTTTCTATGACCCTGGGAAAAGCGGTACTGGTAAAAAAAGCCGGCAAAAAAAAATAAAAAGAAAGTGGTTTACCCCTTTTCTTTCAAACGTTGCTGGGCCTGCTCTAATATTTCAGAAAGACTTGAAATCTTAGCTTTTGGTGGTTCAAAGATCTTTTTCCGGTCATCACTGCTATAGTGTTCGTTGATAAACTCCTGGATTGGAAAGTGCTGGAACCAGCAATCAAGAACCTTACTGCATGGATACCCCTTGTTTGCCGTTCTGCAGTAATCAAAGGTGAGATAATGGCCAAGCATTTTGCAATAGCCTTCCTGAGTGTCATATTGGTTTTTCATCGATTGAGTTCCTCTTTGTTATTTTTTTTATAAAAAGCAAATATACCACCACAAAGCATTCTTGGCGAGAATTGAAGGTATTCATTTAAAATGGAAAGAAAAACAGTTTTAACTCCTCTCGATATTTATAAACTTCTTGAAAAAAATAACTGTAAGCGTTGCATGTTGCCAAGTTGTCTGGCCTTTGCGGCAGCTGTTATTGGAGGGCAGAAAAAATTGAGTGATTGTCCCTCTCTTTCTAAAAGTAATCAAAACCGCTTGTCTGTCAATCTTGTACAGCGTTCAACGGCTGAACCGGAACAACCTGCGTTTATGGCTAAGCTGTTTAAAAAAATCAAGAAGCTGAATTTTCAGGATGTGGCTCAGCGTGTGGGCGGTGAGTATAACAGAGAGCAGGATAGTTTGAGTGTGTGTTCGTTGGGAAAAGATTTTCATGTGGATCGGGGCGGTGTGGTACGTTCCGAGTGTCATATTATCCCATGGGTTGAAGCACCACTACTCTCTTATATCTGCTGTAGCGATCATGAAGAGGTTTCAGGCGAATGGATTTCATTTCGAGAGATTAAAGGCGGGATAGAGTGGCGCGGTCTGTTTCGAAGCCGATGTGAAACACCTCTTCGATTACTTGCCGATAACCATCCGGAGCTCCTGACAGATATTGTGGATCTGTTTTTAGGACAGGAGGTGGAAGGGTTTGAAGCGGATATTGCACTTGTTTTGCACCCATTTCCGCATATTCCTATTTTGATATGTTACCAGGCAGCGGATGGGGATCTTGAGTCGGAATTGAATATATTCTTTGATAAATGCTGTGCTGCCAACCTGCATGTGAAATCGATCTATACTCTGTGTGCAGGGCTTGTTAAAATGTTTGAGCAGATAGCCAAAAATCACTACTGATTCAATGGCTACCTTGAAAAATTGCCTTTTCGCTCCAACTCTTCGTTGCGAGAATTTTTTTATCCTCGGAATATTGACTATATGCCTACGGTAAAAAAAAATCACTCCTCGATTTGGAACGAAAAGACTAATTTTTTTCAAGGCACCTTCAAGTTTGATTTTATAAGCAGTTTTTCAGGATTGCTTCGATTTTTGTTTCGTCGTAATCTTTCATTCGCCATATTCGGGCCAGCGTGATTGCATTTTTAGCAATTCGTGGGATATCTTTTTCAGGAATATTGAGTTCGCCGAGAGTGGTTGGGGATTGAATTTTTTGAAACCATGTTTCGAGTGCTGCTATAGCCTGCTCCGCTTTTTCTGAATCGTCTCCTTTACAAATATTAAATACCCGATCAGCAAACTGGACAAAACGCTTTGGTTGCTGTGCTGCATGAAAACGCATCCAACCGGGGATAACCGCAGCGAGTCCTGCACCGTGGGGTACGTTGTAAAAGGCTGAAAGGGAGTGTTCTATCATATGCATTGGAAACCCAACCTTTCCAAGTCCCGCAGCAGTCAATCCATTCAGGGCAAGAGTTGCCGTCCACATCAGATCCGCTCTTGCCTGATAATCGTCGAGATCATTTAATACTCTGTTGCAGTTCTCCATTGCATTTATCACCAATCCTTCCATCAGTCTGTCCTGAACGGGTGTGCAAGGATCTTCAGTGGTAAAGTAGAATTCAAGTATATGGGCAACGGCATCTACAGCGCCGTAGGCGGTGTAGTCGGCGGGCACGGAACAAGTGACCGTAGGGTCAAGAATGGAGGTCTTCGGGAAGAGTCTTTTATTGCCGAATCCAAACTTCTGTGATGTTCTATCGTTTGTTATCACCATCCCGGAATTCATTTCAGACCCGGATGCGGCAAGAGTAAGAACAGTGCAGAGCGGAAGAGGTGACTTAACGCTTTTTTTCCCGGTGAAAAACTTCCATACATCGTGTTGTACCGTGGCTCCGGCACAAATGGCTTTTGCCTCATCAAGAACAGATCCTCCTCCAACCGCACAGACCACATTGCATTTATTCGTTTTAGCCAGCTCTATACCGATCTGAACATGGGATAGCAGGGGGTTCGACTGAACACCACCATGTTCAGTAATTGTTGCTCCAGCCTTGAGAAGGGACTTGGTAACCTGTTGGTAAAGGCCATTTCGTTTTATGGATCCTGAACCGTATACAAAAAGTACTTTTTCTCCAAAGAGGAGTGTCTCGGCACCAATGGATGGAACAGTGTTTTTGCCAAACAGAATTTTGGTTGGATTGTGGAAAACGAAATTTTGCATGGTTTACCTGGGTGTTGGTAGTAATTGCCTTCGTGCAGGCTGTTGAAAAACGTTGGGAGTTTTACCTGGCTCTATATCAAAAGTTATGGCTGAAGTTCTGCGATGGCTTGTGAAAAAGTCTGGGTCAGGTCAATAAATTGATCAAGAGTGAGTGTTTCTGCCCTTGCTCCTGGGGAGATATCCGTTTGTGTGATGGTGTCTTTTGTAAGTTGTTTTTCCTGCTTCTTATCGCCGTTGGTGGTTGTCGCAAAGAAATTTCCGGAAGCAAGGGTGTTAAGAAGGGTCTTTCGCCTCTGGCTGAATGCAGTTCGGACGATCTTCTGAAAAAGAAGTCTGTCGTAGATCCTGTCACTGATTTTTTCAGAGTCGGTGAAATCAATATACACCACGACGGAATCGATTTTAGGACGGGGATGAAATTCTGCGGGTTTTAAGGTGAGAAGCGATTTTATCGTGGCACAACTTTGCAGTAAAACAGTTGGAATACCATACTGTTTTGTTCCTGGTTTTGCGGTAAGGCGGTCGGCCACCTCTTTTTGAAGCATAATGGTCGCCCAGTGCATCTTTTCCTGGTGTTCAATCAATGTGAAAAGAAATGGATTGGAGATGGAATAGGGGAGGTTGGCCATTATCTTGATAGGGCCTTTACTGAGTTGCTGTAGTTCGTTAAAATCAGCTTTCAGGATATCCTGATGCAACAGTGTTACATTTTCGGGGAGGTCATCTTTTTCTTTGTGGAAACGCACAATGCCACTGTCGACCTCTAGGCCAAATACATGTGCTGCCTGTTCGGATATGGGTTGGGTAAGTGCTCCTAGTCCAACTCCCACTTCGATAATGATATCATCAGGAAGAATAGGGCCACAACGAGCGACTGCTCCAGCGGTCGCCTTATTGACAAGGAAGTTTTGGCCCAGTTGTTTTTTTGGAGCCAGGCCCTCTTCTCGGAGTGATTTTCTGGTTTCACCGTATCGGGTCATGGCTCTTTTTCTTCATTTTCATTTTCAGTTTCATTTTTTTCTTTTTCTTTTTATCGCGAAGGATATGTCTTTGTCTGCGTTTCTCTCTAATTTTAAGAAAAAGGCGCAGTGTGAAGAAGTACCAGCAGGCTGCAGTGGGAAGGGCCAGAACCAACCCTCCACTTAACATAACAACAATGAGTTCCGTTCCCTGATTGGCAAGTATTTGAACGGATTCTTTAAAACCATGGCCGGAGATGATAACTTCCAGAATGTTGTGAATTGTTTCCCAGGTTATATCGTAGGGGGTAATAAAGTTACCGATTACCATACTCAGATAATAGATCGGAATATAGGTAAAAGGATTACTGATAACAAGGCTTGAGAAGAGTCCAGCCATGGTTGACGTTCTGGTCAGGACACAGATGGCTATAATACCGATGGTATGGAATGGCATCACCGGCATGGTCCCAATCAACGCACCTATACACGCTCCCCAGGCGATATCTTTTGGGGCACCTTTGATCCTCAGAAATTTGAGGTAATAGAATTTTTTGAGGCGTGTAAAGTTCATATGCTGTTCTTGGGAAATCTCCTCTACAATTTAACCACTTGCCATAGGATAATACAATATAAGTTGAATTAAAAAGGTATGTTTGTCTGTTATATTTTTTTTAGGCAAGCATCGAACGGCAGTAAACATCATTATCGTAGGAAAAATCAGAACTCAGACGGTGCTTGTGAACACCAGCGAGAGCAATCATGGCTCCATTATCTGTGCAATATGCGGGGCGTGGCACATACAAAGTGTTTCCTTCTTCCGTACAGCGTTGTTCCATAAATTGTCGCAGACGCGGGTTAGAAGAAACGCCGCCACCAAGTACGATTGCCCGAATATTCTGTTGGGAAGCGGCGAGCAAAGTCTTTTCAACCAGGATCTCGACTACGGCTTCCTGAAAAGAGGCGCAGATATCTGCAACCTGAAGGGGGATGTTCTTTTGTTTTTCACGGTTGCAGTGGTTTAATACCGATGTCTTTAATCCGGAAAAGCTGAAATCGAGAGACTTCTTTTCCAGCCATGACCGAGGAAATTTAATGGCATCGGAGTGTCCTGTTGCTGCTTTTTCTGAGATAAAAGGTCCTCCTGGATAGGGGAAACCGAGAAGTTTTGCTACTTTATCAAAGGCTTCTCCGGCGGCATCGTCTCGAGTTCTTCCAAGAAGGGTGAATTTGGTGAAACTGTCTGCTCTGTAAATAGAGCTTGTTCCACCTGAAACAACAAGTGCTATAAAGGGAAAGTCCGGCTGTTTTTCTTCCAGAAATACCGAAAGGATATGTCCCGCCATATGATCCACACCCACACAGGGAGTCTTGTTTACATATGAGAGTGCTTTGGCATAGGAAAATCCAACCAGCAATGACCCGATCAAACCGGGACCCTGGGTGACGGCAAGAAGATCAATATCTTTCAGGTCGACCTGTGCTCGTGCAAGCGCTTCAGTAACTACGGGAACAATGGATTCAAGATGGCTTCGGGAGGCAAGCTCCGGTACAACTCCACCAAAACGGGTATGGATCTGATCCTGACTGGTAAGGACAGATGAGAGCAGGTTATTGTCGTCTTCAAGTACTGCGGCAGCAGTATCATCACAGGAGCTTTCGATTCCCAGGGTTAGCATGTTCTTCCGCCTGTTTCTTGCGATAACGTTATTGCCGGCAGAACAAATAACTGCTGGCAGAAAAGGTATAATCAGGGTAAGAGGATGCCAATATATTAGTCCTTTCCTTCAAAGTCAATGGTTGCGGTGGATTGATATTTTTCTAACCATTTCTTACAACGTATGGATCTATGACAAAAACAAAAATGAGCCTTAATAATAGTAGTCAACTTGTTGATATGTTTGAACGAACTATCTCTTATCTCCGTCTTTCTTTAACTGATAGATGCAACCTTCGATGTGTGTATTGCATGCCGGTGGACGATGAGGGGGGATTGGAAGTACTGAAGCATGGAGACCTGCTGAGTTATGAGGAATTATTGCGTATTGTCAGATTAGTCGTGGGGATGGGGATGAATAAAATCCGGCTTACCGGCGGAGAGCCATTGGTACGTAAGGGGGTTATGACCTTTATTCAATCTCTGTCACAAATTGACGGGCTTGATGAAATTCGTTTAACCACCAATGGTGTCCTGTTACATGAAAAGGCTGAAGCGCTCTATGATGCCGGCATTCGTAAGCTGAATATTTCACTTGATACCATGCGTCCCAAACGGTTTAAGGAGATAACGGGTGCTGATCTTTACCACAGGGTGTGGAAAGGGATAGAAACAGCCGAGCGTCTCGGATTCGATGTTAAACTGAATGTGGTTGCCATGAAGGGAGTCAATGACGATGAGTTTGTTGACTTTGCTCGCCTTGCTGTGGAAAAACCATATCAGGTACGATTTATCGAATTTATGCCAGTGGGAGATAAATCCACCTGGAATGAGGCTTCTTATATCTCTTCAACCGATTTGAAAAAACAGATTGAAGTACTTGGCGATTTGCAACCATTACCAGGGTGTAAAATGGATGGTCCGGCGCGGGTCTATTCACTGGAGACCAGGGATGGATTAAAAGGAAATGTTGGGTTTATCAGTCCGATCAGCCATCATTTCTGTGATACCTGTAATCGTCTGCGTTTAACTTCAGCCGGGAGATTACGAGCCTGTCTGTTAAACGACAAAGAAGCGGATCTAAAAGGTTTACTGAGAAGTGGTGCAACGGATGATGAGATTAAAGGGCTTGTCAAACAGACTATCCTTGATAAGCCCAAGGGACACACATTGGCTGAAGATCAGGCTAAATGTGGCGGTCAGATGTCACGCATCGGCGGATGATTCATCCGCTTCGGGATAGGATCCGAGCCATTCAAAATAGGAGCAGAGTGAATTCAGGGTTTTGCAGCAGTCTTTGATGTTTTTATCTTCAATATGACCCATGAGATCAAGGAAAAAGAGGTATTTCCACTGTTTGCCTTTTATCGGTCTGGATTCAATTTTTGCCAGATTTATCCCGGCGCGGGCGATAACACTTAAAATCTCATTTAAGGCGCCTGGACGTTCCATAATACCTAATAGCAGGGATGTTCTGTCTGCTCCGCTTGGCGATGGCGATTCCTTCCCTATAACCAGAAATCTGGTGGTGTTACCACGATAGTCTTCAATTCCTCTAACTACAACCTGCAGATCGTAGGTCTTGATTGCAAGAGAAGATGCTATTGCTCCAATGTTTGGATTGTTCGCTGCCATTTGAGCTGCGGCACCCGTTGAAAAAATTGGTAGAGTAGGACAGGACGGCAAATGTTTGCGCAGCCATTCCCGGCACTGGGCAAGAGGCTGGGTGTGCGAGGCTACCGTCTGGATATCTTTGATATCGCCAGACTTACATACCAGGTTATGGGTGATCTCCATTCGTACTTCACCGCAGATTTTTGTCCTGTATTTCATAAAGGAATCCAGGGTGGAAAAAACAGCACCTTCAATGGAGTTTTCAACGGGAACAATTCCGTATTGGGTCCGACCTTTTTCAACCTCAGAGAATACGTCGGTAATCGATTCCATCGGGCTGTAACTTGCGGAATTACCAAAGTATTTAACCCCGGCAAGGTGGGTGAATGTGGCTTCTGGTCCAAGATAAGCAACTGCTACCTTCTGCTGCGACAATCTGCAGGTAGTGATAATTTCATGAAAGATAGAGTGGAGTGCTTCCTTTGGAAAGACTCCGTTATTGAGGTCGGTCAGGCGTTCATAGATCTGTCGTTCGCGAAAAGGGTCCCATTTGGCACGCTTACTTTCGTCTTTTAACTGGCCGATGGATTTTGCCAGGGACAGACGTTCTTTCAGGAGATCAAGGATAGTATTGTCAATTTTATCGATTCCATCGCGAACCGGGGTGAGATCTTTGGCCATTGTCGTTCCTGTATCAGAAAAGGTTAATTTTGATTCAGTTATATTGATAGGAGAATGTAGGGTAAAGAAAAAAGTATGTCAAGTTGTAAAAAGGACTGGAATAAGCGGTCCTGCCGAGATATAGTCACTTCTTGACCCGATTTACGGGGATTGTAGCACACGTATATAACTTCTTCGAATTGTATTATAAAAAAGAGAATAACCTGTTATGAGCGATAAACCAGTACAAAAGACCTACGAAGAGATTAATGCCAGAATAAAAGCGGGCGAGGCTGTTATTGTAACCGCTGAAGAAATGGTTGCTATTGTAAAATCAAAGGGTGCCGAGGAAGCAGCGCGAGAGGTGGATGTTGTTACCACCGGGACGTTTTCTCCCATGTGTTCTTCCGGCGCATTTTTAAACTTTGGTCAGATGACTCCTACTATTAAGGCCTCCAAGGTCTGGATTAATAAGGTTTCTGCATACGCAGGGCTGGCAGCCGTGGATTGCTATATCGGTGCTACGGAACCCGTTGAAGATGATCCATTAAATAAACTCTATCCCGGCGAATTTCGGTATGGTGGTGGTCATGTTATTGAAGATCTTCTTGCAGGAAAAAAAGTCTTTTTGGAGGCAAAGGCCTATGGGACCGATTGTTACCTCGGAAGAAAGATGAAAAAAGAGTTCACCCTTGATGAACTTCCCTATGCCCTGCTTTGCAATCCCAGAAATGGATATCAGAATTATAACTGTGCCGTTAATTTATCCGATAAAGCTGTTCATACCTATATGGGTACCTTAAAACCCAACTGTAAAAACGCCAATTATTGTAGTGCCGGTGAACTGAGTCCTCTGTTTAATGATCCGCATTACAAAACCATTGGTATCGGCACTAGAATCTTTCTTGGTGGCGGTATTGGCTATGTAACGTCTCACGGCACTCAGCACAATCCCAATGCTCCAAGGCATGAGAATGGTACACCTGTCCGCCCAGCTGGAACAATTATGGTTCAGGGCGATATGAAACAGATGTCTTCACGTTACATTCGTGGAATATCCATCCTGGGTTATGGCAATACTATGGCAGTGGGGTTGGGAGTGCCAATTCCGATTTTGAATGCTGAGATGGCAGCGTATACCGGAGTCTCAGATGATGAATTATTTACTCAAGTGATTGATTATGGCTATGATTATTCGAATGGAATCAATAGAACCTATGGTGAAGTGAGTTACGGCCAATTGAAAACAGGGTCTATTGAGGTGAATGGGAAAACAGTTCCAACGGCTCCTCTTTCAAGTATTCCCATGGCAAGAGAAATTGCTGAGACCTTAAAATCCTGGATGATGGACGGTAAATTCCTGCTCAATAAGCCTGCAGAGCTTTTGCCGGACGCTGATAAGTCCTAAGGAGAAGCCCTGAACAGTCAAGATAAATACAGATCCTTACTTCTAGCCATTCAAGAGTATGACCGGGTGGCTGTCGCATTTTCAGGAGGGGTGGATTCCACTCTGTTATTATACGCGGCTATGGAGGCTATAGGGAGAGAGCGGGTAATTGTTTTACGAGGTGTTTCTGAACTGGTCAGTGACCTGGAAAAAAAGAATGCCACCATGGTTCTTGATGAATTACAGTTTTCTCAGGAAAGAAGAATGGAAGTGGAGCTACACCCGCTAATCTGGTCTGAATTTGTCGCCAACACCCCGGATCGCTGCTATTTCTGTAAGAAAAGGATGTATCAGAGTTTCCAGCGTATCCTTGAGAAGCTTGACTGTCTGGTTTTGCTGGATGGGAGCAATGTTGATGATCTGAAAACACTAAGACCTGGATTTCGAGCTATCCACGAACTGGGTGTACAGACTCCATTGCTGGATGCAGGGCTTGATAAGGAGGATATACGTTCCTTAGCTTTTACGTATCATTTGAGTAACCATGATAAACCCTCAAATTCCTGTCTCGCAACGCGTTTGCAGGAAGGCGTGGTTATAAACCGGGAGGGGCTCGAACGTGTGGAAAAATGTGAAAACTTTCTTTTAAACCGTGGTTTTATCGGATGTAGAGTGAAGCCTGAGGGAAAGGATATCGTTCTTGAAGTTACTGGAAAAGATGGGGAAAGGTTGCTTGCATCCTCTGTGCGAGTTGAAATCATTCCATTCTTTAAATCAGTTGGTTTTACGAGGATTCTTGTTGACCTAAATCCCCGTCGTTAGAAGTTTTATTCTAAGATTTATTTTTTCTTAAAGATACGATTAGTGCTTGCTTCTGAATGGAGCTTCAGTTAAGGTGTTACGAATCAAATTTGTGCATAAAAGCGTGATAATAAAGGGTTGTAGAGAAAAGTGAAATACTATTTAAAAGCTGTGCTTTTCTTTTTTCTTTTGACAATCAATGATGCTTTTATTAAAGAAATAAGGAAGAGATTAGGGGAGCAGTTTTGTCTGTGTCCTGTTTAATTAGAAAATAGTTTTCCGGGAGGGATCCATGAACAAGAAGGAATTGGTAGAGAATATTGCAGGTGCCGCAGACATTTCAAAGGCTGCAGCAGAAAAAGCGCTGAACAGTACTCTCGCAGCCATCGCTGAGACCTTGAAGAATAGCGATAAAGTAACTCTGGTTGGTTTTGGTACTTTTTCTGTATCCAGACGTGAAGCTCGCAAGGGAAGAAATCCCCAGACCGGCAAAACCATTGATATTCCAGCTAAGAATGTTGCTAAATTTAAAGCTGGTTCCAAACTTTCTGAAGCTATTAACTAATACTTCTAAAGTTACAGATTAAATATCTATCTACAGGTAGGTATTTTTTGTGTCCAAATCCCTGTTCTCTCTATTCTTTGAGATAACAGGGTTTTTTTTTGTTGTGAAAAAAAGATTATGCTGCTTTTCTGAATTGCAGAGGAGATTTTCCGGTCCATCTTTTAAAGGATCGTGAGAATGTACTGAGTTCTGCAAATCCCAGTAGAAATGCCACCTCTGTAAGATCCATACTTTTATTTCGAATATACCCCTTTGCGATATCCATACGTGTATCATTGAGCACAGCAAGATATGTGGTTCCTTTTTCATGCAGGATTCGTTGCAGTTTTCTTCCGCTGACTCCAAGTTCGACAGCAACATGCTCCACTGTGACTTTGCCTGAAGGCATGTTCGCAACGATGATTTTTTTGATATGGGTGATTTCTGTTCCTGATTCAAGTGAAGCAACATAATTTGTCATTGCCAGATCACCGAATTCTGCAAGCTCTTCATTGCTGCTTGATAGGATTTGGTCAACAATGTCAAGAGACAAGGACAATTGGCAAACAGGAGCATCAAAATAGACCGGACCCTGAAAAAACTTGAAATACTTTGCACTGCATTCCGGTTTGCTGTGTGTCAAATGGACAGAAACAGGAGCAAGCTCTTGATGGTAATTCACACGTAAGAGGCTTAAAAGCCAGGCAAGTGCGGAGTCTTCACGACCATAGCCATATGGTGATTCATCGTGGTATTTAAGGGTGAAAACGAGTGAGTTGGTTTTCTTGTCTTCGTAGAGGTTTCCAAAATCCGCATCCGATATAACCTTGTGGAACCGGATGAGCCTCTCAAGGGTTATTCTCAGGCTTTTACTCACCAACATGGCATAGCCCATGGTTCCAAAATGAGATGGGTGCCAGCAGCTTGCCGCCGTGAGTCCAAAGCAGGGATCATCTATTCTTTTTTCCATCTCATCCCAAAGATCACTTATTTTGTTAAGAGAGTATCGTTCACCGCTTTGGTACATTAGTTCGGGATTTAGATGGACCTGTTTGAAGACAGGGGCAGGATCTATTCCATAGTGTTCAAGCATTTTCCAGAGTACAAGCTGGATGCTCGCAAGCTTTGTTAAATACATAGTCAATCAAAGGGTAGAGAAAAAAAGATCAGTAAAGCACATTTGTGCATGATTTGTCGTAAACTGCCAAAAGATAGGCGTAAACTGTCAAGCAACAAAAGGCCTGAGAATTTACATTATACCAAATCTTTTAAAAAACTCAAAATAAGGAATTGGTATAATGGAACTTTTACAAAATAAAAATGAACTTCACTATGAAGGTACTAAGAATACAGAAGAACTTGCAATTTGTGATCTTGTCGGGGAATTGTTGGCAATCTCGTTGGAAAAACATGATGTTGAGATCATCGTTGAGTCAAAAGATTTTTTGATTGATAGGGCAAACTCTCTTGGCACCAGTGGAATGTTGAAAACAACTATAGATTATGACGATATCGTTGAATCTGAAGATAAGCTTGAGGTTACAATCTCAGGAATAGTCGAAAATGCTTTTCAACAGCAGGAAACATTTGCCCTGTTCTTTTCTCTTAACTGGGATGGTTCCGTTAACTCATCATGGAAACGTGGATATGGTAAAGGGCTGGCTGCCAATTCCCTCTGGTTGCAGTTTGGTAAAAAAGCAGAGCAACTCTCAGATTCTGTGTTCAGTGTACAACTGTATCGAAAGGAAAAAGATGGTTATCAGTATGATTTAGGTCATGGAAGAGGATTTATGCTTTTTGGACGTGAGACAAGTTCCAGAGTTAATTGAAATATATTGAAAGAAACTAAAAGTACATCACATAACTTTCTTACAAAGTAAGACTCTTCGTAGCGGTGAATGATATGAAATATGGTAATTCGGAACAAACATTAAGCTTAATAAAGAATGTACTATGCAATAAATGTTTTTCTGAAAATAATGAAATTCTGGTTCAGACTAGTTTGTTGAACTGCGATAAAAATTCTGGATTCGACTCTAAGGGAAGTGCCCGAATCGAGGTTCTCTGCAGCTCTGAAGATAGAAAGGACGATGGAAAAAAGATTACCCTCCATGGTCTTGCAGAAAATATTGACGAACAAAGGATGTCTATGACCTTGTTTTGTGAGACCAGGTGGCTTGATAATGATTTTGTCAGGGAAAAGTCCAATGATATCGTTTTGGCAGATATGGCATCGGTTGTAATGGATTTTGCAAAGGAACAGGAGTATCTACCCAGTGCAGTATTTGTTCTCTCCGTGAAAAGTAAAAAAAATGGACAGGACGTTGGCCATGGCTCCGGATATCTTCTTTTCGAAAATGAGGCGGAATTGCTAACCTGATGAAGTTGTAAAAATGCGTTTACAGTTTTTATTGAGGAAAGCAATCCCTCAGGAGAAGAAGGAGCTCATTGGCTCGTCCACAGTTGAGTTTATGCATAATGTTTGTGCGATGAACCCGAACGGTTTTGGGACTGATAAAAAGGGTTTCTCCAATTTCATCCGGAGTCATTCCCTGGGCCAGTAAATTTGCAATTTCATGTTCTCGCGGTGAGAGAACAGAAAGCACCCCCTGCTCTCCTTCACCACTCAACAACTGTTCAGTAATATTTTGCGGGAGTGAGCGGCTGAGAAAAATATTACCAAGCATTACTTCACGAACGGCGGTGAGCAGGTCTCTTATTTCATCCGCCTTTAGAACGTACCCCTTTGCACCTGCTTTGAATGATCGAAAGATGTTATCATGATTATGGTGCATGGAGTAAATGATGATAATTGTTTCTTCAGACAGGGCTTTGATATAGGGAATAAGGTCAATACCACTTATTCCAGCCATGGTAATATCAAGAATTGCCACATCAGGCAGTAATTCTTTTATGAGAGGCAATGCAGATGATGCATCTTCTGATTCACCCACCACAATCATATCGGACTGTTTTTTTAGAACCGATGTAACCCCATGACGGATAACAGGGTGGTCATCAATAATGACAACAGAAATCTTATCCACTGTTTTTTTACTCCCAGAATTCGTTGCTAACAAAATAGTATTACAACTAATACGATAAGGATATCAAAATGATTGAATGAAAGTCAAAGATTTTATCCATCTCTTGATTTGGTGTATTATATTAACTATTAATTGCCATCAATAGCTCGATAAACAGACAGGCGAAGACTTCAATTTACAGGGAAGTTTCTATGGTAATCAGATTTTAAATGGTGTAAGTGGAAAAGTATGGAAAAACTCTTTGAACTTATAGCACCTTTTGAAGCTTCGGGTGATCAGCCGGAAGCGATCGCAACACTTACCCGTGGTATAGAATCCGGAGCCAAAACCCAGGTGCTCCTGGGGGTGACAGGATCCGGTAAAACCTTTACCATGGCATCCGTGATTGAAAATGTGCAACGACCCTCCCTTATTATAGCTCCAAACAAAACACTTGCTGCCCAGCTTTTTGCAGAATTTAAAGAATTATTTCCAAATAATGCTGTTGAGTACTTTGTATCCTATTACGATTATTATCAGCCCGAAGCGTATATCCCATCTTCAGATACGTATATAGAAAAAGATTCCGCTATAAATGATGCCATTGATAAGATGCGTCACTCCGCGACCCGTTCTCTATTAACACGCAGGGATGTGATTATAGTTGCCTCGGTATCCTGTATTTACGGACTTGGTTCTCCCGATGAATACAAAAATATGCATCTTTTTCTGGAAACCGATAAAGAGTTTGCTCCGGAACAGGTGCAGCGCCGTCTGGTGTATATGCTCTATGAGCGAAATGATGTTTCCTTTCATCGCGGCACCTTCAGAGTACGTGGTGATGTTATAGACATCTTTCCCGTTCATGAGGAAGAAAGAGCCCTGCGACTGGAATTCTTTGGTGACACCATAGAGTCCATCTCAATTATTGATCCATTGCGAGGAGTGGTGCTTGAACGGTTGCAGGAATACACAGTTTTTCCAGGTAGTCACTTTGTTACATCTAAAGATCGGTTACAGGTTGCAGTTGAAACTATCAAAACTGAGTTGAAGGATCGTCTAAACGATTTTCAGACTGAAAACAGATTAGTTGAACTGCAGCGTCTTGAACAAAAGACAATGTTTGATCTGGAAATGATTCAGGAACTTGGCTATTGCAATGGTATCGAAAACTATTCAAGGCATCTCACCGGTAAGGAACCGGGGATTGCTCCTCCAAATCTGCTCGATTATTTTGAGGACGATTATCTCCTTATTATAGATGAGTCTCATATCGGGGTTCCTCAGTTAAACGGGATGTATAATGGAGACAGGTCACGAAAAAAAACTTTGGTTCACTATGGGTTTCGTCTCCCTTCGGCGCTCGATAACCGTCCATTACGTTTTGAGGAATTTCAGGAGCGGATCAATCAAATAGTCTATGTATCAGCTACACCCGGTAATTTTGAAGTAGAAGAAGCTGAGGGAAGATTAGTTGATCAGATTATTCGACCCACCGGACTTCTTGATCCAAAGATTGAAGTACGACCTGCCACGAGTCAGGTAGATGATCTGCTGGAAGAAATACGATTGCGTACCGATCGTAATGAAGCCGTACTTGTTACCACCCTGACAAAACGGATGGCTGAAGACCTTACCGATTATTATGAAAAACTTGGCGTTCAGATTCGCTATTTACACTCTGATATAAAAACTTTAGAACGCATTGAGCTGATACGCGATCTACGTAAAGGTGACTATAACGTACTGGTTGGAATTAATCTTTTGCGTGAAGGACTCGATATTCCAGAGGTATCGCTGGTTGCAATACTCGATGCCGATAAGGAAGGATTTTTACGATCGGAACGTTCTCTTATTCAGACCTGCGGGCGTGCAGCACGTAACGCAGATGGTCTTGTTATTTTGTATGCTGATACGATTACCGGATCAATGCAGCGAACGATTGAAGAAACGGAACGAAGAAGAGAGATTCAAAATGCGCATAATGTTGAACATGGTATTATACCGCAGACTATTAAGTCCAAGGTAAAGGATACTCTCCAGAAACATCTTCAGGCCAGTGGCTATCAGGCCGCCGATGGTTATGGTGATGCTCTGTTGACAGCTGCAGAGGATTTGCCAGTATATTACAGTATTGGTGAGCTTGAAAAAGAGATCAAAAAATTAGAAAAAGAGATGCAGCGTGCGGCAAAGGAACTCGCCTTTGAAGAGGCTGCAGCAATTCGTGACCGGATTAAGGCACTGCGAAAACTGGAGATTGAAATAGGATGAAAGATGGCTTCTGGTATCGTTTCTCGCTGAAACTTATTCCCGTGGTTTTTCTATGGTTTTCAGTTCTGTTGTTTTTTAGCTGCCGGGTAAGGGTGTATGGCCAGAAGTATCGGGATCAGCTTGATGCGCTAGTGGGACCGGGTATTGGGAGTTTCTGGCATTATTCAATTCTGTTTAGTATGTATTTTCTACGGAAGAAAGGTGGCGTTGCCATGGTCAGTGCCAGCAAGGATGGTGAGTTTATTAGCAGGATCGTCCAGAAAATGGGTTTTGAAACAGTTCGCGGCTCCAGAAATAAAGGAGGCCTTCAGGCGTTAAAAGGAATGATTCGTTTTATGCGCACCGGTAAAAACGCTGCCATTGTGGCCGATGGCTCACAGGGACCGCCACGGAAGGTGCAGGCTGGGTGTATTGTTCTGGCATCTCGAACAGGAGCTCCCGTTCTTCCATTTCTCTGGTCCTGTAATCGCTATAAACGATTTGGCTCCTGGGACGGAACTGTTTTGCCTTTGCCGTTTTCCAGGATTGATTTTTGTTATGGTGAACTGCTCTTTGTGCCGCCAAAACTAAAATCCGAAGGGATAGAAGAGTATCGCCTGATCCTGGAAAACCGTCTCAATGATTTATATGATAAAGCATGGGCCATGCAGAAAAAAACAGAACATTAATTTGAACCGCATTACAAGAATATGACAAAAGGAATTATAGTTGCTGGCCTTGCCGGCGGATCAGGGAAGAGTGTGGTGTCGGTTGGATTGACTGCGGCACTTGCGCGACAGGGAAAGGTAGTTGTTCCCTTTAAAAAAGGCCCAGATTATATCGATGCTGGCTGGATGAAACTTGCTGCCGGAAGAAATTGCTACAATTTGGATCCCTTTCTGATGAGCGAAGAAAATATTAAAGCCTCACTGTTGAACCACAGTGCTGGTGCTGATTTCATTGTTCTTGAAGGAAATCGCGGTTTATATGATGGGGTAAATATCGATGGAGGCTATTCCACAGCTGAGTTATCCCTCTCGCTCAATCTTCCTGTGCTGCTGGTGGTAAATTGCACCAAGACCACTCGAACCGTTGCAGCCATGGTGCTTGGGTGTATAAAGATTGATGAACGTGTAGATATCCGTGGAGTTGTTCTAAATCAGATAGGTACTGCGCGGCATCAGACTATCGTAACCCAGGCCGTTGAAAAGTATACAGGGCTTCCGGTACTTGGTGCTGTTCCACGAATGAAAAGAGATATCTTCCCCATGCGGCATTTGGGTGTTACTCCGCATCAGGAATATGAAGGCAGTGAGGAGGCTATGCAGTTGCTTGCGGATACTGCTGCTGAACATCTTGATCTTGAACGTATTCAGGAGATAATGGCTCCAATAGGCAAACCAAAGACCGTTTCTCTTTCTGAGAAGCCGCAAAACAAACTTCGTATTGGCCTGCTGATGGATGCAGCCTTTCAGTTTTATTACTCCGAAAACCTGGAGGCTCTGGAACAGGAAGGGGCCGAGCTGATAGCTCTGAATGCCATGGAAGAAAAAAATCTTCCTAAGCTTGATGGCCTGTATATTGGCGGTGGCTTTCCTGAAACAAGTGCCAGGGCACTTGCTGCCAATAGTTCTTTTCGTGATTCGGTAAGGGCTGCCGCCGAGGCTGGATTACCAATTTATGCCGAATGTGGTGGCTTGATTTACCTTGGGGAATCCATTGAACTTGATGGCGTAGTGTATCCACTTGCCGGAGTCTTTCCCGTTCGTTTTGGGATGTCTGCAAAACCACAGGCCCATGGCTATTCAATTTTTGAGGTCGAGGGAGATAACCCTTTCTATAAAGAGGGCCTGGAGATTAAAGGGCATGAATTCCGCTATTCTACTATTCTTGAATGGCCTGGAGATGCCAGTGATCTGCCACTAAAGATGACACGGGGGGTGGGGTTCTCAAAGAAGCGTGAAGGATTAGTGATGAATAACGTTCTTGCCCTTTACACTCATATCCATGCCGTTGGAACACCGGAGTGGGCGAAGGGGTTTATGAAACGCTGTCGTGAAGTAAAGGACGAGGGGCTGCGGGTATAAATGGTTTTTATTGTACCAGCAGACCATTACATTTTATAATGACCACTGCAACTCAGCTCTACCAGAAAACAACCAATTTATCCGCCGTGATCCAGGTATTTCTCGTCAAATGTCCTCGTCTATTCTTTCCTGCGAATTATTTGTCGAAAAACACCTGAAAACACTCTTTTCCTTCGTAAGCCTAACTTGTCGGAGCTTACTGGCTGAGCTTTAGTCATAATCAGATTAAACTTTGGTGTCTTAATCTTCAGTATGGCAGACAATATCCGGAGTGAGAAACCAGATAGCAGCAGGTTTACAGGACCAGACCTTTCCATCCTTTTCAACCACGCAGTCTCCAAATTCCCAGCCGAATTTTGCCAAATGTTTGGTGAGGGTGACCTTTGACGCCTCATATACGTCCTGATCAAACCCTTCCAGGTCGGAAACACAAATCATTTCAATTTCTTTTTTCATTTCTTTTCCCAGGGTTAATATAACTGTTTGTATGGCAGAGCAAGTAAAGCCAAGTTGCTTCAATTGGACAGCTCAGCTTTACTTGTATCAGAAACTATACTTCCTGCAAGGTAACAAACTTCAGAGCATGGGTTGTACACTTGGTAACACAGGCAGGCTTTAAGCCTTCATCCACCCGGTCCATGCAGTAGTCACACTTTACAGCTTTTTTCGTTTCCGGATTCATCTGCGGAATCGTCCATGGACATGCCCCGGCACAGGCCATACAGCCGACACAGGTTTCTTCATTTATATAAACAATACCATCTGGTCGTTTAATCATGGCATTAGTCGGACAGATTGGTACGCAAAAGGGCTCATCGCAGTGGTAACATGAGCGAAAGGAAAATTCCGTTTTAGGAACACCCTTAATGGTGGTCAACTCCTTGTGATCAATTTCACAAAGATATGGGCCAACGGGCAAACCTTTATTGGTTTTACAGTGAACCTCGCATCCGTGACAGCCTATGCATCTTCTGGAATTGAGGTAGATCATATATTTGTTCATAATTCGACCCTCCTCTTAGGATTACGGACACTGCGACGCACAAGAACAAAGGACTCGCAGAGGTTAATAGCCCCACCAGCTTTATCCCAATCATCAAGCTTCCCAACCATAAGTTTCTGATCACTGATACCAGCGTGATAGGAGCGTGTCTGCAGTGGAATCTGTTTGCCAAAGCCATGTACCATAAAGACGGCTTCCGGGTGTATATAGTCAACGACATGGGCGTGGAGCGGGCCGGAGTAGCTTTCATCCTCCGATGATACATTCACTAGATCGCCCTCGGCTATTCCAAGTTTATTGGCAGCCCTTTTATTAATCCACAGACTGTTCTCCGGCATCAGTTCAGATAACAGAGGATTGTTGGTCGTGTGTCCGTGGCTATGAACCGCTGACCGCCCGTAGACAAGCCTGAACATTCCCTTGGGAGGTTTAATTGGAGACTCATATTCTTTCAAAGATGGTAATCCGGCATCATCGAGTTTTTTACTGATTATTTCAATCTTTCCAGATGGTGTTTTGAATTGCCCGTCCAGTTTTTTTGGATCATACATGATCGGTTTATCGGTCAGCGGAACAAAACCTTTTTCATCAAAGTCAGAAACGGAATATCCCGTGGGTTCAAGCTGCCAATTCCACATCTCTTCAGCGGTGTTGAATGGAAAATATTCGCCTATATCAACTCTATCAGCCAGTTGTTTGAATATCCACCAGCCAGGTTTCGTGTCAAATTCGGGTTCAATGGCACGTTTGCGAATGGCAAGCCTCGGTTTGAGACTTTTTTGAAGACAGATAGTACTTTCCCGTTCCAGATAGGTGGATTCAGGCAGAATAACATCTGAGAACCAGCCAAATTCACTGTAATGGGTGTCAATGGAGACCAGAAGGTCGCAATGTTCAAAAGACATCTTCTGGCGTTGCGGATCTGGCAATCCTGAAAAAGGGTCATGGCGCATTGCGATCCATGCCTTAATGGGATAGGGATCCTCTTTTTCCATGGCATCAAAAAATAAGTGGGCAAGACCTGGGCCCTTATCAAAATGCTTATACTTCCAGCCGACACCATCAGCCCGTTTAATATCAGGCTTGGGACAATCAAGTGCACGGAGCCCTTTTACACCGCAATCACCTGGTCCTTTAGGAATCAGAAGACCTCCTTTCTGTTCAATATTTCCCATCAGAATATTGAGGATGTGGAGGCCGCGACTGGCATAAAAAGAATCTTTATAGCGGGACAGATTCCAGCCTGGATGGAAGATTACCTTAGGCATAACCGGAATGATTTCATCAATAAAGGCATGAATTGCCTTTGCTTTAATACCGCATTCCTTTGCAGCCCATTCGGGGCTGTACTGTTCTACAAAATAAGTAAGTTCGTCAAATCCTGAGACATAGCGTTTGACAAAATCAGCATCATAGGCTTCTCTTTTAATCAGCTCATGAATCATAGCAAGAATAAGGGCATAATCTGTTCCCGGTCTCACCTGGAAAAAACGATCTGCTTTGATCCCTGTCATGGTCTGACGTACATCGACATAGGTCAGTTTTCCGCCATTTTCCAGCATATCCATGGTTTGCAGATTTTCACCGATACGGAGAGAGGCAAACATATTCCGGCCAAAGAGGACAAGGTGTTTGGCGTTTTTGATATCATAGATAAAACCTTTGCGGCCCACGCCGTTGACAGACAGACTTGCGTGATGCGTATTTCGTCCGCAGGTACAGTCATGGTTCGTATAGTTTGGAGAGCCATAGGCATGGATAAAAGTTTTATACATATTCTGCCATGGCCCGCCCCTTGAGGACAGAACCACGGACTCAGGACCATGGTCAGCTTTTATCTTTTTTAGTTTATTGCTGATATAATCAAGGGCTGTTGGCCAGCTGACTTTCTGCCAGCGACCTTCACCTCTGGCACCCTCTCGTATAAGAGGTTGTTGTGGTCTTTCATGGTCTGCAACAAGGGCCGGTCCTGCAGATCCCTTGGCACAGAGCGCACCACCGAGAATATGCTGGTTTCCTTCAATCCAGGTTACTTTATTGTTCTCTGACTCCACGCGAATGGGACAGCGCACTGTGCACATCCCGCACATGGAGTAAACAGATTTCTTCATTTGAATTTCCTCCACTAAATAAGATCGATCAGCTTTATCTTGCCGTAGCTACCTGACTGATATTCAGTTCATTAATGATTTGCTTGCGTCTCTTTCGTTCGATGGCTTTTTTTAGAATTACCCAGCCCATATAAAAGGACAAAAGTGACACAAAATAGAAAAATATAGATCCGATCAGGATAGGTTCTCCTTTGGATAAACCAAATTGCATAATATATTCTTTGCCGGTGAGTTCCATTAGTCTTTCAGGACGGAAAAATGTATTTACATAGGACATTGCCATCAGTATCGGGAGGTACATGGTGGCAAGACCAAGGAGTAGGCCCTCAAGAAAATAATCGTAATAACAACGGTTAAGCTTTGCCTTATCAATGTTTTTTGCCATGCGTGAACCCTTTTCCCGGTCTTCACAACGCATTGCCTCTTCCCGAACGCCAAGCCAGTGATAAAATTCTTTTTCAAGTTTGACGTGCCTTTTTGTGAGACATCTTTTTCCAAGAAATTTTGTGCAGCAGACTGTAATGAATGCGAGCAGTACCAGAATAAATGCAGGCCCGGTAATTTCCTGAATGGGGGAGAGCAGAGTATTCACCGCCCCTGCAAAGCTAAGGATTGCGCTATACAGGTATTCCCAGATTATATCTAAATAATATTCCATGATGTAATCCATCAGCTAAAGAATGAATTGGAATTGCCTCAACACCTGTAACAAGTGTGGAGGCAATTCCATTATTGTTATTCCTAGATCCAGTATTCAATCTTGAGGAAACGGAAGAACAGGAAGAACAATGTACAGGCGAGAACGATTTTGAGCGTTTTCTCACTGAACATTTTCTGGCAACGACTACCAAGCATACCACCGGCAAAGCCACCTATGATGATTGCTCCGGCAAGAACCATATCAGGAAGATATCCATTCAGGACATATCCGATAAAAGAACCAACACTGGAGAAACATGTTCCAATCAAAGAAATAGGAACAGCTACATACATTGGAAGTGCAGCAATTGTGGTCATCATTGGAACGAGTAGGAAGCCACCGCCAATACCGAAGGCACGGGAAGCAATACCAACAATGATTCCAAGGAATGCAAAGAGCAGTGGGTTGATGCGGAATTCTTCACCCCAGAATTTGAAACGATAATCGGTGAGTCCTGATTTAACAGGCTCAATGGAACCCATTTCAACAGCACCACCGGTTTCTTTCGCTTTTTTTACGGCAGCGTTAAATTTCTGGGTCATGGCCTTGATGTTTTTTCTCTTATTCATGGCCGAAGGGGTCATTTCCATAAGAGTTTTAATACCCATGATTACAACCAGAACACCTAACCACTCTTTGTACGCTTTCATCGAGAGGTACTGGGTTACATAGCCACCAAGCCATACTGAACCGATAAAAATACCGGCACCGAAAGAAAGTCCAACCGGCCAGGCAACACGTTTCTCAACCACTGCAAAGCGATAGAATGATCCAAGTGGGGAGAAAAGGGTAAGAGCAATGTTTGATGGACGAAGTACGTTTGCTGCATTGATACCAACAGGCCCTGCAGTTTGAACAAACAGTGCCTGGAAAGCACCCATAAGCATACCACCTGCGGCTCCGATCATTGAGAAATAGGTACCAACAAGAATAGCACCAATAACAATGATAAGAGGATTCATATAGCGATAGCCTTTGGCAAGCCAGAAGCCATTTTTCTCGATGGAGTAGGCGCCATCTTTACTCCCATTCACATAAACATCAAAAGCTGTATCTGGTGCAGTATGGCGAAATGATGCAAAAGAGGCAGTGAATTTACCAGTGGCCTTGTCAAGCTTTACGGAAGTACCTTTGTCCCAGTAATTTCCGCTTGTAGCATCACCGATTACACTTCTTGCAAATATTACAACTTTACCTTTTTTGTTCCCCTCTTTACCAATGGTGTTTATACCGTATGTGTCCTCTTTTATGAACCTGAGCAAATTCCACTGCTCAGAAGTTTTGATGGGGCCAAGCATGTCTTTTGCACTTACATCATCAAAACTCTTTTTGAGTTTAAACATGGTTGTGTTGTAGAGTCCTTGGCCTTTTTTAAAGAGAAAGGAGGGTCCACCAAATTTCTTATCAATATCTTTACCAAAAGCATCACGGTTGGAAGTGATCAAGTAGTAAAGTGGTGGAATTGAAGTATCATTTGAGAATCCGTTTTTCTTGCCATTTTTAGGAAGCTTCTTTTTCTCAAATTTACCATCGGTGTCCGATGATTTAAATTCTTTCTGCTGGGCAATGGCAATATAGAGTTCCTGCCCTGGTGCGATCTGTCCTTCTATGGTGACGGTATCACCAGCTTTATACTTTGCAGCTGATATTGTTGTCCCGGCAAAAGCACTGTTTTGCCAGGCTAAAAGCCAAATTGAAATCACCATCAAGGAAATTGACAGTCGTTTACATTGCATCATTTTTACATCTCCTCTTTTCAGATTAATACAATCAGGATAGAAGCCATGTTCTGTTTTGGCCATCTAGCGTTCATTCTGTTCTGGACTCTTCTTGATTCTGCGGATTCTTTGCTCTCTACCTCCTTTGGTATATGTCTTTGGTTCGGAATCGTTTATTTGGAGAGACTGAGAACTTTCTCAACTTTTGCCTCAAGTTCATCTCTATTAATTGGTTTTACGCAATATTCATTTGCTCCAAGGCTTATTGCCTCACGAGCAGTTTCCACGGTTGGATATCCTGTAAGCATAATTACCCGTATATTTGGATCAATTTTCTTCAGGATGACAAGAACTTCAATGCCACTCATCTTTTTTAACTTCATATCAAGGATGGCCAGGTCCGTTTTATGCAACTCTACATGGGTGATGGCGTCATCTTCTTCGGTGAAGGTGTGTACGGAATGGCCAGATTTACGAAGAATCTTACCGATCAGTACTGTTGCATCCATGACGTCATCGAGTGTGATAATCTCAGCCATGCTTTTCTCCTGTTTTATGGTGTGGGAGATAGAGATCAACTCGATCGTTTTCAACTGATGCTGCTGGCAATGTTACATGAAAGGCTGTTCCGTTGTGGATTTCACCTGTTTCCCTGTCTGTTACAGGAGATTCCACCTCAATTGTTCCGTTGTGTTCCTGGACGATTCCGTAGGATACTGAAAGTCCAAGTCCTGTACCTTTGCCAACGGGTTTTGTGGTGAAAAAAGGGTCGAAAATGGAGGATAGAATTTTATCAGAGATGCCATGCCCGGTATCACAAATGGTGGCGATAATTTCTTTACTGTCCTCACTATTTCTGGTGGAGATAAAGAGTTCACCACCATCCTGGTTTTCCATTGCGTGATGAGCATTGTGGATAAAGTTAATAAATACCTGGCGAAGTTTTTCCGTATCACCAATGATGTAGTCGAGTGTAGGAGAGAGGTTCTGGTGTACTTGGATATGATCCATATTCAGGGAATGTTCGGTGATTGCTAGGACATCGATCATAATTTCGTTAATAGAAATAATATCCCTTGAACTCTCACTCTGTCTGGCAAATTTTAGAAGATCGGCTACGATCTTTCTGCAGGCTTTAGTTTGACGCTCTATGACTTCCAGGCTTTCTCCTTCATTTGTGTTGACAGGAAAGTCATCCATCAGAAGTTGAGAATAGCCAAGAATGACACTGAGAGGGGTGTTTATCTCATGGGCTACACCCGCTGCCATTTGTCCAATGGAGGCCATCTTTTCACTGGATGCCAACTGGGCCATCATGGTTTTTACCCGAGTGAGATCTTTGGCGATTCCTTCACACCCAGTGAATTCACCCTTGTCATTATGAATAGCATTTGCAGAAAGCAAGATGTAGATAATGGTTCCATCGGCTTTTTTGAATTCCACTTCCAGATCTTCAACAAAGCCGCGAGTGAGAATTTCTTCAAAATAGCTGTCGAGATCATCCTCATTGTAGAAAATGTCTAAAAGCTGAAGAGGGGGTTGATTATCAATAGAATATCCAAGCATTTCAAAGCCGGATGCATTCATATTTACAAGCCTGTTTTCAGCATCCCCAAAAAAGACCATGTCTTTTGAATTGATAAAAAAGTTCCGGAATTTCTTTTCGGAAAGAGAGAGCTCTTTCGTTCGGCTTTCAACCATTTCTTCGAGGTGAACATTCATCTCATGAAGTTTAGCGCCCGTTTGCTGGAGTTCCAGATTTGTTGATTTAAGACTTTTAGCCTTTACTTCAATGGCTCTGTAGCCCTCAATTCCTTTATGATAATATATTGTTACGGCAGCAAGGGACGTCATCAGGAGGGTGTTAAAGCCGCCGGCTAAAGGAGCCAGGGTTTTCCATTGCTCACCGCTGCCGCTGATAAGCAAAACCTGTTTAACCAGATGTCCCATTGCCCTGGAAACCGCGAAAGCCGCGAGGGTCATGCAAAAGTAGAAAAGAAAACCCCAAAGGAAATTATCAGGCTGTTTTTTAGTCAGTAAATAGGCGTATCGAAGAGACAGGAAAGAAAAAACAATAATGATAAGTGATCCCGCCATATCGGTCATATCTGCAGGGAACATATGAAGGCCTGTCATTTGCTCTTCTCCTTACATATCTCAAGGTAGAGTGAACGCAGCGAGAGATAGAGAAAGAACATTGCAGGAACGCTGAAGATATGATCGAGTTTTGTAAAATAATAGACCAGTTTACGGAGTGTGATTGGACCTGCAATTTTTGAGGACAAATACCCATTGCTTTCTATGATATCAGTTGCTTCAATGGATTCTCCGACCCAGTGACCTGTAAAAGCAACAATGTTCCATAGCACCATAAAGATGCAAAATATCTGTAAAAAACGCCATCCTTTGCCTGGAAATGAACTTCTGCGGATATCCCAAAAAAGATAACAAAGGGCTGCAAGAAAAAAGATGTGGGCCAGCTGATGCACATAAATCCCTTCAGGGGCAGCATGGGACTGGAGCGCGTGTGCCTGATCCGGAAAAATAAGAAATACTGTAAGGAGGAACAAACAGAATGTCTTTTGTATTTTTCTAAAATGAATCATTTGGCTCCTGTGCAACAAAATTGATGCAGTGAAGAAGAACTGTTTGTATCAGCATAAACATCTGGCCGGTAGGCTGATACAGGATGAACAGTATTGGAGCTACATCATCTATTTACCTTACTGGCTCACATCTGCAGGTTTTGTTGCATAAGTAATGCCAAAAATGAAATGCAAATCACATAAATATAATATCTATATAAAACGGTATGATAGGCTTTGTGCTGCTGTGGGTGGAGATGGGGATGAGAGGAATGAGGGGTGGAATCTGAACGATAACTGCAGTAAAAAAGTTTCAGTGCAACAATAATACTGCAGGGAGGTTACTTGAAACGTGTTGACTGGAGTTCGTACTTTCGCATAAGGCGTTGGAATGCCTGTCGCTCCATTCCACTGGCTTTGGCGGCAGCAGAAACGTTTCCCTTGTGAGTTTGGAGACTTTCGGTGAGATAGGAGATGCTGAAATCTGTTACGATGCCCTGTTTTACTTCTTTGTAGGCCAGATGGCTGAGGTTTTTCGGATAATGTGACTGACTGTTTTCGGTATCGCAGCTGTTGCCGCCTTCATTGTTCTTCAAATCAGAAACCGTTAAAATAGTGTCCGAGGAAAGAAGTACAGCTCTATTAATGATGTTCTGGATTTCCCTTACATTGCCATTCCAGTTTTGTTTCATCAGGCACTGGAGTGCTTCTTTACTGAAAGACATACTCTCTCTCTCATATTCCTCTGCATACATTTTCAGAAAGTGTTGAGCAAGTAATGGAATGTCTTCTCGTATTTCCTGTAATGATGGGAGAACAACGGTCATAACATTAAGCCGATAGTAAAGGTCTTCTCTGAATTCGCCTTTTTTGATTTTTTCTTCAAGGTTCTGATTGGTAGATGCAAGAACTCGAACGTCGATCTTAATGGTTTTTGTCTGGCCAAGCGGCTGAATTTCTTTTTCCTGGAGCACTCGTAATAACTTTGTTTGGAGGCTGACGGGAATATCAGCGATTTCATCGAGTAAAATAGTGGAGCCATCTGCTTCTAGAAAAAGACCGTCTTTATCATTATCAGCACCAGTAAAGGCTCCTTTGCAGTAGCCAAAGAGTTCACTTTCAAGAATCTGTTCTGGCAAGGCTGGGCAATTGACGGTGATCATCTTTTTTGCAGCACGCTTTGAAGCAAGGTGAACAGTACGGGCAGCAACCTCTTTCCCGGTACCGGATTCTCCTCGAATAAGAAGTGTTGCATCGCTTTGACCAAAACGAGTGAGGAGATTAACTGTCTGTTGAAGTGGCTTTGATTTACCTATAAATTCAGTTTGTTTACAGTTGTTGATGACCTGTTGTTGCAAACGCTGGTTTTCTTTGAGCAGCTTTGTTCGTTCCATGGCGCGTTTTACCACCCGGCTGATTTTATCATTATCAAAGGGCTTTTCGAAAAAGTCATAGGCACCATTCTTAAGGGCTTTCACCGCCATTTCAACCGTTGCGTATCCAGTCATAATTATAGTAGAAATGCTTGAGTCTGTTTTTTGAATAAAATCAAGAAGCTGTAATCCATTGGCTTCTGGCATAATAATATCTGTAAGGACAACATCGGGTTTCCACGTCGTGATAATTTCCTGGGCTTTACTGCAGCTTCCGGCAAGTGAAATCTCACAGTTACATTTTTTGGCGAGTACTTTCTCCAAAAGATTAAGCAGATCCTGTTCGTCATCAACAATAAGGAGTCGCATATTTTTGTTTGCAGTGTTTTTCATTGGTTATTTGCCCGAGAGCTGAAGCATTGCCTGGAAATAATGTTGTACAAAACGGCCGGAAATGGTGTCGAGTATAGAAAAGTGTAGCTGCTCAGTTGGGGGGAACGAACCCGTCAGAGCAAAGAAAACATCTTTTGAAAGTGAATTAATAGCAGAGTTAATTTCTCTTGTATCGCTTGTCTCTTTTAAGGTGCGGCAGTGAATTGGACGTTCACTGGCGATAAGACAGCAGGTATTGTTTTGGGAGAGGGGACAGGTTGTAAATACGTCGGTGTTTTCTAATTCCTGTGCCTGCGAAGCTGCGTTATGGATAATGGTTTCACGAGCGAGACTTGTAAGTGAAAGGTTCATATTATGGCTGATAAAAACTGCTTCGATAAGCTGCAGCTCAAAGTACTCATGGCAGCATAAATCATCCTTAATCCAGCAGCTCTCTTCAGTGTCTGCCCTGTTTGTGAACTTATCTAAAATTGCCTGATATTCAATGAAAAAAGGTGTTAAGTCTATGGTGTTTGCATCTTGAATACTAGCATTACGAGTAGTGAGTTTTCCCTGCTTCTTGCCATATTTTTTCAGCAGTTTCCATTGACTATAATTTGTCGGTGTGGCACGTGTCTCCTTTAAGGCCTTTTCTGCGAGTTTTAAACCGAGTCCACGCCGTAAAAGATATGCTGACACGAAGGTTCCGGTACGTCCAATACCGTGACGGCAGTGGACCAGAACATTTTTTTTCAGATACATGGATTCGTCAAACCAGTGAAGAGCCTTTTCCATAGCCTCCATCTCAGGGGCGCATTCATCGTGAACTGGTAGGTAGTAGACTTCAAAGCCAGCCTGTTCTTCAAGTTCATGAAGATCACTAAATTCAGCGCAAAGATTCACAATAGCATGAATTCCCTGTTCTTTAATAGATTCAAGTTCATCATAGGACATTGGGGCGTGGCCCACTGCAAGTTGACTGGTAATCCAGGTAAGTTGGTATGACATAGTGATTCCTGATGGGGTTGTAAAAACTCTCCATCTGCTTCGTTGCTACAAAAAATCTATTATTACGACGTACTCTGGTACACCGGAATAATAGAAGTTTTACGCGCCTCGCATATGAAGTTTTTTACTTAGCCATCTCCAGTAGACTCGTTTACGAGATTATCATTTTTAAATGAGTAGTAGAATTATGGAACCTCAAAGAAATTCTGAATATGCTTTTCTACCATAGCTGGATCTTTAAGGTGCATATCCATTTGTTTACTTAAGCCAAGAAGTTTTCCCAGCAATTCTATACGATCCAGAAGGATATCTGCGGAGATGCCGATGGTTTTGGCATCGAGCAGGTCTCCTTTAACGGTAACATCAAAGCCAAGGCGATCAAGGACATTCCTTAAAAAGTGAATGCGGAGTTCGCGTCCTTCAAAATCTCCACCGCCTCCTGCAAAGCGCAAACTACAGTAGCTGGTTGTGGACTCTCTGTCACAAAGTGCGTCGATCACAGTGAAATGATACCCAAAACGGATATTCATATTCAAGTAATCTTTTCCAAGTACAGCATAACTTGCAGAATCGGAGCTTGATTGGAAGGCAAAGGCATCACTCATTGCCATTTGATCATAGCTCTTCCAATCATAATAGGTTTTGTCATCCCAAGAGATGTGGGGGTGGTTAAATCCACGCCATAATGCCAGAAAAGGGGTAGAGCGAATGGAATCAACTGTAATGCAGCTGCTCTCGGATGGTGTTACCTCTATTCCCCCATCCACATCAACCAGAAATACTTCAAACGGGAGGTCTGTCTCCAACTTTTTTTTCCCTCCCTTGATGGTGCTGCAGCGGTCTCCAATGGAAAACATACTCTGAACAGCCATTTCATGAGAGAAGCGAATAATGTCGTGGAGGGAGCGACAGGAATCGGGGGCGAAATTCTTGGAATGAGGATCAAGAAGTTTTAGTGGGGTGATAAAATCCAGGACAGTTCGAAGTTTTGTGAAATAGGGAAGGTCCTTTTCTCGTTTATAGGCTGGAATTGTATCAGTCACAAGCGAATGGTTTCCAGAATAGACAGCAGTGTGATCGGCTGCAAGGGTAATTGGTTCACCATGTTGAATATGGTTGATATCTTTTCCGATACCAAGCAGGAGTGGTACTCCAAACTCTCTGCAAACCGTTGCAAAATGGCCTGCACTGCTTCCGAGTTCAGCAATAACACCACTTACCCGGTGAAGTACTCGAACATAGCTTGGTAACGATTCCCTGAGTACCAGAATGGCACCTGTGTCCATCTGTTCAAGTGGATACTCCGCATCAAGAACCCAGGCCTTTGCAGAGGCGGTACCGGATGCTGCCATAATTCCTCCTTTAAAAAGAAGAGAAGAATCTGGAAGGTTCTGTTTTGTCATAGTATCTTCAGGGGATGCATACTGCTGTAAGTCTCTGCTTTGGAGAAAAACAAATGTGCCATCACTCTGCAGAGCCCATTCAATATCCTGTGGTTTCTTAAAATAACGTTCAATTGAGACTGCTTTTTCGCTAAGACTCTGGAGCTGGGTTTGGGTGAGTGTGTTTTCTGTAGCTGATGGTGTTCCGAGCAGTTGTTTGCTCTTTTTGTTAACGACAAAGAGTTCAGGAATAACGAGACCGCTGACCACAGCATCGCCAAGGCCCGGGGTTGCATGGATATATAGATTATTCGTTTCTTTTCCAGAAGGGTCGGTGGTGTAGACAACGCCTGCTGCAACTGCTTTAACCATAGTAAGAACCAGTACTGCCATAGGGGTTTCTTCATCACTGAGTCCACAGTTGATTCTATAGGCCAGGGCTTCCGGGCTGTATTTGCTGCACAGGACATCAATGTATGCATCCTGAATAGAATCTGGTTCAATATTAAGATAACTTGAATATTGCCCTGCAAAAGAACATTGGCCATCTTCACTGAGAGCAGAGCTGCGAACTGCAAAAAGGCATTTGTCACCATTTGTCGCCTGGGTATTTGACTGGGCGTTCTGTATGGATTCACAAATATCATGAGGAAGCTCTGCTTCTTTAATCAGGCTAATAATCTTAATGGAAATTTCTGAGAGATTGGTGATAGATTCAAGATCGGTCTGGCTGAGTAGGGTATTAATGGCAGGGCGAAGGTTGTTGTACTCAAGGAAGTAGGAAAAACAGTTTGTGGTGATCACATACCCAGATGGGATCTTGAGCCCAAGGGAGTCCTTGAGTTTTGCTAGAGTGCATGTTTTTGCACCAGCAAGCTCTTTAGAGAGTTCTCTATACGTCAGGGGGAGAGTAAAAGGTCTGCCAAAATGGAGCTCGGGAGGGGCAAAGAAAAAACGGGAGTAAAAATTGAACTTAATATAATAGGAGTGAAGGTCTAAATAGGATCCGGGGGCCATACGTCGAAGGCTGTTAACCATTCCTTCAACGTTTTCAGCAAGTGCCTCATACTTGAGGAATATTTTACAAAAGTCCTCTTTGTTTCCCTGGTAGTAGAGGCTTTCCAGATCTGCCATGATTTCGTGGCAGCGACTGTCGAAAATCAGTAACTCCTGGAAGGCCTCGTAGGTTGTTCGTAGTACCGCACCGGGTGCGAATACTCTGTATGTCCAATGTTTGAAAAGGTTTGTCAGCATTACTGGTAGTGTAAAACCCTTATCGTTCAATTGCCTTTTATGGCGGTTGCTTTGTTACATTGTTTCAGTACTTGGCTTTTCCTCGGTTTCCTGGATATCCTGTGTTTCTTGTGTTTCTTGTGTTTCCGGAGCTGTATCAATTGTTTTGCTGTCTGTGGACATCAGTAAGAGCTGGTCTCTTTCGGCTGTAAGAGTTGTGAGTGTGGCCTGAAGAGCTGTGACTTCTTCCAGACTTTTTGTCAGATTGCCTTGATTGTCTGTAAGGGAGAGCTCAAGCGCATTGTTTTTCTGGCCAAGTTCTGTCAGCTCCTGCTGAACTGAGCTGAGTTGGGTCGCTTGCTCTTCAGAAAGAGCTTTTGCAGCGTCAGCAACCTCTGTAAGCCGCTCAATTTCCTGTTGCTGGGCAGCATTTGCATTTGTTTCATCCGTCGTTAGAACTGCACTTTGTGCAAGGCTGGCTTCAAATGCCGCTACCTGCTCTTTACTGGTTTGTAGTTCAGCTGTGAGATTCCCAATGGTAGTGTCTTTTTCTTCGACCGTTGCAGAAAATTGTTCAATTTCTTTTTTAAGAGTATCGGATTCTTCCACTGCTGTTTGAAGAGCGGTTGCTGAAGCGGAGAGTTGTGTGTCAAATTCGCTTTGTGCCGCATCCTTTACAACGTTTTGTTCATCGATCAGAACTTGCAGCTCAGCATATTGAGCCTTTAATTCGTCAAATTGGTGCTGATTCTGAAGGAGTGTAGTTCCGGATTCATCAAGGGCAGACTGTGCCTGTACCAGCTCTTCAGTCAGCGAGTTATTTGCTGCTTGCTGTTCGTCGCTGTTCGTAGCAGAAAGAGTTGCTGCCTCGGTGAGTTGAAGTTCAAAATCACTCGCCTTGTCAGTGAGTGCCATAATTATTTCCTGGCTCTGCTGAACGGTTTGCTGGAGCTCATTTTCCCTGTCTGTGAGAAGGATCTGCAATTGTGTGAGTGCGTTCCCGGCCTCTTCTTCAACACTCTGAAGTGTTGTGAGCTCTTCATTTAGAATATCATTGTCGATCTGCTGTTTAGCCAGTTCTTCCTGCAGAGAAATAAAACTGGTCTCATTGTACTGGAGATCACTTAGAAGGATTTGGATACGTGCACTCTGCTCATTAATATTCGATTGCAGAGTTGCATTAAGCTGTTCAATTTCATTGATTCTGGCAATAGCATTCGACAACTCATCGTCTGCAGGAGCTGGAGTAGAGACAGCGGTTTCCTGATTCATTTTGTCAATAAGGGCGCTGATCTCAGAAACTGCATTTGGCTGCTGGCTTCCTGAAACTACTGTCTTCCCGGAATCCTGGCCTATCTGTTCCTGAAGTTTTGCTACAAGTCGTGTTTTAAGCGCCAATTCATCAAGAACCAGTGAAAGGTTCATTGTTCGGGTAGCGTTTTCAGTTTCGGCAAGGGTAATTATCTCTTGGGTGACTTCAAGTTTTTTACTGTAAAAAGCAATAGCCTGATCTTTCTCGTGAATAGCAGCATTGAGTTGCTGCAGGTGTTCTTCTTTTTGATCGAGCAGTTCCTGGGAGCTGTTCAGGTTTGCTGTTATATTTTGGGTTTTTGCTTCGAGTGCGGCTTTTTGATTTGTAGCTTCTAAGAGAAGTGCCTGCTGCTTCTGATACTCTTCTTGAAGCTGCTTGAATTCGGCCAATTGTTTATCAGCATCTGCAAGTTGTTTACTTAATCTTTCCTGGAGTTCATTGCGCTGCTGGTCAAGCAGATCCTTTTCTTTTTCAACTGCTGCAAGATTACTTGTAAGCGTTGGTATCACAGTCTTGCTAGCGTTGTCGGCCTGAGTAGTGACTTCTTTAAGTTCTTGCTGGATGTTTGTGAGCAGTAGTTCTTTTTTCTCGATAGTGTGTAAGGTATCCTGTTGGTCGAGTACCAGTTGAGCACTTTTCTGCATGTAAAAAATCAGAAACAGAGAGACGATAAGGATGGCCAATACACTGCTGTAAATAATTTTTGCTGTTGAGCCCATAATGTTTTCCTCAAGGTAAAAAAAGACTTTAATTTTTAAGGTGGTACCTGGAAACTAACATTTAATGCGTAAAGAGACCACTTTAAATTACGATAATTTTACCTGATTGCAAATGCGCCAATTCTGGAAAATATGGATTTTGCTGGGATCAGCCTATAGGGATGCAGGGGAATAGTGTGATTGTGCTTTTATAGAAGCACAGCAAATGACTGGCTGCACTTCTATAAGCAATCTCACATTGTTAGTTTATTGAAGGGGCAGTTCCTAAAACCTTGGCACTAATTGTTTCTTTCTGACTGTCACTGGGTTCAGGTTTGCTCCAGTGGATAAAAGCCTCGGTTACCCGCATGAAGTCGCCATCGTCTTTTTTGCATTGGTCACAGATACTTTCAGCCTGATCACGGTAAATTATCAGCTTGGAAGCCGGTTCGCCATCTTTTGCCACTGCGGCCATCTTTTTACAGCCACACGCCAGGCGTACGATAACAACGCCAATGCCATCGGGACTTCCCTCAAGAATTCCCTCCACCATTGCTTCTTCGTTTTTTTCGGCAACCAGAGCTTCATTTTTGATTTTCTTTGCTGATTTCGTTTTTTTTGCCATTGTATAATCTCTCTAGTGGTCAATTAAATGTGTAATTTTTAGCAGAGTGCATATTATAAAGCAGATAGTTCTCCGGTCAATGTTTTTCACACCGTCAGAGCTTTGATTTTATAGATTGACAGTTGCCATTGGAGTCGGGGATTATTCACTAAAAAAGAGAATGATTATGCTTGACAAAAATCAGGTGGTGAATTAATTGATCTATACACGAAACAAGTGTTCCAAAATGCGTTAATGCTTATGGAGACTGACATAGATACCCTTTAGTATCTTTTTATTTTATTCTTATTTTTTTAGGAGGTTGTTATGGCTTGGGAAGTAATTGTAGACAAAGACAAATGTGCTGGTGATGAAGAATGTGTAAATGCTTGTCCTGCTCAGGTTTACGAGATGGTAGACGGTAAAGCTGAAGTTGTTGAAGAAGACGAGTGTCTTGGTTGTGAGACCTGCGTTGAAGTATGTCCTGAAGGCGCAATCACTGTAACTGAAGTCTAAGTCATTTAGAACTCGGTTTGTTACAAGCCCATTCTCCCCTCGGGGAGAATGGGCTTGTTCTATTTATAGGGTAATCAAATTTCCATGGCTGGAAAACTTTCAAAACTCAAACCAAGTGCATCCAGATCTGTACATCTTTTTGTCGCAGCTTCACTCTGGACCATCGTTGGCATATCGCTTATGTCTCGTGGTGTTGTGTGGTTGAGTAATATTGGTCAGCTATGGATTGTTGTGCCAGGGATAATTATCGGGACCTTAAAATCTTTTTTTATGCTTGATAGCTCGGCAAAGAAAAGTATTACTCGAATAATTGCCACCCGTGACGGTCGCTGTATCGGAGGGGTCTACTCCGTTAAAACATGGCTACTGGTGCTGCTGATGATGACGGCTGGTTGTTTGATGAGAAACTCATCTTTACCCAAAGAATTCCTGGGGCTTTTTTATGTATCCATTGGCTGGGGGCTCTTTTTTTCCTCTAGAAATGCTTGGATTTCATGGAAGAACGGCGGGGGAGATCTTCCTGACAGGCAGAAGGTTAAGGAAGCCTGAGTTCACATGAACAGATCTTTTAATCAGGTTTGTATAAGCAGGAGCGCTCTTCGCCATAATTATGGACTTTTAAAGAAACGTGCTGGTGATGCTGCCCGTTTCCTTGCCATGGTTAAGGCTGATGCTTATGGTCATGGCATGATTGAGACCGCACGGGTTTTGAGGGATGTGGGATGTAGTGAGTTTGGTGTCGCTGAAACCTGTGAGGGCGTACAGTTACGAAGTTCCGGGATAGAGGGTGAAATCTTTGTCTTTCTTGGATTTGATCCAGCCCAGGCCGCTCTGTTTTTTTACTATGATCTGATTCCTGTTCTCTATGACCTTGAAAGTGCCCGAGCACTTTCCCGTGAAGCGGTGCGACAAAACAGGAAGATTGAGGTACATGTAAAGATAGATTGTGGAATGACTCGTCTTGGGATTTATCCAGAGGAGCTGGAACAGTTTGTCTTTGTGTTACAAAAACTGCCGGGGCTTGTTTTTGCTGGTATTGCCAGCCATTTTCCTCGGGCAGACGAAGCTGATTCAGACCATACTGCAACCCAGTTTGCACGATTTGAAGAACTTTTTGGCGGCGCTGAGAAAAAAGGAACAATTATAAAACATACCGCGAATTCCGGAGCGATTCTCTACTTTCCCCAAACCTGCTGTGATATGGTTCGTGCAGGTATATCACTCTATGGCTATTACCCCGATGGGGATTCAGGGATTGATGCGGTAGCTTGCGAAAGATTACAGCCTGTTATGAGTTTCACAACACGAGTACTGCAGGTAAAAACAGTGCCTGCAGGCGTTGGAGTCAGTTACGGGCATACCTATACAACGAGTTGCAAGACTCGTCTTGCTGTGCTTCCCGTCGGCTATGAAGATGGCCTGTCCCGAAGTCTTTCCAATAAGGGTGAGGTGCTTATCCACGGTGCGCGAGCAAAAATCAGGGGTCGAATCTGCATGAATTTATGTATGGTTGATGTCTCTCATATTGAAGGTGTCCAGGCCGGCGATGAAGTTGTTCTTCTTGGCTTGCAGAAACAGGATACTATTAGCGGTGATGATATCGCAGGATGGATGGATAGTATCTCCTACGAGGTACTCTGTCTCTTTGGAAACAATAACGAAAGAACGTATACCGAATGATACTTGAACGATTACAAAAACTGGTTGATGGTTGTTTTGATAAAGGTGTGGCAGAAGACAGATGGTCGGATAAAGCTGCTGGGAAATATTCACTCGAAGTCCCTAAACGTGAAGGGCAGGGCGACTATTCAACCAATATGGCCATGATTATGGCCGGCATGGAGAAGCAAAATCCTCGGGAAATTGCCGGAAGCCTAATTGAATTATTAGCTGAAGATACAGAGATAATTGACAAGGTTGAGATTGCAGGTCCAGGATTTGTAAATATTTTTCTAAAAAAGAAAGTATGGCAGGATATATTAGCTCCCGTTCTTGCAGCAGGAAGCAGCTACGGACAGTCAAGCTGCGGTAATGGCAAAAAAGTGATGGTCGAATTTGTCAGTGCCAATCCCACGGGACCCTTAAGTATCGGTCATGGACGTCAGGCAATTCTTGGTGATGCGATTGCCAGATTGCTTGAGGCCACAGGTCATTCCGTCTATCGTGAGTATTATTTTAACGATGCGGGGCGACAGATGAGGGTGCTCGGCCAATCCACCCGTGCTCGTTATCTTGAACTGCAGAATAAAGCATTCGAATTTCCAGAAGATGGCTATCAGGGGAATTATATAGGAGATATCGCCAGGGAACTTATAGATGAAGTAGGTGATAGCCTGGTTGTAGAAGATGACGTACTCCCTTTTACAACAAAGGCAAAGGATGTAATCTTCGCTGATATCTCCTCAACGCTGAAACGGATGGGGATCGAATTTGATAACTACTACAACGAACATTCTCTCTATGACGAGGGACATATTGATGCGGTTGTAGAAGAGCTTCGGGGCAAAGGTCTTGTTTACGAAAAAGATGACGCTGTCTGGTTTAAAACAACTGAATTTGGTCACGAGCAGGATAGAGTTATTATTAAGAAAACCGGTGAACCCACCTACAGGCTACCGGATATTGCCTATCATCGTGAGAAGTTTAAACGCAATTTCGACTGGATGATAGATGTCTTTGGCTCCGATCATATTGCTACGGTTCCCGATGTAATGGCAGGGCTTGAGGCTCTTGGCTATGATTCCAAAAAAGTGACGGTGGTATTACATCAGTTTGTAACACTGACCCGAAACGGTAAGCAGGTAAAGATGTCTACCCGTAAGGCAACTTTTGTTACCGTTGATGAATTACTTGATCTGGTTGGAACCGATGTCGCTCGGTTTTACTTTATGATGCGCAAGGCCGATAGCCAGCTTGAGTTCGATCTTGATCTTGCAACAAGTGAAGAGAAAGACAACCCGGTTTATTATGTTCAATATGGGCATGCCCGTCTCTGTTCTATTATTCGCAGGGCAAAAGAGTCTGGGATGAACGTGGGGGGTGTGAAAGACGTTGATTTGGCACTCTTGAAGGAACCGGAGGAGATGAAGCTGTTAAAACAGATTGCCTCTTTTCCTTCCTCGGTGGAGGCATCGGCACTCGATCTTGCTCCCCATCGGGCTATCTTTTTCCTGATGGAACTTGCAGCGGACTGGCATAGTTATTATAACAAACACAAAGTGATAGATCCTGAAAATGTTGATCAACCAGTCACCGATGCCCGCCTTTGTCTGATCGCAGCCCTGCAGCAGGTTTTCCAAAATGGATTGGAGATGCTTGGATTGACTGCCCCGGAGAAAATGTAGGACCCCAGAATAGTATATGGCTCCCAGAAAACGGAAAAAACCGGTAAAAAAGGTTAAATTTCAGCTTACCAGAAGCGGGATTGCCGGAATTGCTGTTGTCTGTTTTTGTGTTTTTCTCTGGATGTTTCTTTTAGGCGTCTGGGCTGGGCAGTCGCTTCTGTATCCGCCCGTAAGTGGAATGGATGTTTCATCTGCTGTTTCTGATAGCGGTAAGGGAAAGCAGGTGCTGGAAGTAATTAAACTAGAAGCCGACAAGAAAAAGAAAATTATCAAGTAACGTTTTTTTAGTCATGATACGAAATGCAAAAATGAGTGATGTGAAGGAGATGCATCTACTTCTCAATTACTACGCTGAAAAAGGGCAATTGCTTGGACGATCGTACAGCTCTTTATATGATAAGTTACGAGAATTTAAGGTCTGTGTTGATTCCAATAATACTCTTCTTGGGGTGTGTGCTTTAAATATAATATGGGAAGATCTTGCTGAAATCAGATCTCTTGCAGTAAAAGAAGATGCACAGGGCCAAAATGTTGGAAAGCAGCTGGTACGTGCCTGTTTGGAAGAGGCATCCGAGTTTGATATAAACACAGTTTTTACCCTGACATATCAGGCTGGTTTTTTCAGGAAACAGGGTTTTAAAGATACCGATAAGAATAGACTGCCCCATAAGATCTGGAGTGATTGTCTGCACTGTCCAAAATTTCCGGATTGTGATGAAGAGGCGCTGCAATGTACTGTCTCTGAAGTTTTATGATTTTCTATAATCTCAATAAACAGAGTGAATTGGAACTATGATAGGGAAAGCATTAACTAAAGTCTTTGGAAGTAAAAATGATCGTATACTCAAGCAGATTAAGCCTGTTGTTAACAGAATTAATGAACTTGAAAGTACTGTTTCATCACTTGATGATGCTCAGCTTGCTGCAAGAACTGTTGAATTTCGTGAGCGAATTGCAAAGGGTGAAGGTCTTGAACAGCTTCTTCCCGAGGCATTTGCAACCATGCGCGAGGCTGGAAAGCGTGTTCTTGGTGAACGTCACTATGATGTTCAGCTTATAGGTGGTGTGATTCTCCATCAGGGGCGAATTGCTGAAATGAAGACCGGTGAGGGAAAAACCCTTACCTCGACTCTCCCTGTCTACCTGAATGCTTTGTCCGGTAAAGGTGTTCATCTTGTCACGGTAAATGATTATCTTGCATCCCGTGATGCCGATTGGATGGGGCAGGTCTATAATTCACTTGGTATGTCCGTTGGTAAAATCATTCATGATATGCCAGATGATGAAAGACGTAAGGCCTATGAAGATGATGTAACATACGGAACAAACAATGAATTTGGCTTTGATTATCTTCGTGATAATATGAAGTTTGAACTGAGTGATTTTTGCCAGCGTGGGTTTAATTTTGCCATTGTGGATGAGGTTGATTCGATTCTTATTGATGAAGCACGAACTCCACTTATTATTTCCGGGCCAGCTGAGATGTCCACCGAGATGTATGGAACTGTTGATAAAATTATGCCTGCCTTTAAGGCCGAGGCACATTATCTGGTCGATGAAAAGGCCAAACAGGTGGCACTTACTGAAGAAGGCATTTCACTCGGTGAGGAGCTGCTTGAGGTTGATAATCTCTATGAGCCCGAATCAATTGAACAGCTCCATCATCTCAATCAGGCCCTGAAGGCCCATACTCTTTTCCAACGTGATGTCGACTATATTGTTAAGAATGGTGAGGTGGTAATTGTTGATGAATTTACTGGCCGTACCATGGAAGGAAGGCGATATAGTGACGGTCTGCACCAGGCATTGGAAGCAAAGGAACATGTTACAATAGAAAAGGAAAATCAGACCCTTGCATCTATTACCTTTCAGAATTATTTCAGAATGTACGAGAAGCTTTCCGGAATGACCGGTACGGCTGATACCGAAGCCTCTGAGTTCAAAAATATCTACGATCTTGATGTTGTAATTATGCCCACCAATATGCCAATGGTGCGTAAAGATTTTGCCGATGTTATCTACAAAAATGTACCGGCAAAGGATCGGGCTGTGGTTCGTGAGATTAAAGAACTCCATGAAAAAGGACAGCCAGTTTTAGTGGGTACCATTTCGATTGATGTGTCTGAGAAAATCTCCACACTACTCAAAAAAGAAAAAGTAGATCATGAAGTTCTGAATGCAAAACACCATGAGCGTGAAGCGGAAATTATTGCCAACGCCGGACAGTACGGAAAGGTGACCATTGCCACCAATATGGCTGGACGTGGAACTGATATTAAGCTTAGTGAGGAGTCAAAAGCAGCAGGTGGCCTTCATATCTTAGGAACCTCCCGCCATGAATCAAGACGAATTGATAATCAGTTACGTGGACGGTCCGGTCGTCAAGGTGACCCAGGGTCTTCCCGTTTCTTCCTGTCACTTGAGGATGATTTACTTCGTATTTTTGGTTCGGGCAGAATATCCGGAATTATGGATAAGCTTGGAATGGAAGAAGATGAGCCCATTGAGCATAACCTGATTTCAAGGGCCATCGAAAATGCTCAGAAGAAAGTCGAGGGGCATAACTTTGATATCCGTAAACATCTTCTTGAATATGATGATGTTATGAATAAACAACGTGAGGTTATCTATCGTCAGCGTCGTGAAGTGCTTACCGGTAAGGAACTGGCAGAAGTTGTAACCGATATGATAGATGATCAGATTGAATCGGTTTCTGCACAATTTGCCAATAGTCGGCTTGCATCGGAGGATTGGGACTGGAGCGGATTTGAAGAGGAGATGCTCGGAAGTTTTAATGTGAAAGCCGATTGGAGCGATGAAGAACGCTCGGGAATGGACGGAAAAAGTTTCAGAGAAAAAATCACAGCGTTGGCTAAAGATCGATATGTTGCGCAGGAAGAGTTTAATGGTACGGATACGCAACGGCATCTCGAGCGGGTGATTCTTCTGCAGACAGTGGACACACATTGGAAAGATCACCTGTTATCGATGGATCATCTGAAACAGGGTATCGGACTGCGCGGTTATGGACAGAAAAAACCACTGGATGAATATAAGAAGGAAGGATACAAACTCTTTATTCGTATGGTTGAAACCGTTAAGCAACAGACAGTTCTCACCCTGATGCGTGCAAGGGTTGCACAGGAAGATGATATAGAACGTCTGGAAGCTGAGAGACGAGCACGGCAGGAAGAGGAACGTGCCCAGGCACAGCTAAATAAAGGTCCTGCCGGAGAAGATGCACCTGTTGTAAAAACGGAAAAAAGGGAAGGCGACAAGGTTGGACGGAACTCACCTTGTCCTTGCGGATCTGGAAAGAAATTTAAAAAATGCTGCGGTAAGCCGAGCTGATTGATTGCTTACTTGTAGGTATTTATATTTGACCTTTTTGACCATACCTGTGAAATCTGAATAGGCGGAAAATCTTCCCTATAAAAGCATGGGTTTATATTGAAAATTAATTTTTTACTTCATTTTCGCCCACGACGCGTACCTAAGGCAGCTTTGCGTTTTACGCTCACCTGGGGACTCGGTGGTATGGCTGCATTGCTTATAATGCAGCAACTGCTGACCGGAATACTGCTAGGTTTTTTCTACAAGCCATTGCCTGTTCAGGCCTATGAGTCAGTTCAGCATATTCAGAGCACTATTTTCCTGGGCCAACTCATACGTAATTTACACCACTGGAGCGGCCATGTTCTGGTTGTAGTTGTCTTTCTCCACCTGCTTCGAGTTTTTTTAAGCGGAGCATTCTATGCTCCTAGGCGAGCCAACTGGCTTGTTGGTCTTGGTCTTGCCGTTCTTGTGTTGATGGCCAATTTTAGCGGATATCTGCTGCCCTGGGATCAACTTTCGTATTGGGCCATTACCATTGCTACTGCCATGCTCTCCTATATTCCATTCATCGGTATATCTTTGCAGGAATTAGTTCGGGGAGGTGAGGAGGTCGGAGCGTCAACGCTGCAATTGTTTTATTCTATCCATACCACCCTAATCCCGTTGCTTCTTTTCGTACTAATGGGATATCACTTCTGGTTTGTACGAAAAGCCGGTGGGGTACTCGTACCTGCAAATAATGAAAATGCTGAAATGAAGAAACAGGAGACTGTTTCGGTTATGCCTGAATTGTTGGTTCGTGAGGTTTCATTTGCGGCGGTGATAACCTGTGCTCTGCTCCTCTTTTCAATGGCTGTTGATGCTCCGCTCGGGGATATGGCAAATCCTGGATTTACCCCTCCTAACGTCAAGGCTCCCTGGTATTTTTTGGGAGCACAGGAACTCCTGCTCCATGTCATTCCGCTGATAGCTGTTTTTTTTCTTCCCCTGTCTATAGGACTTTTTCTAATATGTCTTCCCCTGGTAGGCAACAAGACAGGTAAGACACACACCCTGATCAAGAGCCTCTTTATCGGTGGTGCAATTTTTATGTTGGCACTCACAATAATAGGCATCTGGTTTCGGGGAGCTGGGATGGAATGGGTGTGGCCATGGTAACTAAAAAATCTTCTTCTCGTCGGAGCTTTCTCTCTAAGATCTGGATAACCTTAGGACTTGCTGCACTGTTACAAGTGTTGGCTGGCACTGTGTTCTTTCTTGTTACTGGCAGAAAACGCCAGGATAGACCCACAGCACAACTTATACAAATTGGGGTAATTGCAGATTTCCCTTCTGGCTCTGTTACACTCATTGCCAAGGGCCATTTCTATCTTGCCCGACTTGATGATGGTGGCTTTCTTGCCATTTCCAGAAAATGTACCCATTTGGGTTGCGCAGTTCCCTGGGTGGCTGAAAGGAAACAATTTGAATGTCCCTGCCATGCTTCTCTCTTTGATATGACCGGCAATGTCATCCAGGCTCCTGCGCCAAGGGCTCTAGATCTTTATCCTGTCAGTTTTGAACGAGACACGATTCTTGTGGATATCAGCAACCCTATTAAGCGATCTGTTTTTTCTGTCGAACAGGTGGTCTTTGCCAGGGAGGCAGCTTAAAGCAATGCAGAACTGGAAGATTGCAGGCACCATCGCGACCCTGATCATCGTCCTTTCTTTACCGCTCTATGCGTTGAAGGAAAAGAACCGGAAGGGCATTGTTGAAGAAAAACAGATAGTGACATTTGTAGGTAGTGAGGCCTGTGCCAAATGCCATAAAAAGGAGTTCACGGAGTGGCAGGATTCGCATCATGCCAAAGCCATGGCTGTGGCAAGCGATGAAACGGTTTTAGGTGATTTTAATGATTCAACATTTGAAAGAGACGGTATTCAGTCACGTTTCTTTCGAAAAAATGGAGAGTTTTTTGTGTATACTCGTGGTCCAGAGGGCAAAATGGCTGAGTTTAAAATCAGTCACACCTTTGGTTTCGCCCCACTGCAGCAGTACTTGATTCCTTTTCCAGGCGGCAGGATGCAGTGTTTGCCTATTGCCTGGGACACAGTACAAAAGAAATGGTTTCACCTCTATCCGGATCTGGAACTTGAACCAGAAGAGTGGATTTACTGGACCAATCAAGGACAAAACTGGAATTCCATGTGTGCTGACTGTCATTCCACAGAACTGCGAAAGAACTATGATCCGGTCACGGACAGTTATGATACCACATGGGCAGAGATTAGTGTGGGCTGTGAGGCTTGTCATGGTGCAGGATCAAAACACCTGATATGGGGGGAACTGCCAGAAATGGCACGTTTTGTGAGTGATGACGGCTTACTGGTTCAGACCTCCAAAATAACGAATCAGCAGCAGGTCGAACTCTGTGCTCCCTGCCACTCAAGACGTTCCATGTTGGGTGACTATTCTCATAAGCAACAAAACTTACTTGATACAGAAACGCCAAGACTCCTTGAAGAAGGACTCTATTATGCGGATGGTCAGATTCGAGATGAGGTGTATGTGTATGCTTCCTTTGTCCAGTCAAAGATGTATGCCAACGAGGTACGCTGTTCAGATTGCCATAATGTACATACCATAAAACTTCATCAGGAGGGAAATGCGCTTTGCCTGCAGTGTCACCAGGCATCTATCTATGATACCAAAGGGCACCATTTTCATAAACAGTTGGGCGAAAAAGGTGATCCCATCAAAACCTCTGAAGGGAATATTCTGTTTGAAGTTGGAACTGGAGCTGAGTGTGTCCAGTGTCATATGCCGGGAAAAGTATATATGGGAAATGATTATCGCCCGGATCATTCCATTCGCATTCCACGTCCGGATCTCAGCGTAGCACTGGGGTCACCTAATGCATGTAATCGATGTCATATTGACCAAAGCAATGAATGGTCTGCTGAATACACACAGAAATGGTATGGCAGTAAACAGAAGTATCATTTTGGGGCCACGTTCAAAGCAGGTCGGAACACTGAACCACAGGCCAGGAGGGATTTAATTCAGATTGTTTCCGACAACCTGTCACCCACTCTTGTTCGGGCAACAGCTCTCTCACTGCTGGGTAGGTATCAGGGGGAGGATGTTGTTGCCCTCTTTAAACAGGTTCTTGTAAGTGATAAGGCCATTCTTCGCAGAACTGCACTTATGTTCCTCCCACTTCTCTCTCCTGAAAAGCAGATACAGATGGCTGGGCCATTGCTGGAAGACCCTGTATTGGGGGTACGGATCGAGGCAGCAAGAACACTGACACGTATTCCCCGGGATCAGCTTGGTGATCACTGGCAAACTTCATTTGACCTGGCCTTGAAAGAGTTTGAGGAGGTTGCACTCTATTCAGCAGATTTTTCTGCATCCAGGCAGAATCTTGGCGCACTGTACAGTTATCTTGGAGAAACCGATAAAGCTGAAGAACATTTCAAAAAAGCTGTTGCCATTGATCGGGATTTCTATACGGCTCGAACTAATCTGGCAGTACTTTATGCCAGACAGGGAAAGAATGAACTTGCAGAAACTCAGCTACGCAAGGCTCTGGCCCTTAACCCAGAACTAGCCGATGTTCACTATTCCTTGGGGCTCCTTCTTTCTGAACAGAAAAAATATAGCGAGGCGGCAAATCATTTACGAGAAGCAACGGTCGGTATGCCCTGGAATGCTAGAGCTCATTATAATCTTGGCCAACTCCTTGTCTTTCTTAAGCAGGACAAAGCAGCTGAAACAGCCTTGGAACAAGCTGTTCAGATTGCTCCCCGTAATATGAATTATCTGCAGGCAATGGCCCAATTTTATTTGACAAAAGGTGCATTCGTTCAGGCTAGAGGTGTTGCGGAACAGATGATTGTCGCTAGTCCTGACAACCCAGTTGGCTTGCAACTTCTTAAGTATATTAATGCGCAGCAATAACTGCAGATATGCACTGCACTGCATAGTGCTTTTTCGCAGGTTAATAGAAATATAGTTAAAACGTTTCTTCTCAGCATCAATAATTGTATCAACCGTACAATTATCTAATCCAGAAAAATCACGATTTTTCAAAAATCATACCCCATAATCGGAATATATCCCCTGTATTATTATCAGCCATTTCAGCCTGACACATCTATGACATACATATAATTTGTCGAATTATTCGAACACAATAAAAAAAAATCTAAATTTGAACCAACGATTAAAAAACGATATACTCCTCCTATCAACAACCATGTTTTCTTATATCCCATCAATTGACTTTTAAGATGGACGGAGAAGCATCCTCCATGGGACTGACGCATTCTTGATAAAAAGGGGCTTTTATGAACAGAAGTGCTGCCACTACCATTCTTACCATAGAGGATGACCTACTGGTTCGTAAATCCATCAGCACCTATCTCCAAAATCTTGGGTATATCGTCCTTCAGGCGGCAGACGGGGCGGAAGGGTTGGAGATCTTTCACAGGGCTCACCCGGACCTCGTCCTTACTGATCTGCGTCTCCCAAAGATCGATGGTATGGAAGTACTCTCAGTTATTCGTTCGGAATCCCCGGACACTCCAGTCATTATAGCTTCCGGTATGGGGACACTTGGAGATGCCATTCAGGCCTTGAAGCTTGGTGCGAGGGATTATGTGACTAAACCCATCACCGATATGGATCTTATCCGCTATGCCGTTGAACGCGCTCTGGAACATGCCGATCTGGTGAGAGAGAACAGAAAACACCAGCTTTACCTGGAAGAAGAGGTCCAGAAAAAAACTGCTGAATTATATCAATCCCAGAAGCTTGAGGCCATAGGCACCCTGGCCGGGGGCATTGCCCATGATTTTAATAATATTCTTGCTGCCATCATGGGGTTTACAGAACTTGCTCTGCTCAAGACAGAACAGGGAAGTGATGTGGCAGAGGATCTGCAGCAGGTGAAGAAGGCCAGTACCCGAGCCAAGGATCTGGTTCTGCAAATTCTGACTTTTAGTCGTAAGACAAAGACTGATCGTCTTCCCATTCAGGCCTCTCTGCTAATCAGCGAAGCTCTTAAACTGTTGCAGGCAACCCTGCCGGCAACGGTTCAATTACAGCTGCACATCATTGCCAAAGAGACTCGGATCCTAGCTGATCCAACTGAATTACATCAGGTGATCACTAATCTTTGTACAAACGCCTTTCATGCTCTGCTCGATGAACAGGGAGCAATAAGCATTACACTCGATGAGTGGACCATGGTTGAAAATGATCTGGAGAAGTTCCCAGGGCTGTCAACAGGAAAATATTTGAGGCTTATTGTTAGTGATAGTGGCTGCGGCATGCCCCCTGAGGCAATGAACAATATCTTTGATCCCTTTTTTACCACTAAGGAAAAGGGACAGGGAACGGGGCTTGGGCTGTCGGTGGTGCACGGTATTGTTACTGCCTGCAAGGGCAGTATCAAGGTGGTCAGTGAGGTGGGGCAGGGCAGTACTTTCACCCTTCTGTTTCCAGAGGTGGCGGCCAGTCAGGAGGTGGATCCTGAAATCGTGATTTCGCCACCTCGCGGCACCGAGCGTATCCTCTTTGTTGATGATGAAGAAGAGTTACGAAATCTTGCCGAACAGATGCTCAGTTATCTGGGGTATACTGTGGTCTGCTGTGTATCCGGGACGGCTGCACTTGAAAAAATCAAGGAGGAAAACTTTGCTTTTGATCTGCTAATCACAGATCATTCCATGCCGCAAATGCCGGGAACAGAGCTTGCCCGAAAAATGCTTAGTTGTTGCCCAGGTCTGCCCATTCTTCTCTGTACCGGATACAGCTCCATGGTGGATGAAAAAAAGGCTCTGCAGATGGGTATCAAGGGCTTTCTGTTAAAACCCCTTTCTATTACCTCAATGGCTCTGGCTATACGAACAGTTCTTGATTGCTGAGGCGAGAGGATTACATATGAAAACCCACCAGAAAAAAGGGATTGCGAAGCAGGAAGGAGTCAGTTGTCTCGATCTACTTGAGAGCATGGGGGATGGCGTTGGAGTCTATGATGCTGTTGACAATGGACAGGACTTTGTCTTCTGCGAACACAACCCTGCTGCTGAGAAAATCACCGGGCTTTCAAGGGAACAGGTACTAGGGAGGCGGGTAACCGAGGTTTTTCCAGGTATTGAGGCACTTGGGCTGCTGGAGGTTTTTAAGCGGGTTTACCAAAGCGGTAAACGGGAAAAACACCCCAGCAAAGAGTATCACGACGGAAGGGTCAGTCTCTTGGTTGAAAACTCCGTATTTAAACTGGCAGAGGGCAGAATCGTTTCCGTGTATCGTGATATCAGTGAACAGAAGAGACAGCAAGAGCAACTCAATCACCTGTCCCTGATTCGTCAAACCGGTCTTGCTATCCACCGGCACCTCGCCACCATTAAAGATCTGCAGGAACTTCTGCAGGCTATCTGTGATGTTTTTGTCAAAGACAAAGGGTACCGCAGTGCCTGGATTGCTCTGCTCGACGAAAACCAGCAATACCAACTGGCGGTAAACTCAGGCCTGCTGAAAGATTTTACGCTGCTCGCCGAAGAAATGGAAAAGGGACTGCTGCCGCCCTGCATTCACAAAACCATGGAAGAAGAACAACTGATCTGGCAAAAGAGTCAGCAGTCTCTGTGTGAAGGTTGTCCTATGGCCAATGGCTATCCTGACGCTGCTCTTATGTCTGCACCTTTGCAGCACGGTACCAAATTTTATGGCGTGATTACCGTTTCTCTGAACGCAAAAATGGTTACAAATATCGAAGAGCAGGAACTCTTTACAGAAATGTCCAGAGACATTGCCCTTTCACTCTTTAATCGTCTACAGCGAGAAAAAAGGGAGGAACATGAGCGGGAACTCGCAGTCAGGGATCAGATTTCCAGAACTTTTGTCATCCATCGTGACAATAACCTATTCGGTGGCGTACTGGATATTGTCCTGGCAGCAATGGTTAGCAAACTTGGTGTTTTCGGCTACCTTGACGGACCGGATATGCTTATTATCTGTCCATCCATGACCACTTCGGTGTGGGAGACGTGTCAGATGTCTGGTAGGACAATTCGCTTCCCACGAAAGAAATGGGCCGGAATCTGGCGGGAAACACTTGAAACCGGTTTGACCAAGTATGCCAATACTCCCTTTTCCGTGCCCAAAGGACATCTGGCTGTAGCAAATTCCATGGCTGCTGCCATTATCTACGACAATCGGGTGATCGGTCTTCTGCAGGTGGCCGAAAAGGCCAAAGGCTATACAGAAAAAGATGCGCGCCTGCTGGAAAACCTGGCAGGTACCATCGCTCCTATCCTGCAGGCACGGCTTGAGCAGCAGCAGTCTGAAGAGAAAATGCAGGAGGCCCTGGCTGAGTACGCAGACCTCTACGATAATGCCCCTGATATGTTTATTTCCGTGGCAGCCGACGGTGCCAGAATCCTGCAATGCAATCAGACGCTTCTTGCCACGTTAGGGTACACAAAGGATGAGCTTATAGGCCATCCCGTTTTTAAGATCTATCATCCAGCTTGCCTGGCTGAGGTCAAAAATGATGTTTTTCCCACTTTTTGCAGAACAGGAATAATCAGTAATAGAGAATTGCTTCTCCAGCGTAAAGACGGCTCCAGTTTGCCTGTAATCCTTGATGCCACGGCCATCAGGGATACGAAGAACCAAGTGGTGCAGTCAAGGTCGATATATCACAATATCAGTGAGCGCAAGAATCTCGAAAAGCAACAGCTTATTTCTGAAAAAATGACAACCATTGCGAGCCTTGCAGCGGGAGTAGCCCATGAGATAAATACCCCGCTCTCCGGTATCCTGCAGGCCAGTCAGCTAATCGAAATGGGACTGGATCCTGAGGGGAAAGGGAACAGAGCCCTGGCTGCTGCGAGTGGAGTTGACCTTGTCAAGCTGCAGGACTATCTGCAGCAAAAAGAGCTGGATTTTTTTCTGGCTGGGATCAAAGAATCGGCCACAACTGCAGCTCATATCGTAGCAGAGCTGCTTCAGTTCAGTAGACCACAGGAGAGTATACTGATGGAGTCTGATCTCACTGAACTGATTGGTCGTTCCATAGAACTTGCCCAGGCAGATTATGGTCTAAAAAAGGAGTCCAATATTATCAATGTTGAATTTGTTCGACACTACTCCCCTGAGCCGTTGTGGGTGAACTGTTTGGCCATGGAAATTCAGCAGGTAATCATTAATCTGATTAAAAATGCATGTCAGGCCATGGCAGTTGCAAACAGTTTTGGAACTCCACGGATTATTTTACGCGTAGAACAACATGGTAAAATGGCAGTGATAGAAGTGGAAGACAATGGACCGGGTATACCTGAAGATATTCGTGCTCAGATATTTGATCCTTTTTTCACAACCAAAGATGTAGGGGAGGGAACCGGTCTTGGTCTTTCTGTTTCTTATTCCATCATTACGGATAAACATGGCGGTACTATCCGCGTCGAATCTGCTCCCGATGGAGGAGCACGATTTATTATTGAATTGCCAATGGAACTAATCGGGGAGAAAAGTAGTGCCTGAAAATAAAAAAACAATCCTTATTGCTGAAGATGATCCCCTTATTCTGAAGACAAATGCCCGCTATTTGACAGATAAGGGATATCGTATCCTTGAGGCCAGGGATGGCAAAGAAGCCCTGAAGCTGTTCAAAGAAAAGAAACCGGATATGCTGCTCACTGATCTGCGTATGCCGGAAATGGACGGTATGCAGCTTATTCAGACCGTTATCGAAGAAGCCCCATCTATGCCGGTGATTATTTTCTCAGGTATGGGCACCATGACAGATGTTATAGAGGCACTGCGTATCGGGGCCTGGGATTATATAACCAAACCCGTATCTGATATGGGAATTCTCAAGCACAGTATCGAAAAGGCATTGAAACATGCCGAGCTCCTGCAGCAGGAAAAAGATTACCAGGTTTCCCTTGAGGATGAGGTGCAGCTTCGTACCATGGAACTTCTGCAGCACAATAAAATGCTTGAGCAGGAGATAAAGGAACGCCGGGCTCAGGAGGCACTGGTTCTTCATGCTAAACAGGAATGGGAGCGAACGGTTGATGCCATGCCTGATATGATCGCCATTGTTGATAAGGAGCATAACATTGTTCGTATGAATAAGACCATGCTGGAGAAAACTGGCAAGTCCTATGACGAACTGGTTGGATCAAAATGCTATCGGTGGGTTCATGGCATGGATGAGGCACCAGACTATTGCCCGCATAGCAAACTGCTGAAGGATAATAAGAATCACCGGGTTGAAATCTATGAAGAACGGCTTGGCGGGCATTGTGAAGTACTGGTGACGCCTTATTATGGTTCTGACGGCTCACTTGTCGGTTCTGTCCATATTGTCAGAGATATCAACGAACAGAAAAAGGCGGAGCAGGAGAAGGAGAAGATCCAGTCCCAGTTACTCCATGCTCAGAAACTTGAGTCCGTGGGGCAGCTTGCAGCAGGCATTGCTCATGAAATCAACACTCCCACCCAGTTTATTGGCACCAATATCGATTTTATTGACGAATCCAGTCAGGATATAGTCCGCTTTATGACACAAATTCAGGGAATAATAAAAACAGCTCCGCAGGACATTATAGATTCCATAGAGAAGGCCATAGAGGATATGGATTGGGACTATTTAGTTGAAGAGCTTCCTTTGGCTATCGCCCAGTCTCGGGAAGGGGTGAAACGCGTTAGCTCTATCGTTCGGGCCATGAAAGAGTTTTCGCATCCGGGAAGCCGGGAGAAAGAATCTTTGAATCTCAATCAGATTATCAATACCACCGTCACCGTAGCTCGTAATGAGTGGAAATATGTGGCCGATATGGAGCTGACCCTTGACCCGAATTTACCCCGGGTACCATTGCTTGCCGATGAAATGGGACAGGTGATTCTGAATATTATGGTCAATGCGGCTCACGCAATTGGTGAAAAGCTCGGTGACAACCCGGAGGGTGAAAAGGGAGTTATTACAATCACTACCACCAGGAGTGATACAAATATTGAACTGCAGATTTCGGATACAGGAGCGGGGATGCCCGAGGAGGTGCAGCTTCGGATATTTGATCCTTTTTATACCACCAAGAAGGTGGGCAAAGGTACTGGCCAGGGACTGGCTATCAGTCATGATGTGATAGTGGAAAAACATGGGGGGACGATTACGGTTGATTCGATACCAGGAAAAGGGACAACATTTTGTATTTATCTGCCTCTCCAGGAGGAGAAATGAAAAAAATCTGCTTGTTTTTTTTATTTCTGTCAGTGCTGCTGCATGTTCCCCTACTTTTGCCTGCTGCAGAAAATCTCCCGGATATTTCCATCGGAGTTCTTTACAAACGTTCTCCTACCCAATGCCTGAAACAGTGGCAGCCTCTTGCCGACTACCTGAACAGCACCATAAAGGAAGTTAATTTTATTATTGTTCCCTTTGGTTTTCAAGAGATAGAAGAGGCTGTGGCAGAGAACAGTATAGATTTTATTGTCAGTAACCCCGCCATCTATGTGAATCTCGAAGCAAAATACCAAGTCACCCGTATAACAACCATGGAGAATATGCTCCTTGGCAACCGTAGCAGCAAGTTTGGCGGCGTGCTCTTCAGCCGCCGTGACCGTAAAGATATACGGGATGCTATAGACCTCAAGGGGATGGATTTTATGGCGGTCTCTCCCACCTCATTTGGAGGCTGGATTACCTCCTGGCGTTATCTTCAGGAACGAAAAATTGATCCTGCTCATGATTTCGCCTCGCTTCATTACGGCGGATCCCATGACAAAGTGGTACAGGCAGTGGAAAATGGCGAAGTTGACGCCGGCGCCATTCGTTCCGGTATTCTTGAATTGATGGCTATGGAAGGAAAGATTAACCTCCTGGATTTTTATGTTATCGATGACAAACGGGACCATGACGAGTCAACATTTATGCACACCACCCGTCTCTATCCGGAATGGGCCTTTGCCATGCTGGTCGATACCGATCGTAAGCTTGCAGAAAAAGTGACAGTAGCCCTTCTTAATATGCAGCCAGGTATTGTCTCTGCCGCCAATGCTGACAATGCCACCTGGACTATCCCCCTTGACTACCAGGCAGTGCATCAGTGTCTCAAAAAACTTAATATCAAACCCTATGAAAATTTTGGACGAATCACCGGGGAACATCTGGTGGAGCAGCACCCGTTGCTGATATTGCTACTCATTGCGGTCCTTATTGCCGCCTGGCTGACTTCCATTTATTTTCTCACCTTGAACCGACGCTTAAAGGCAAGCACAATCCTTCTTGATAATGAACTTGAGTCCAATAAGATCATGGAGAAGCGGTTGTTGCAGTTCAAACTGACCCTGGATCAGACCCTGGACTGTGTCTTTATGTTTGACCCTCAAAGTCTTATCTATATTTATGCAAATCACGGAGCCATGGCGCTGGTAGGCTATAGTATGGTAGAGCTTCTTCAGATGACATCTCTGGATCTGAAGCCGGATTACACGGAAAAAGAATATCGAGCCACACTTTCCCCACTCCTCCGGGGAGAGCAAAAAACGCTCATTTTCACCACCACCCATCGCACAAAAGAAGGGATTGACGTTCCGGTTGAGATTGTGCAGCAATATATAACCCTTGGCGAAGGAGAGCATCGTTTTATCTCCATTGTCCGTGACATCAGTGGCCGGCTTGCGGCAGAAAATGAAAAGGAAAAAATGCAGATTCGGCTGCTTCAGACTCAGAAACTTGAATCGGTGGGACAGCTTGCTGCAGGTATTGCCCATGAGATTAATACCCCTACCCAGTTTATTGGTACGAATATCGATTTTATGGACGAGGCGGTTCAGGATCTCTCTGGCTTTATGAAAGAGATGCAGAAGATAGCAGACAGCGCCTCCGATGTGATCGGTGACAGAATACGTGATGGTTTGGAAGAGGCTGATTGGGAATATCTGGCCGAAGAACTACCCCGGGCTATAAGTCAATCAAGAGAAGGGGTGCAGCGGGTTTCATCCATAGTTCTGGCCATGAAGGAATTCTCCCATCCAAGCAGCAGGGAAAAGGTGGCACAGGATCTTAATCATCTTATCGAGACCACGGTAACAGTGGCCGGTAGCGAATGGAAGTATGTGGCTGATATGGATATGAATCTTGATCCGGATCTGCCACTTATTCCTCTACTGGCCGATGAAATGGGTCAGGTTATCCTCAATGTTCTGGTCAATGCGGCCCAGGCAATCAGTGAAAAGATCGGAACTGATCCTGATGGGGAAAAAGGCATAATCACTATTTCAACCACCAAGGTAAATGATACTGTGCAGCTGCGTATTCATGATACGGGAAATGGAATACCTGAACAGGCAAGGGAACGTATCTTTGATCCTTTTTACACCACCAAAGAAGTGGGCAAGGGGACTGGACAGGGATTGGCTATAAGCCATGGTGTGGTCACTGAAAAACATGGTGGAAGCATTAATTTTACCACTGAAACAGGTGCAGGAACGGAATTTGTTATCACCCTGCCCTTGGAGGGAGTATCATATCATGATGAGTAGAACCATTTTACCGCAAGTGAACTCTTTACTGTTCTTCCTCTTTCTGCTTTTTCATACTGGCTTAGCGACGGCTGCTCCTTTTAATATTGGTGTTATCTCCAACACACCAAGTAAAGCCGTAGCGGCCTTTATTCCTCTACTCGATTATCTTCACCTCCGGGGGATTGATACCGGCAAGGTGATAGTGAGCCGAAATCTCGGAGAGATGATCAGCAGAATCCAAAAGGGTGAAATCCACCTGATATCCGAGAGTGCTTATGGTGCTTTGCAGATGATGGATAAGGCAGGACTTGTACCGCTGCTTATCCGGAAAAAAAATGGAGTTAGAAGTTATAATTCGGTTATTTTTGTTCCCGCATCTTCCTCCATTTCTGCTCTGTCCGATTTGAATAACAGGGTCATTGCCTTTGAAGATAATACATCCACATCTTCATATCTTCTTCCCAGGGTTCTGCTGGAACGGGCAGGGCTGCAACTGATTGAATCTCGCCAACCGGTAGCGGGTAAGGTGGCTTATTATTTTTCCAAAGACGACTATAATACTATAGCTCAGGTCAAAAAGGGGAAATGGGCTCAGGCAGGTGGTATCAAAAAACAAAAGGTGGTGGGAAATGATGATTTTAAAATTCTTTATCCTGAATCACCAGAGGTGCCCCGCCATATCGTTCTGATCTCACCACAAATAGATGCTGGCAAGATAAAGAAGATCCTGTTTGGTATGAAAGATGATCCGGCAGCAACTGCAGCCTTGACTGCCCTCAAAAGTCCCACAGGGTTTTGTGAATTTTCAGCTGAGGCTGCAACCATAATGAATGGCCAGGTTCGCGATGCCTTGGGGTTGTGAAATGGGAATAATTACGCAACTTTTGTCAGCCAGCAAAAAAATTATTCCGCTTATTATTGTATCCTGTGTGGCCCTGCTCGGCATAGCCCTCTTTTCTTTGCAGGCCAATAAAAGTGTAAATGAACTCAATGAGGTCATCCATGACTCTTCTGCGGTGGTGACTACTGTTTATAAAGAGGCACTCGCCAGTCAAATGATGCTTGTTGCCGATATAATAGTTGATCCCCTCTACGGTCCCGAGCCTGCCACTCTTAACAAACTTCTCTACATTTTACGCAAATATGATGTGGTCTTAAGTGCTTATATTCTTGATACTGATGAAAACATATTGGCCGATGGGGTATCCAGTAACACTATAGCGCTTCTCGGAAAACCTCTTCCGCCAAGCGCCTGCCAGACCAGAAATCCCGATCTTTCCAAAGAGATCTTTGCTCATCATAACGATCACTTCTTCTATTCTAAACCAATTGTCAGTCAGGGTGAGAGGCTGGGACGTCTCCAGGTGACGTTCTCCTTAGATAAACTTCAGAACGTTAATAAGGGATTACTTGCCAGTGTGGCAGAGAGGACGACTAAGGAACATCAGCGTAATCTATATGTTACGCTGTTCTCAACGCTTATTTTCACTCTTGCAATTGTTATCAGTATTATTTTTTCAGTTCGTCAGTACAACAGGGCAGCCATTCTCTCTTCACGCTTGAAAGAATCAGCAAGTCGCCTGCAGCAATTCAAGTTGACACTTGACCAGACGCTGGACTGTATCTTTATGTTTGATCCGCATACCCTGCGCTTTATCTATGTTAATCAGGGTGCCATCAAACAGATCGGCTACTCTATGGAAGAACTTCTGAGCATGAGTCCCCTGGATATCAAACCCGACTTTACGGAAAAGCGTTGGCGCGCCCTTGTTGGCCCTCTGCTTAAAGGTGAAGCTGAGTCAATATCTTTTAAGACGGTTCATCGCACCAAAAAGGGCTTAGATCTGCCCGTTGAAATATTTTTACAGTATATCACTCTCGACGATGGAGAGAGTCGTTTTCTGGCCATTGTCCATGACATCAGTACGCGTCAGGCTAGGGAACAGGAAAAAGAACACCTTCAAACTCAGCTCCTCCATGCCCAGAAACTTGAATCCGTGGGGCAGCTCGCTGCAGGTATTGCCCATGAGATCAATACTCCCACCCAGTTTGTCGGCACCAATATTGATTTTCTTGAAGAGGCAAGTCAGGATATCAACTGTTTTATGGAACAAATCCTAACTATTACAAAAACACTCCCCCAGGAACAAGCCGATGCCATAGCAGCTGCGGTGGAGGAGATGGACTGGGAATATCTGGCCGAAGAGATACCTCTGGCAATTTCACAGTCCCATGAAGGAGTGAAGCGAGCCAGCTCTATTGTCCGGGCTATGAAGGAGTTTTCACATCCTGGCAGTAAAGACAAGGCTCCACAAAATTTAAACGACATTCTTCAGACTACTATAACCGTAGCACGCAATGAGTGGAGATATGTGGCAGATATGGAACTCGATCTTGATTCGGATCTGCCGCAGGTTCCGCTCCTTGCAGATGAAATGGGACAGGTAATCCTGAATATTTTGGTTAATGCAGCCCATGCCATTGCGGAAAAACTTGGAGAGAATCCCGAGGGGGTAAAAGGCACAATCACCATCAACACCAGAAAATCTGGTAACAGTGTGGAGCTGCGTATCCAGGACAGTGGAGCCGGGATGCCTGAGAAGGTAAGGCTTCGTATTTTTGATCCATTTTACACAACTAAGACGGTTGGAAAAGGGACCGGACAGGGGCTGGCCATTAGTCATGGTGTGATTGTGGAGAAACATCAGGGAACAATTGCGGTGGAATCAGTACCGGGTGAAGGAACAACATTTTGTATCAATCTGCCATTAAGAGAGGAAAAAATCGATGACTAAAAAAAGAATACTGTTTGTGGATGATGAACCTAATATCCTAGCCGGTTTGAAACGGATGTTACGTTCCATGCGTAAGGAATTTGAGCTCTATTTTGCGGAGAATGCTAAAGAAGCTCTGGAGATTATGGAGAATACCGAATTTGATGTGGTGGTGTCTGATATGCGTATGCCCGGAATGGATGGTGCGCAGTTACTTACAGAAATACAGGAACGTCATCCTTACGCCATTCGTATTATGCTCACGGGGCAGGCCAACGAAGAGTCAATTTTAAGGACAGTGGGTGTCGTTCACCAGTTTCTTGCTAAACCGTGTGAGCCTGAGCACCTTAAAGGAGTATTGCTTCGAGCCAGCAGTTTACACAAGTTGATTTCACAGCCTGCAGTTAAAAAAATTATTTCAGGTATTGATACGCTGCCCAGCATCCCTGAAGTGTATTCAAAATTGCGTAAGGCAACAGCTGACCCTGAAGTTTCTGTTGCAGATGTTGCCCGAATTATAGATGAAGATATGGGAATGAGTGCCAAGGTACTGCAGCTTGTAAATTCAGCATTTTTCGGCCTTTTTCAGACGGTTGAGAGTCCGGCTCGTGCTGTGTCACTGCTTGGTCTTGATACGGTAAAAGGGTTGGTTTTGGGGGTGGGTGCATTTGCAGAGATAAAGGCTTCATCAAAAATTTTCCCTATACAGAGCCTTTGGAGCCACAGTATTGCAGTTGGAGGCTGTGCAAAAAAAATAGCCCTTGCTGAGACCGATGATCAAAATCTTATCGATAATTGCTTTATTGCCGGTCTTCTTCACGATATCGGCAAGCTGGTACTCCTTGCAAAAATGATGGATAAATATGAGGAGGCGGTGCTTTTGGCCAAAGAAAAACAGATCCGTTTACGTATTGCTGAAAAAGAGATTTTTGAAGCAGTACACGGCGATGTTGGAGCCTATTTGATGGGGCTCTGGGGAATGCCAGGAGCTGTGGTTGAAGGAATAGGTTTTCATCATAGACTGGATGATTATCCGGATATGAATTTCAACCCTGCAGTAGCTGTGCATGTAGCGAATACATTATATTATGAAGTGCATCCAAATCAGGTTCTGGGCGCATACCCCGAAATTGATAACACACAATTACAGGCCATGGGACTTGGGGATAAAATTGAGCAGTGGCGTGAAATTGGTACTGAATATTTGAAGCAGGGAGAAGAGAATGACTGATAAGATTTTACTGGTTGATGATGAACCGAGCATATTGCAATCCATGCAACGGCAACTGCGTAAACGCTTTAAGGTGGTGGTTGCAGAAAGTGGCGATGAGGCTCTTTCAGCCTTGAAAAGTAAAGGACCTTTTGCCGTAATTGTTTCTGATATGCGGATGCCTGGGATGGACGGGGTGCAGTTGCTGAGTAAGGCCAAAGATATTTTTCCGGATACCGTTCGTATAATGCTTACCGGCAATGCAGACCAGGAAACGGCAACTGAGGCAGTAAATGCTGGTCAGATCTTTCGCTTTCTTTCAAAACCCTGTTCCACCGCAATGCTTGCCACCTCACTTGCACTTGCTGTAAGGCAGCATAAGCTGGTTACGGCAGAAAAAGAACTTTTGAACGAGACGGTGAAGGGCAGTATCACGGTAATGGCAGAACTGCTCAGCCTGGCAAATGCCACCGCATTCAGTAGTGGCTATAGAATTAAACCCATGGTTGAACGAAGCCGCTCCCGCGGCGGAAAAAGCCAAAAAACAGTGTATAACTC
>CAZUPS010000007.1:0-103807 GCA_964621915.1 uncultured Desulfocapsa sp. | reverse complement strand
GAAAATAATGGCCCTTCATGAAACGAAGTACGCTTTAGTCGGATGAACCAAAAAAAGTCCCAATCAGTTGATTCTGACAGGGACTTCAATGTATTGAGATATTGTCAGCAGCCCCTAGTGGGAACTGAGTACCTTTCGTTATTGGATATTTTCTTCCTTTACAGGCTCTTCAACTGGTACTGGCATTTCTTCGCCAAGTGAAAATGCATCCCGTTCAATCGGAGCAGGATCTTCCTCACCAACCAGTTCAGACTGTGAAATAAGCATGGGGTCAATTGCATTCATCTCTTTCTCAACCCGCTTGATGTTTCCCATTACCTTTTCAGTGATACCGACATCCGGATACTTTATAAGGATATCCACAAGACGTCTCCTTGATTCGACAAGAAGTTTTTTTCTGGATTCAATGTCAGTTGTCTTTGTAAAGCGAATAAAGAGATCTGCAGCTTTCCTACGTTCTGCCCGTGCTGCAAGCAATGAAACCTCAGCAATCTTATTATCAGCCTTTACGGCATAATCAGTATCAAGCATAACTGTCAATATTTCAATGGCTTGGTCAAAATCCCCTTTATCAACAAGAAGCAGGGCATCATTCCATTGGCGTTGCTGAGCCTGGATTTTTTCAATTTTCTTTTTCTCACGGCTCACTGCTTCAGCAAGAGTCAGGTCATCACTCTTCTTGCGAATTTCAATTAATTTCTCTCCACTTAAGATATCTTCCTGAAGAGTTTCCAATTTCAGCAATGCATCCTGAAACTGCTCCTCGGCAGCCATGGTATCCACCTCATTCATAAAGGTTTCGATCCACTTATCCGCTCGATCAAGCGTAGAGGTTTTAATAATATCGACATTGGAGGAAACAGGGGAATAAGGATATTCAGCCAGGAATTTATCAGACTGCCATACTAGTTTATATCCATCTCGCTGAGGGCTATATCCAAGAAAATTTCGCAGCAGAGATGAATATTCCTGAAGCTCAGGACTTCCCACTTCACTTCTTTCAAGAATAGAAAGCTGCAGAGTGGCCCAGTCTTCTATTTTTGCAAGGTTACTATAATCTTTTGAAATCTCAAGATACTGATCCTCTGCTTTATCGTAATTACCAGATGCGGTATACAAATCGGCAAGAATTTTTCGCAGGGAAAGAATATCCGTCCGCTGATCATCCGAAGATGACATAAGATCTATGATTTCCTGATAAATAATCGCCGCTTTCTTTTCCTGATGAAGCGACATAAGAGCATTTCCGTATGAAATCCTCGTATTCAGATGAACTCTATCAAGCTGATGAGCCGGTATCTGCTGCCATACTTGAATGACTTCTTCAAACTCATCACTCCCAGCATAGCGCTCAATAAGGGTTTCTATCTGTGGTAAATCTGCCTGTTCACCGCGTTGTTCCCAGCCCTCTCCTCTATCATCACCACTTTTTAAAAGTCTGCCACAACTGGATTCAAGAAATGAAATATCCCTTTGTTCAAGCGTCATCACCTCTGCACTGCTGATACCATCGGCAGCATCCATGAAATCCTGACGAAGAAGTGACTCATGAATGTGATTATAGCCATTGAGAACCTTCTGCAGATCTCTAAAACAGCGAACCATTTCTTCCGATGCCTCCGTATCAAGGTCCAGAACAATCGCCTGATCATCTAGTTCCTTCCATCGATCAAGTTTTCTCCCGTATTCAAAAATCCGGTCTTTTACATATTGCATCTCAGGTAATCCGGATGCTTCCTCAGGAAACCCTGTTGCCCCCTGTTGTCCGCTGCCATCCTGAAATTGGTACTCATCATGAATGCGAACCGACCCTGGTTGAACAATCGGTTTTGACCCAGAATCCTCTGTGGTCTCAAGCCGCTGAACCGGTGCTGTAGCTCCACCTGGAGTAATAATTTTTTTCTTCGTAGCGGAACAGCCGGATGAGAGAAGAGCACAACACAAAGCAGCCGTTACAGTTGTATATCGAATATTCATTGTCTGTTTTTTTGTGGTTAAAGAAAGTTCTGTTACCTAGGAGGTTATCCAAAAATGAGGCCTTCCGGAGTCTCGACCTCGCCTACCTGATCAAATTCGAGGTACGAGGAAAATTGCACCGCAGTCAAGTCGTCATCACGCGGATAAACATGTTGTATCACATAGATGTAGAGAATTCAACACAGCTTCCCCCTGCAACTACAAATCTGTCTCATTTATCTGATCCGTTTCTCCCCAAAAAGGAGCATAATATCTTTTTGCTTTAAATCTTCCGCTCTCATACAACTGTCCAAATGTGGTAATTGAGGGATATGTTCTATTTTTCTCATCAACCTCAACATACGGTTTCTGGAGACGGCCACCATTCTCTTTGTCCACTCCAAGATTCAACTGGCCCAGTTCATTATGAAGAATAGTTAATCCATAAAACGACAAATCAACGGGATCCAGTTTCTGTCCGTAGGCCTTTTCCCGTAATATCGTATTTACCACACCTGTCCAAGTCGGAAGAGCTCCGCTTGCTCCAGTAATTCGCGTACTCTTCCGGCGCATTGCCCGATTATTATCAAAACCGACATAGACACCAATGGTGTACCCATCGTCAATAACCATACCCGTCCCGCCCATTGAAACAGCTGGCAAATAACCAAAAAATGAAGCATTGGTATAGTTGTTTGCCGTCCCGGTTTTTCCAAGCATAGGAATCACTAGATCCATGGCTCCAGCTTCTTCCTGATCTGCAGTTTCATCAAATGGCAATCGCGCATGCTTTTGAGCATACCTCCCTGTACCAAATTTCACCGTATTTTCAAGTATAGCTCCAAGGGCAAGACGCTGCTCAGGGGCCAAAAGTTCCTTCTTTTGAACTTCAGCACTATATACTACTTCCCCATCAGCAGTCTCGATACGATCGAGAACAGTCAGTAAATCTCTGTTGGTTCCAGTATCTTTCCCTGGCAAGGATACACTCCCTGTTACCAAAGATTCGTACATACGAACAGTTTCAAGAAGTGTCACAACATTTGACCCCAGGGGAAAAGAGAGTACAGGTTCGAGCTGACTACTTATTCCCATCTCTTTTCCATATTCAATTAGATACTTCAACCCAACTAAAACACGAAAATCATGTACTCCTGCAAGTACCTCTAAACTATAGGGCGAGAGAGCAGAAAGACGTTGATATTCAACCTCTACCTGTTTCTTTACAAGCGACAGAGCTTTTACTGTCATCGTTCCATCAAGGAGTACATCATTCCAGAACTTCTGCTGACTCTCTAGGGTTTGGGTCTCTAGATAATTTTGGAGACGATCGGTATCAACTAAGACCTGGTCCATCTTCATTGTTTCTCTTACGGTGAAGGAGTAGTGCTCCTTTACTTTATCGTAACAAAGAACTGTGGGACTGCTATAAACAAACAGACCGAAGGGATCTTCTTCATCTGTTATACGAAGAGACTTCCGGAATTCCAAAAGTTGCTGCTGTCGCAGCACAAGAGCGAGGTAATTTATCGTCAGCAGCTCTTTACGAAATTGCTGTTCCTTTATCTGCTGCTCTTTAATATCTTCTTCAGCAAGGACAGTATCGATATCCTCCCCATATTTATCAAAGTTCAAACCGTAGTGGAGGCTTTTTAAAACATCATACTCCGCAACAAGATCCTCAAAAATAAAATCAGTTTCAAGATGCCGGACAGCTTCACTAAAAGCAGCTTCCTGAAGGACTGATCTATTTAAAACAATACCATTTTTATCTCTGATTCGTGTCCTGTACAGGGTATAGGGTTCCTCTTTGCCATTACGAAAACGTGGTGCCAAACCAACATGTCTCGCAACAGCCTCAAATTCATCGCCTGAAAGACGGTCCAGGAGATGATAGAGTAACCAGACCGATGCCAGATTTTCAGATCTCACCCCGGCCCAACTCATAGAAACCCGTTCACTGGTGATTTTATGGTCTGGACGTGGAAAATAGGGCTGACCTTGAAAGATAAAAACATCCCGGCTGTTCTGAAGAAGATCTGCGGCATTCCAGCCAAGCTGCAGGGCTCCCGCAAAAAGATAGGGTTTAAACGCTGAGCCCATGGTTCGTTTAGCAGAAATTGCCCTGTTAAAAAACCGGTTTTCAACTCCTCCGGCCATGGCTTTAATCATGCCATTCTTAAGGACAAGAGCACCACCCTGCATTTGGGGGAACCGTTCCAGGTCAAGCAAAACAGCACCATCTGCATCAATCTCACGAACACTTACCCAAACCCTGTCGCCGTCCTGCAGTTGTTCAAGCAGAAGGGGGAAATCTTCTTTACTGCTCTCACTCCAACGATTTTTTTCATACTTTACAAGAGCTGTCAACGTGCGCTCAAGACCTTTTTTACGCAACAACCCAACACCAAGATCACCACCAAAATCAACGGTCGCCTGAAAAGCTGGTTCATTCTGAATATCGCTAAGAGTCCCAAATAAGAAGGCTCCTTTTTTCACTTCGCGATCGCCACGGTATTTGCTATTAGCAAGTTCCTCCAGAACCTCTTCACGACTATAGCCACGAAGCCTTACATCAAGCCTTGAAAGCTCATGACGTAGTGCATAGAGAGTGTTTTCCTGTAATCCTTTGTCAACACTGGTAATAACCCGTACACCAGCTGTTGCAAGATTAGAGATTCCATGTTCCTCAAGAGCGGTTGTAACTTCCTCCGTGGCAACAGCATCCTTTACCATCTCCATTACATAGTCGAGGGCGTATCCGACCTGTCCTTCAGTGAACAGGATATCCGTGGCAATGGCCTCTTTATATTCTGTATCCGTCACCTTCTCTAGGCGGTTCATCTGCCTCAGAACATAGGCCATTCGTATCTTAACTCTCTTGCGAACCTCTTCCTTGGCCTCTTCTGATTTTCGGTTAAAAGGGTTGTAATAATTAGGACGCTTAACACTTCCTGCAATAAAAACACTTTCAAGTAAGGTCAGATCTTCGACATTTTTATCAAAATAATAACGAGCCGCCACACCAAGTCCGTGACCATTACCGCGAACATAGAACTGGTTACAGTAAAACTCAAAGATCTTTTCTTTGGGATAATGGTATTCAAGCCGCAGGGCATACAACAGTTCCTTCAGTTTGGCCTCATAGGATCTGCCGGAACGTTTAAAAAGATTTTTTGCAGTCTGTTGAGTCAGGGTACTACCGCCCTGAACCACTCTGCCCGCCTCATAATTTTTTATGGCCGCACGGGTAATCGACACCGCATCAAAACCATAATGCTCAAAAAACCGATTATCTTCAGAGGCAACAAGAGCATCAACAAATGACTTAGGAATCTGTTCCCAGCTAACATATTGGCGGTGGGCATCATCAAAAAAGACTCCAAGAGATGTCACACCATCACTGTAAAGAACAGGACTCTCTTTCCCAAGAATACTCTGGATATTTTCAATAGCTATTTCATCACCCGGTTGCAGGACTACCAGATAATACACACCTCCTGCCACTGCCAGCAGAACGAGAACAGTTAAAGTAAGGAAAAAAAGAATGATTTTTTTTAACATAGGAACAAGGGATTGAAAGCGTACATTGTTATTCAGGAAGGATTACCAATGCTAACATGGTGAAAATGAATGTTTATTGAACAAGAACAACGCCATTTTATGTTGCATTTTCTAACTGCTTCGAGTTTAAGTAATAAGATTTACGAGATTGTACCGTTTTCAACGGTATATCTCAAGTATGCTTTTGGTATGGTTAGCAGTTTTTTTTACAACTCTTACCCTACTCGTTCTTTTATGATTTTTCTCTTAAATTACTCTATTTATGCTCCGATTCTCATTCCATATCATTAAGGGCCTCTGCCTCGTACTTATTGTAGTGCTGCTCAGTTCATGCGGTACTCAAAAGACTGCCGTTCTCTACCCACTACCAAGTGGTGAGTTAGCGTCTCCTGTCAGCTCTTTGTCAACGGATCCTGAACTCCTGCTTGTTGAAGCAGAACCCGAGCAGTGCCTTACAGAAGAACTTGATATCCTTCGACGAACAGGTACCTGGCGACCTGCCAATAACCACCTGTCAAGCAACCTACCTACACCGGAAATAACCTACGACTTCCCCATTGTGATCAACAAACAGGTGGAAGCCTATATGGATATATTTCAAAATCGTCAAAAAAAAACGTTTAAACGCTGGCTGGCACGTTCCAGTAAATATGTCCCAATGTTCCAGAAAGAACTGCGGGAAGCCGGTCTTCCCGAAGATCTTGCCTACCTGTCGATGATTGAAAGTGGCTTTAACCAGCGCGCCTACTCCCGTGCAAAAGCCGTTGGCCTCTGGCAGTTTATGAAACCCACCGGTAAAGAGTACAATTTACGAATAGACCGTTATGTTGATGAACGTCGTCACGCTGAAAAATCCACTAAGGCAGCAGTTGCCTTTCTCTCAGACCTGTACGCAGAATTTGGTGACTGGCATCTGGCTGTAGCTGGTTACAACGCAGGAGGCGGTAAGATCAGACGTGGCCTGAAACGCTATAAGGCTGATAATTTCTGGAGCCTTGCTCAGCATCGCTATCTGAAAATGGAAACAAAGCGCTATGTTCCAAAGCTGATTGCAGCCATTATAATTGCCAAAGATCCTGAGCAATATGGTTTTACCAACATCAACTACGAACAACCCATTGAGTATGAAACACTCCGCGTTGGACCTGGCATGAGTCTGGATGCTATTGCCCTGATCTCCAGCACCAACAGCAAAATCATTAAGCAGCTGAACCAGGAGTTAAAGACCGGAAAGACACCGCTTAATAAAAGCCATTACGATGTTCAGATTCCCCTTGGCAGTGGTGAGTTAGCACAGTCCAATCTGCCACGATTAAACAGTGTTGTAAGTACCGGTTATAAAACCCATGTAATCCGTAAAGGAGATACCCTTTCCAGGATATGTAAACGCTACAAAATCAACAAAACCACCCTTCTGAAAATCAATCATCTAAGAAGTAATAAACTGATTGCTGGAAATCACCTGCGAATTCCCTACAGCACCACCCGATACCGCCTGCTCTCAAGTGGCAGTGCCGGAAATATTGCCTCTAATGATCTTATTCTTCATACTATCAGAACAGGCGAAACTATTTCAAAAATTGCAACTGCCTACAATGTTCCTGCTGATTTGATCGTTACCTGGAATGGACTCAAGAGTGTTCATAAAATACGGGCAGGACAGCAGTTGGCACTCTACATTGAAGGTGCAGGAAATTCTGAAGCAGTGGTAACAAAATCCAAGCCCACCGTTTCTCGCTCCATTGCTGCCAGTACAAAGAAAGCAAACTTATCTTCCATGATCATCCTAGCCGAACAGAAGAAGTTTGCAGTAACAAACAAAGCAGCAAGTTCTCCCCAAAAAGACAAAGTCAGCTGGTATCGAGTCCGTCAGGGAGATTCACTCTGGACTATTGCCAAAAAATTCAACCTTTCCACCAAGCAACTCAAGTCCTGGAACAAGCTTAAATCCAACCGTATCCACCCGGGTATCAAGCTAAAAATCAGAAATGTCTGAGCAGTCCATCTGCTCAGGTATTGTCGATCACACAATTATACTCTTTTCCATTCCAGTTCTCTCTTTTCAAACCCTATTACTTCATGTTAGAAGAGTGACCCTGTATACTGATTCTCCCATTACAAACTTTTACTGTTCCCCAGATATAAACAATGTCAAAAACATCATTTCCAGATTTTGAGTATTCCGCAGATGTCCATACTATCACCCATAAAGATAAAACTATTCTTCTTATCGGAACGGCCCATATTTCTCAGGAATCAGTCGAACTCGTTGAAGAGGTTATCTCACAGGAAAGCCCTGACTGCGTCTGCATAGAGCTTGACGAAAAACGATATCAGGCACTCACCCAGAAGAAGAAATGGCAATCTCTTGATCTTAAACAGATCATTAAAGACAAACAGCTATCCACTCTTATAATCAACCTGCTTATGGCTTCCTATCAAAAGAAGCTTGGTGGTCAACTTGGCGTTAAACCGGGTGCAGAGTTATTGAAAGCAGCAGAAATTGCAAATGATAATGATATCCCGATAGCATTATGTGATCGCGATGTACGGATCACCCTGCGTCGTGCCTGGAAATCCACCTCATTTTTCAAGAAAGGCTATCTGCTGACAACACTCTTTGCCTCCCTCTTTGATTCAACAGAAATCAGTGAAGAAAAGCTTGCTGAAATGAAACAAAAAGATGTTCTTTCCGAACTTATGGATGAAATGGGTACAGCTCTACCCGATGTAAAAAAAGTCCTTATTGATGAACGTGATATCTACCTTTCTGAAAAAATCAAAGCTGCTGAGGGTAACAGACTGGTTGCAGTTGTAGGAGCTGGTCATGTTCAGGGTATTAAAACCGTGTTCAATGAAGATAGAAGTGCTGAGCTTGAAAAAATAACAACCATTCCACCTGTTTCAAAGGTCTGGAAATTTATTGGCTGGGCCGTCCCCGCACTAATTATAGGTTCGATTGTAGCCATCGGAATGCAAAAAGGTATGGCCGATGCCGGAGCGAATCTCTTGTACTGGATACTTGCCAATGGAATACCGTCTGCCATTGGTGGCATACTGGCATTCGCTAACCCACTCACCGTAGTTGGGGTCTTTGCAGCTGCTCCTATTACAAGCCTGACTCCAGTGATTGGGGCTGGCTATGTGGCAGCATTTATCCAGGTTATGCGTACCCCGCCAGTTGTTAAAGAATTTGAAACCGTTGGCGATGATATGGGATCAATCAAAGGCTGGTGGCAAAACAAATTGCTGCGAGTCTTTCTGGTCTTTCTTTTCACAGGGCTGGGTTCTTCTATTGGAACGTATATCGGCGGCTATGAAATTATTAAAAATCTGGTGAGTTAGAATAACTCCATACAAATACTACATACTACAATGACTGATACAAAAGCAGAAAAAAAGAAAAAAGCAGGTCCACCACTCAATTCAAAACAAAAAAAGTTTCTTAAAGGACTGGGACACTCCCTGAGCCCTGTGGTTTCCATAGGTAAGGAAGGGTTGGGTGAAAAGATAATCAAAGCCACCGTACTTGAACTGAGTCGCCATGAGCTGATCAAGATCAAGGTTGGTAAGAGCAGCCCTGCTTCAAAACAGGAAACAGCTGAACTCCTTCTCCCCCAAAGTGAAAGCAGTCTTGTTCAGATTATCGGGAACACCATACTTATCTATAAAAAGAACCCGCAGCTGGATAAGGAAAAACAGATCAAGCTCCCCTAGAGTTTAAGACTGAACACGTCCGAGGGAACATCCTGGGCAGCAACATGAAGCTGACAGGCATGTTTCCTTTTCATAACAGCACTGGCACTTTTCAAGGCGAGCTCTGCACTATTATTTGTTTCACTTAGATGGGCAAGAACAACAAGTTGCAGTCTGTCATGAAAAATCGATTCAAGAAAAGAGGCTGCATCTTCATTGGCCAGATGACCGTGAGATGAACGAACTCTCTGCTGCAGCGACAGTGGATAAGGGCCACTCTTTAGCATAAGGGGATCATGGTTAAATTCCAGAACAAGGGCGTCACAGCTTTGCAGTCTGTTGGCAATAAGCTTTGAGACCTTTCCAGTATCTGTACAGCAGGCGATACTCATATCTGCATCCCTTACAAGAAATCCTACGGGATCAAAAGTATCATGGGAAATGGAGAAAGAACGTATTTCCAGATCATTGAGCTGAACAGCTTTTCCAGTTTCAAATTCCATTCGCTTATGCACCTTCCCTATTTTTTTATCACTACCCTTGTAGGTGCCCTCATTTGCATAAACCGCAAGATCATAACGCCTGGAAATCACCCCGGCTCCGCGAATATGATCGCCATGCTCATGGGTTAGAAAAAGCCCATCCAGAGCAGATATCTCCTTTCCACGAAGAGCTAAACGCCTGGCAATTTCCTTTCCTGAAAATCCCGCATCAATAAGAATGGATGTTTCCCCAGATTCAATATAAAGGGAATTTCCCTTACTCCCGGAGCCTAATACTGAAATTTTCATTTTTCAAACACCGGTGTGACCAAAACCACCGTCGCCACGGCTGGTTGAATCAAGCTCTGTTACGAGTTCAAACTGTGCCTGCACAATAGGAGCGAGAACCAGTTGCGCAATCCGGTCTCCCCGATTAACAGTAAAAGAACTCTGACCAAGATTTATCAAGGCAACTCTCACCTCTCCACGGTAGTCGGCATCTATGGTACCGGGACTATTGATCACGGTAATACCGTGCTTAACGGCAAGACCACTTCTTGGACGGACCTGAATTTCGTATCCGGGACTGATTTCCACACAAAATCCTGTTGGAAAGAGGTGGATTGCACCAGGTTCGAGACTGTGCGACTGCTCAGTTGCTGCGCAAATATCCATACCCGCTGCTAATTTCGACTGGTATTCAGGCAAAGATAAATCTTTACTCTTCTCAGAATCCAGCCAGCAGATTTTTACAATTTTTTTCTCCATCGATTCAACATACCTGATACGAGTTGAGGGGGCTATAAAAACAACTTATTTCCATTGCCAAGCCCTGCGTAAAAAGGTACAAAATATTTTCACCCTTACTCCTTTTTTTCATTCTTACGGACACAACCATGGAATTCAGTATAAGCAGTGATTTTCACGACGTAAGACTCGATAAATTTCTCTGCAAAACCTATCAGGAAATCCCCCTGTCCGGAATTTATAAAATGATCCGCAAGGGGAACGTAAAGGTAAACAAAAAGAAGAAGAAGCAAAATTACAGGCTCCAGGCTGGTGATACCGTCCGGGTATGGGAAGCCACAGCTCCCACAGCAAATAAGGAATTTCTCCCCCTATCACCTAAGGATAAAGAGTTCACCAAGCGTTGCATAGTGTATCAAAACAATGACATTCTTTTATGCAACAAACCTGCAGGCATGGTGATTCATGCCGGAAGTAATCACAATCACGGTCTGACCGAACTTATAATCAGCTATACCCAAAATCCAGACTTCACTTTTGTTCACCGAATAGATAAAATGACATCCGGCCTTGTTCTGGGCACAAAAAATGTGTCAACCGCCAGGAAGCTTTCGAAATGTATTCGAGATCACAAAGTTGAGAAAAAATACATATTGTTGGTGGAAGGAATAGTTACAGAAGAACATTTTTCACTGAACACTTTTTTAAAAACCGAAGAAGACCGGGTACGGTCATATTCCGATGGAACAGATGGCGCTAAAGAAGCACGGAGCAGCTTTAAAGTGGTGCAGCGTGGAAAAAAGCGAACGCTCCTCGAAGCACAACTTCATACCGGAAGAAAGCACCAGCTTCGTGTGCAGATGGCTACTATTGGGCACCCAATAGTAGGTGATCAAAAATATGGAAGCAAAGGCCAGACAACCAGGATGTTTCTTCTCTCACAAAGCCTTGTTGTTCCAGCGCTCTCCCTTGAGTTCTCCCTCCCGATACCGAAAGATTTCAACTCAGCCCTTTCGCTATAAAAACAAAAAAAAGGCTGCTCCCTTGCAAGGAACAGCCTTTGTATACTACTGGTACAAAAAATAATTCTTACAACAGTGCTTTACGGCTTAAACGAATACGGCCACGAGAATCGACCTCAAGAACTTTAACTTCAAGTTCCTGTCCTTCCTTCAGCACATCGGTCACCTTGGCAACCCGCTCATTGGCAAGCTCTGAGATATGAACCAGCCCATCTGTTCCGGGAAGGATCTCAACAAATGCACCAAAATCCTTAATGGTTTTGACAATACCCTTGTAAACCTTACCAACCTCAGCAGTGGCAGTCATTTCCTGAATCCTCTTCAAGAGTGCATCTGCCTTGCTTCCATCCTTGGTAAACATCTTCACAAGACCGGAATCATCAACTTCGATGGTCGCATCATAAAATGCAGACATCTCTTTAATAATCTTACCACCTGGTCCAATAATGTCCCGGATCTTATCGGTATTGATTTTATGGCTGAAATACTTTGGAGCATGCTCAGCAACATCAGTACGTGATGCTTCGATTCCTTTAGCCATTTCACCAAGAATATGAACTCGTCCTTCCTGGGCCTGGGCAAGTGCACGTCCCATAATATCACGATCAACGCCATCGATCTTAATATCCATCTGCAGAGCAGTAATACCCTCAGCAGTTCCGACAATTTTAAAGTCCATATCACCAAGATGATCTTCATCACCAAGGATATCAGAAAGGATAACAACCTTGTCGTCTTCTTTGATCAGTCCCATTGCAATACCGGAAACAGGTGCCTTAAGAGGTACACCGGCATCCATCATAGCCATACTTCCGCCACAGACGGTGGCCATGGAAGAAGATCCATTTGATTCCATGATGTCTGAAACCACACGAATGGAATAAGGAAAGTCCTCTTCATCGGGAAGCACTGCAGATAATCCACGAAGAGCAAGGGTTCCATGACCAACATCACGACGCGATGGACCACGCAGGAAACGAGCCTCACCAACACAGAATGGAGGAAAATTGTAGTGAACCATAAAACGGCGATTCTCTTCTCCCTGAAGAGTTTCAACACGCTGTGAATCACGCTGACTTCCAAGTGTTGCAGTACAAATTGATTGGGTTTCGCCACGGGTAAAAAGAGCGGAGCCATGGGTTTGAGGAAGATAGGTTACCTCAGTGGCAATGGGACGAACCTGATCAAAGGTACGACCATCGAGACGAACGGCTTCATCAACAATCTTGGCACGCATGGTTTTCTTTTTGTAGCCTGAAAGCAGATTTCCGATCTCTTTAGCGTTCTCACCTTCAGGATCAAGACCTGCAATAACACTCTTTTTGAGCTCATCATAGGCACGACCACGTTCCATTTTGTCAGGTGTGGCAATTACTTCTTTCATACCTTCTGCTGCGATTTCCTGAACCTTAGCCAGTAACTCTTCGTTCACTGGAATGGGCTCAACAACACGTTTTTTCTTACCATTGCTACCCTGCAGATCAATCTGCATATCGATGAGCGGTTGAACAGAATCAAAAACAAAAAAGATTGCATTCAGAACTTCATCTTCACTCATGGTATCGACTTTTCCCTCTACCATGGTTACAGCTTCGCTGGTACAGGCAACCATCATATCCATACGGGAATTTTGAAGCTCATCCTTCGTAGGATTGAGTACATACTCACCATCAATAAAACCAACACGACCACCAGCGATAGGACCTTCAAAAGGAATATCAGAGATGCTCAGTGCACAGGATGCACCATTTAATGCGAGCACATCAGGATCATTCTGTTGATCAGCTGAAAGTACAGTTGCAATAATCTGAGTCTCTGAAAAATACCCTTCGGCAAACAGTGGACGCAGAGGACGATCTATAATACGACAGGTAAGAACTTCCTGATCACTAGGACGTCCAATTTCACGACGAAAATAGTTCCCTGGAATACGGCCTACTGCCGCCATTCTTTCCTGATATTCGATAGTAAGCGGCAGAAAGCCAAGTTCAGGCTTATTTTCTTTGCCAGCGACAGCAGTAACGAGTACCACGGTACCGCCAGTCTGCATAATAACTGATCCATCGGCCTGTTTGGCTACTTTTCCGGTTTCAAGGGAAATCGTTTTGCCGCCTACTTCAACTTCAACTCTTTTAAACATAATTAATTCTCCAGCTGCCTTATTGCAGCATGGTTGATTCACCAAAAAAAACAGGCGTATTATTGCAGCAACGCTACAAAAACACACCTGAATGGTAAATCGGCACCAAGTTTGGTACCATATTTACAAGTAAGAGATGCGAAATGCATCCCTTAGGATAAAACGCTACTTTCTGATACCAAGTGCCTCAATAAGCTCACGGTATTTGCTCACATCTTTTTTCTTCAGATAATCAAGCAAACTTCTTCTCTGACCAACAAGCTTCAACAATCCCTGACGAGAGTGATGATCTTTTTTATGGGCTTTGAAATGATCGGTCAGATACTGAATTCTATCTGTAATAAGGGCAATTTGCACCTCGGATGATCCGGTATCATTAGAATGAAGTTTAAACTTCTCTATAATCTCATTTTTTTTAACTGCTGATTGTGCCAAGACAAACCTCCTGTTTCTGTATATGTAAAACGATTTTTATTTTTATATTCTATCCAGGTCCCGGTGGCGGGGACTTTTCAAACATTAATCTACGTGTACCATTTACCACGTCACAGATTTATTGCAACAGATTACGTACATCAGCTACAGATAAGACTTTTTCCATTAGTCTTCTTCTGGCGTCATCCTCCAGAAGATACTTTCCTTCAACACTGTCACGAACATGAAAGCAGCCGCTTCGGACACGCCGCAGGGCTGTCAGGTATGCACCACAGCCAAGAACCTTCCCAATATCAGCACCAAGTGTCCGGATATATGTTCCCTTGCTGCAAACGACCCTGATAGTAAGATAGGGAGAAGCATCATTCATCTCATGCCCATCATCGGTTCGCTCCAGGGTAGTAATCGTTACACTGCGTGGCGGTTTCTCTATTGCTATTCCTTTACGGGCATAATAATAGAGCGGTTTCCCCTTGTGCTTTAGAGCAGAGTAAATGGGCGGAACCTGTAACTGCTCCCCGCGAAACTGTTGTAAACACGCTTCAACAACATCTCGGGAAATCGATCCCACAGGATTTTCTGCAGTGACCTCACCTTCCGGATCCAGGGTTGTCGTTTCCCTTCCCAGACGAAGGGTGGCGAGATATTCCTTCTCTCCATCCATAATCAGACTGATCATCTTCGTTGCCGGACGTCCGGCACAGACAACAAGCAAGCCAGTGGCAAAAGGATCAAGGGTTCCAGCATGACCAACCTTCTTCATACCAAGTGCCTTTCGCACTTTACGAACAATATAAAAAGAACTTGAACCTTCTGGTTTATCTACCAGAAATGTCCCAGCCGTAAATTCAGTTTCCATTTTAAAAGAGCATGATTAACTTAGGAAAGTTCCTGAGTTAATGCATCAAGTACCAGTGTCTGAACATCTGCGACAGATTTGTCTGAAAACCGAAATCCAGCAGCATTTTTGTGACCACCTCCGCCAAATCCTGCAGCAACAGCTGCAACATCAACTTCTCCTTTAGCTCGAAGACTTACGGAAACAGAACCTTTCTTTGTTTCCTTGATAAATCCTGCAACCTGAACCGAGCTGAGAGATCGCGGATAATTAATAAAGCCTTCAACATCATCACTACTGGCTCCGCTTTGCTCAAACATCGTCTCATTGACGCTGATCAAAGCAATCCTTTCATCGGCATGAACAACTAGTGTTGCGAGAACGAGTTCCATCAGTCGGAGACGGGCAAGAGTATAATTATCATACACTTTTTCAGCCACTTCATCCGGACGCACTCCTATTTCAAGAAGATCTGCTGCAATTCGCATGGTTCTCGGACTGGTACTCTCATACCGAAAGGAACCCGTATCGGTTACCATGGCAACATAGAGACAAAAAGCAGCATCCACAGATACTGTGGCACCAATGGCAAGGGCGAGTTCATAAACCATCTCTCCGGTTGACGAACAACCGCTTTCAAGCCAGAGATGATCTCCGAAATCACGATGACCACGGTGATGATCAATCACGATAAAAGGAGAAATTGTCAGTAACTTCTCTTTTGATTCTCCAAGACGTTCCGCATCACCACAGTCAAGTGCGACAGCCACAACACTATTCCCTGCAGCTTGTGCCTGTTCAGCAAATTGTATTGCTGCATCAAGATCAGTATTTGCAAGATCAATCGTGGGAAGAAAATTATACAGATGGGAAACAGGGGCATCCAGATATCGAAAAACCTTTTTCCCCTGAGATTCAAGAATATCAGCAAAACCAAACAAAGACCCTAAAGCGTCCCCGTCGGGATGGACATGAGCAGCCAGCACAACATGGGTTGCATTCTTAACAAGAGCAACAATTCGTTCAGGAATCACCTTCTCTCCCGTTTCTTTCGGAGGCAATTTGATCTAAAAGTGTCTCCATTTCTCTTACCTGTTCTGCCTTGGCATCATAGAAAAATGTTAACGAAGGAGTGTGACGAAGATTCAGAATCTTTGCAAGATGACTGCGAACAAAACCAGTGGCATTCTTAATAGCAGAAGCTGCCTGTCTACCAGCCTTTTCCCCACCACTCACCGTATAAAAGATACGGGCACTGCGCAGGTCATCGGTGACCTCGACTCGGGAAATAGTTACATCGCTTAATTTTTGATCCCGTACCTTCTGCAAAAAGAAGAGAGACAACTCCATTTGAATAGCATCGGCCACCCGTGTGGAGCGTTTCCGTTCCCTCTTACCAAGGCCAACGGATTCTATAGTTTCTTTAGGATCCCACATAATAATTAAGTCCGCTCTATACTCGGTCACCGAGTGACCGAGTATAGGGTTTTACTCATCATCCTCTGTTTCTGCGTTTTCTTCAGCCTTCTTCTCATGCAAAGTGGTTCCAAGTGTAGCAGCAACTTCTTTCATCACAAATGCTTCAAGATTATCGCCAACCTTAATATCATTGAAATTCTCAATGGACATACCACACTCGTAACCGGAGAGTACTTCCTTGGCATCATCTTTAAAGCGTCTCAGGGATTCGACCTTTCCAGTATAGACCACAACACCATCACGAAGAACGTGAATCATGGAATTTCTGGTAATCTTTCCACTTGTTACTGAGCAACCGGCAACAGTTCCAACCTTAGGTGCCTGGAAGGTCTCACGAACTTCAGCATTTCCGATAACATCTTCTACAAAGTCAGGTGCAAGCATACCAACCATTGCAGCGGTGATATCATCAAGTGCATGATAAATAACGTCATAGGAACGCATATCTACGTTTTCTTTGGCAGCAAGTTCCTTAACCTTACCCGACGGCCGCACATTAAAACCGATTATAACGGCTTCGGATGCAGAAGCGAGTAACACATCAGAATCAGTCATGGTCCCGGTTCCCTCATGGAGAATCTTAACCTTCACCTCTTCTGTAGAGAGTTTCTCTGCAGCCGAACCGAATGCCTCAAGGGTACCCTGTACATCTGCACGTAATACAATTCGTAGTTCCTGAACATCTCCCTCACTCAACTTCTCAAACAGAGTATCAAGTGAAACCTTGGAGCCTGCAGCAAGCTCGCTCTCACGAACCTTAAGTGTTCTTGCCTGCGCAACATTTTTTGCCATCTTTTCATCGGTTACGACAACGAACTCGTCACCGGCAGATGGTACGCCGCTAATTCCCTGAACTTCAACGGGTATGGAAGGCCCTGCACTTTTGATTGGCTTACTCTTATCATTGAGTAATGCCCGGACCTTACCACTAAACTGTCCAACAACGAAGTGATCCCCGGGCTTCACTGTTCCTTCCTGAATAAGAACAGTGGCCACTGCACCACGTCCCTTATCAAGCTTGGCCTCAACCACACGGCCTCTTGCCTTTCGTTTAGGATCAGCTTTCAACTCCATCATTTCAGCCATAAGCTGAATATTTTCCATGAGGGTGTCGACGCCTATATTTTCTTTAGCGGACATTTCAACATATATTGTCTGCCCACCCCACTCTTCAGGAGCAAGATTGAGTTCCGCAAGTTCGCGTTTTACTCGTTCAGGATCGGCATTGTCCTTATCTATCTTGTTCACAGCAACCAGAAGGGGAACCTCAGCAGCCTGAGCATGATGTATCGCTTCACGGGTCTGCTCCATCACACCATCATCTGCTGCAACAACCAGAATTACAAGATCAGTAACCTGGGCTCCACGGGAACGCATTTCAGTAAAGGCTGCATGACCGGGAGTATCAACAAAAGTCACATCTCCAGCTTCTGAGTGCACATGATAGGCACCAATATGCTGGGTAATACCTCCAGCCTCACCATCTGCGACATCGGTCTTACGGATCGCATCGAGGATAGATGTTTTTCCATGATCAACATGGCCCATAACTGTGATAACCGGAGATCTTGGAACAGCCTCTCCGCCAGCTTCCTGCAGATCAAGTCGTTCAACACCAATCTCTTCAGTAATAGCCTGCTCTACTTCATATCCAAAATCGGTAGCAACAAGAATGGCAGTATCAACATCAAGTGCCTGGTTGACCGTGGCCATAACGCCAAGTCCCATCAATTTGGCAATAATTTCATTTGCCTTAACGCGCATGCGACGGGCAAGATCACCCACGCTGATGGTTTCAAGAACCCTGATTTTCTTTTTACTGGCCTTCATTTCAGCAGCAGGCTGTTGAGGAATATTTTTTGCTCTTCCTCTTCCTTTTTTCCCACGCCTGGTTTGACGATCATTATCATAGCCAAACCGTGTTACACGTACATTTTTACGACCTTTTTTGGCGCCTTTCCAGCCGCCCTTGGCACCTTTTTTCGAATCGCTATCGTCCTGAACCGCGCCTTCTTTTTTGCCTTTTTTCTTCCCTTGAACTGCAGCAGATGGATCAGCTGGTGGTTGTACACCCTGCGGTCTGGGAGCAGGTCTTCTTGCTGGAGGTCGCCCACTTTTCCTACGCGGTGAAGGACTCCTTGGTTCTTCCTTGGGAAGTTCTATAGTACCAACAACTTTGGCAATACCAGTCTTTGAAGGAATTTTTGCCTCAGTCGCAGTGATCACGGTCCCTGGTTTATCAGTACCGGTTTTCTTAGCAACTTCCGGAGCAACAACGGCAGGTTCTTCCACAGGCTCACTGGGAACACCTTCCTGAACCGGCTCTTCAGAAACAGGACTCTCTTTTTCGTCAGTTGTTTCAGCTGTAACCGGAGAATCAGTTTCAGGTGTTTCCACAACCTTCTCTTCAGAAGACTCCTCAACCGGTACCTCAGCAACTTCTTCAACGACCACTTTCTTTGGACGACGAATAACAGTTGCCCGACGGCGAATAACGGTTGTAGCACCGTCAGTGTCACCATCGATCCGCTTCTCAACCAGTTTAGAGTCAGAATTTCGCAATACTTCTGTACGGATCTTCAAAGCAGTGTCATCATCAACCGTTGAACTGTGCCCCTTGATATCATAACCAAGCTCAATCAGTTTCTCTGCCAAAGCCTTACTTGCCATACCGGCCTCTTTAGCCAATTCATAAATCCTAACCCTGCTCATGCACTACTCCCGTTATTGCCATTTTCCTTTAAATACACAAATAATTCGATAACAACTCTACACATATTCATTTCAACCGAAAAGCTCTCTTCCATCCCTGTTTACGAGTCAGAAAACGTTCCATACAGGTGGCATCCTTACAACAATACGCCCCTCTGCCAGACATCTGTTGCGGAGTATCCTTGGTAACGTTCGCTTTTTCAAGGTTCCACACATATCGCTGCAGCAGACTTTTACTCATCTGTCTGCGACAGATAATACACGTTCGAACTGGTTGACTACTCTTGTTTTTGCTCATCCTCTACAGGCTGTTCATCAGCGGTAGCAGTTTCGTCCTCTGCATCATTGCCTTCATTACCACTGTCAACACCTACTTCAACAGCTGCATCACCATCTGCCTCAGCATCCACTTCAACAGCTGCAATACCGTCTGTTTCAGCCGCTACTTCAACAGCTGCATTACCATCTGCCTCGGCATCCACTTCAACAGCTGCAATACCGTCTGCTTCAGCCGCTACTTCAACATCTGCATTATCGTCTGCCTCAGTCGCTACCTCATCAGAAGCACTGTCTTCAGATATGTCAACTTCAGGAACACTAACCACACCTTCCGAGATTAATCTCGCGGCTGTATCTATCAGATGCTGTGCCTGCTCTTCATTGATGGAGCGGATAACAATAAGATCTTCCACAGTTGCTTCAACAAGTCTCTCGATGGAAAAGATACCACGAGCCAAAAGCTGGTCAGCCAGGGGCTCTTCGATACCTTTGATAGCAAGCAGTGTTTGATAGCCGGGATCTTCAAGATTGGCATAACGCTGTTCACTTTTCACATCAATACGCCACCCAAGAAGCCGAGAAGCCAAGCGCACATTTTGGCCCTGACGACCGATGGCCAATGAAAGCTGATCGTTGGGAACAACAACCAGAAGAGTTTTAGCCTCTTCATCTGCCATAACCATAGATACATGTGCCGGTGCCAAAGCATTGTATACGTATTTCGCCGGATCCGGACTCCAGGGAACGATATCAATCCGTTCCCCCTGCAGTTCCTGAACAACATTTTGTACTCGAGAGCCCTTCATACCGACACATGCACCAACCGGATCGACATCGGTTTCAAGGGAACTCACTGCAATTTTAGCACGAAAACCAGGCTCACGACTCACGCCCATAATTTCAACAATGCCCTCTGCTATCTCAGGGACTTCCAGAGTAAAAAGCTTGGCAAGAAAATCGTTACAGGTCCGTGACAGAATAAGCTGCGAATCCCTGGCATTCTGACGAACATCATCGAGATAGGCACGAATACGATCACCCTGTTTAAAAGAGCGCTTGGGAATCTGCTGATCGCGGGGCAGGATTGCATCGGTACGCCCGAGATTGACAACCATATTGCCACGCTCAAAACGCTGTACAATACCGCTGACGACTTCGCCCTTACGATCTTTGAACATCTCAAAGATAACATCACGCTCGGCATCTTTCATTTTATGAATAATGACCTGCTTGGCGGACTGAGCAGCGATACGCCCAAGGTCCTCGATGTTTTCCATCTTTTCACCAAGCTCATCTTCAAGCTGTACTTCCGGATCAAGCTCAACAGCTGCCTCAAGGGAAATTTCCGTCTGCTCATCTTCAACTTCGTTCACCACAGTACGAAATTGAAAAACTTCGACTTCACCAAATTCCTCATTGAAGCGAACTTCGATATCCCTTCTGGAACCGAGTTTCTTTTTTGCAGCAGATTCCACAGCCTCTTCAATGGCTTCAATCAGAAGTTTTTTATCAAAACCACGATCTCTGCATATTTGATCAATGATACGTTTTAAATCTGATAGCATGTCATTCCCCACAAAAAAATAATCGTATTTTTTTTGTATTTTATTCTTTTTGTTGCCTCTGAAATCAGGCCAAAGCTTTGTTGCCTCACAGCTTCTATAGTGTTAACCTGGCCTTTTTTATTTGATCCATCAAAAAGCGACCCGTCGTTCCATCTTCAAAAAGCAAATCGAAACCAAACTTATCAACCTCTCCAATCATGCCGATAAACACCTTTTGGCCACCCAGCGGATGACGCAATTTCAAACGTGCTTTTTTCCCTGAAAACCGTTCTACATCAGCAATATTTCGTAACGGCCGTTCAAGTCCTGGCGAAGAGACCTCCAATTTAAAGGCATGGGGAACAAGATCCTCAACATCGAGAAAGAAACTGACTTCCCGACTAACCTTGCTGCACTCATCAAGACCGATCCCCTTAGGAGAATCGAGAAAAATCCGTAGCACCCACCCTTCACCTTCCTGACGATACTCTATTTCTACAAGTTCAAGCCCCATGGAAGGAACAAGACTTTCCACGAATTCCTGAATCTTTTCAATTACATATTCACTCATACTTCGCTACGCGTCCCCATAAAACAGGCATAAAAAAAAGCGGGCATAGCCCACTTTCATAGCCACCTTCCCCGCAGGGTTGTGGTATGGCATCAACGAGAGAAACACAATAATTCGTTGACACTGGAGCGGGCGACGAGGTTTGAACTCGCGACCCCAAGCTTGGGAAGCTTGTACTCTACCAACTGAGCTACACCCGCTTCCATCACGTTCCGTCCACGCAGTAAAACATAAAATCTATCCACTGTCAAGAAATGATGATCTCAACAAAGGGTTCTCCAGAAAGACTAAAACCACCTGGTTTGTACCAAATATCGTCTATATAACTAGAGGCCTTGTTGCTGGTATCAAATGTAACTGAGATAAATCTCACCATTATCATCGCAGAATTTGAGAGATCACAACTCCCAATTCAAATTCCAGTAAATTCATTTTTTACATATTCCATCACAGAACGCCGCCATTATTAGGTTATTATCCATTACTTTCAATTACTTCTCCGGAATTAAATGTAAAAATGTTTTTTGTTCTCTAAATAGCAGATAGAGGGGAAAACCATAATTAGCGATTGACAAACCGATGAGGGATTAATACAACATCTCAATCTTTGAACAGAGGAAAGAGGTAGAAATCAAAAAGATCTACCAATCTACAAATACGGAATTCCAAATAAATAGTAATAAAACAACTGTGGAATTCCTTGCTCCACCCCAATGGAAGTCACACAATGCAACTGCTCGAAAACAAAATGATCACCGTGAATGGATGCTCTATCAATGTGCTGATGGCCGGAGATTTTTCAAAAACCCCACTGTTCTTTCTTCACGGAAAGGCATTTCAGGCTGAAACATGGCAGGAACTCGGAACATTACAAGTTGCAATCGATGCCGGATTTTCCGTTTTAGCTATAGATCTTCCTGGATTTGGAAAAAGCCCGGAAGCTGATATTGATTCCACAACTGTAATAGATGGTGTGATGGAGGCATTCGATATCGAAAATGCCATTTTAATCGGCCCCTCAATGAGTGGAAAGATAGCAATTGAGTACGCCGTAGCCACTCCTCAAAGAGTTGTCGGACTTGCTCTTATCGGGGCAGTTGGGGTTCAGGAAAATCGTCATAATCTGCATAAGTTACCTGCTCAAACGCTTATCATTTGGGGAGAAAACGATCAGATTTCAGACCCCGAAAATAGCGTGCTGCTCAAGGCCAAGGTTCCAGGATCCGAACTTGTAATTTTCAAGGGCGCCCCGCACCCCTGCTACCTTGAACAAACGAAACTGTGGCACGATACATTACTTAATTTTGCAAACAGAATTACCACCTAATATAAACATGACTGACAAAACGCTTATAATCGCTGAAAAACCCAGTGTTGCTGGTGACCTTGCAAAGGTTCTGCCAGGAAAATTTAAGAAGACCAAGACTCACTTTGAAAGTGATTCCTATATAGTATCCTACGCTATTGGACATCTGGTCGCTATTCAGTATCCTGAAGAGATTGACCCGAAGTACAAAAGCTGGGACCTTAGCAATCTCCCTATCATCCCGGATGAATTTCCACTCAAGGGCCTCCAGGGAACCAAAGGGCAGCTCAACGCACTGCAGAAGCTCATTCGCAGAAGAGATGTAACTGAAATTGTAAACGCCTGTGATGCAGGACGTGAGGGGGAATTAATATTTAAATACATCCTCCGCTACGTGTGGAACAAATCCGTTGCCAAAAAGACATTCAAGAGGTTATGGCTGCAATCCATGACTCGCGATTCCATCAAAGAAGCCTTTGCCAATCTCCGCGACAACGACGAAATGGCAGCCCTTGAAGATGCGGCTCTTTGCCGTTCAGAATCGGATTGGCTTATCGGACTCAATGCCACCCGCGCACTCACTGGTTTTAACTCCAGAAAAGGTGGCTTCTTCCTCACCTCCTGCGGCAGAGTCCAAACACCAACACTTTCTCTTCTTGTAAAACGAGAACAGTTTCGACTGGCCTTTAAACCACGTGACTTCTTCACTCTTCAGGCAACATTCACATTTGACAGCAGCAGCTACACCGGAAAATGGATTAACCCTGAGTTCAAAAAAGATCCTGACAACGAACATGCCCGTGCCGATAGAATCTGGCAGGAAAAAGAAGCCAAAGCAAGGATTACCCTCTGCACCGGACAACCGGCAGAGGTTACAGAAACCAGTAAGAAATCAACGCAGCGCGCCCCCGGACTTTACGACCTCACCTCTCTGCAGCGGGAAGCAAACAGCCGGTTTGGTTTTTCTGCAAAAAACACTCTGTCCATTACTCAGGCCCTATACGAACGTCATAAAGTCCTGACCTATCCTCGTACCGACAGCCGTCATTTACCCGAGGATTACCTCAGTAATGTAAAGAAAACGGTTAAGATACAAAAAGAGTGGCAGCTCGGAGTACATGCCAGTACCGCACTCGCCCAGGGATACATCAAAAAAGAGAAACGGATTTTCGACAATAAAAAGATCTCAGACCATCACGCTATTATTCCAACTAATAAATTACCAGGCACGCTCAGTGAACCGGAATTAAAGATTTATACCCTGGTGGTCCAGCGATTCCTTGCTGTCTTTTTCCCTCCAGCCACATACCTGAACACCAAACGTATTTCCATTGTAAAGAAAGAAACATTTCTTACCGAAGGAAAAATCCAGACCGATCCGGGTTGGAAGGTTATCTACCAGGGAAGTGGAAGTCAGGAGACAGACAAACTCCTGGTGGAAATCCCCAAAGGAACGGATGTTCACTGTAAGGAAGTAGCCAAGGAAAAATTGGAAACAAAACCGCCGCCCCGCTTCAACGAGGCAACCCTGCTCTCCGCCATGGAACATTCCGGAAAGTTTGTTGAAGATGAGGAACTAGCTGAAGCCATGAAAGAAAGCGGCCTTGGGACACCCGCCACCCGCGCTGCAATTATTGAGAAACTGATCAAGGAAAAATATATCGTCCGTGAAGGCAGGGAACTCACTCCCACTGGAAAAGCATTTGAGCTGTTTGCACTACTTGAAGCACTGAAAATAGAAGTGCTTGCCTCCCCTCAAATGACAGGTGAATGGGAGTTCAAACTGAACCAGATTCTTCATGGGAAATTCACCCGTGAGAAATTTATGGATGAAATCCGTGAACTCACCAGACACATTATCTCTCAGATTCGTGAATTTGAAAAATCACCCATAACAACAGAAGCTCCATTCAGTCCGGTTGGAGATATTCATTTTTTTGAAACACCAACAGCTTATATTTCTGAAGATGAAAAAATTACTCTTCGAAAGATCCTTGGCGGCAGAATTATGAGCCAGGAGGAAATCGTCAGCATTATTACAGGAAAAACATTAGGACCATTCAGCGACTTTAGAAGCAAACGCGGTAAACTCTTTACAGCATCGCTTCGCTTAACCAAAAATAAGATCGAATTTCTCTTTGCAGACTCCATAGAGGATCTGGATATTGAAGCGATCAAAAAGAGTGAGCCATTAGGTCTCTCTCCCGTTGATGACTCCCCGGTATTTGAAACTCCTGTTGCCTACATGTCTGGTTCACGACTCGAGGGAGATAAAGACAAGGGCTTACAGATCGGCAAGATTATTCTTGCCCGTGCCATCACATGTGATCATATAAGACAGCTGTTAAACGATGGAAAGACAGAGCTAATACCTAATTTTATATCAAAAAAGAAACGACCATTTGACGCCTACTTACTTATGGGAAAAACGGGGAAAATCAGTTTTGAATTCCCGCCACGCAAACGGAAAGGACAGGCAAAAAGTAAAAAATGAGAGGCAATGACCTCCACCTATTATGAAAAAAATTAAAGAAGACTTGCAGGACAAGACAAGCCTTGAGCTTGCCAAGATCTGTGCAGATGCAGCACTTGACACTAAAGCGGAAGATCTGGTGGTACTCGATGTAAGAGGAATTTCTTCATTCACCGATTACTTTGTTATTATGAGCGGACGCTCGAGCAGACACGTGCAGGGACTCGCCGAAGCAATGGAAAACGCCATGCGATCCAAACGAATCAGTTCAACAAAAGCAGAGGGGATCCAGGAAGGAATGTGGGTTCTTCTTGACTTTGCTGATGTTGTGGTTCATATTTTCTACCATGAACAGCGATCTTTTTACGATCTGGAAGGGCTGTGGCACGCTGCCCCAAGAGTGGAAATAAACGAGAGCTAATACATGCAATATATCAGTACCCGTGGCGGCATTGAGCCCGTCTCTTTTACCAAAGCCGTAATGATGGGACTTGCCGATGACGGCGGTCTCCTCCTCCCAAGAACCATCCCTCGCGTAGGAAGTGATACCTATGCTGAATGGAAGGATCTTTCCTACTCCGAGCTGGCCTTTGAGATTATGTCACGTTTTATCGATGACATTCCTGCGGTTGAACTCCGTGATATCATAAGCCGCTCCTATTCAAGTTTTGATACGGAACAAGTTATCCCCATTGTCCATCAGGGACCTCTCCATATTATGGAGCTTTTCCACGGCCCGACCCTGGCTTTCAAAGACGTTGCCCTGCAGTTTCTTGGCAATATTTTCGAATACCTGCTGGAAAAAGATGATCTTGTTATGAATATTCTTGGCGCCACCTCCGGAGATACCGGTAGTGCAGCCATTTATGGAGTACGAGGTAAAGAACGTATCAATATCTTTATCCTCCATCCCCAGGGCCGGGTGAGCAAGGTTCAGGAAAAACAGATGACCACTGTAACGGATGACAATGTATTTAACATTGCTATCCGTGGCACCTTTGACGATGGTCAGGCTATCGTCAAAGCAATCTTCAACGACCTTGACTTCAAAGAACAACAGCACCTTGGTGCAATAAACTCCATCAACTGGGCCAGAGTCCTTGCCCAGGTTGTCTACTACGTACATGCCTGCCTTCATATCTCCAGTCACGAAAATGACAAAGCCACGGATTTTTCAGTTCCAACTGGCAACTTTGGCGATATCTTTGCCGGATTTATAGCAAAGCGGATGCTTCCCGAAGGAACCATCAGAAAACTGATGCTGGCAACCAACTCCAATGACATTCTCTCCCGAATGGTCACTGACGGGGATTACTCACTCGCTGAGGTGGTCGCCACATCAAGCCCTTCCATGGACATCCAATCGGCTTCCAACTTTGAACGCTATCTTTACTATCTGCTTGATAAAGAACCGGACCGCACCAACCAGGCCATGGCCCAGTTTGTTGATAGCGGTAAAATTGATCTTACTGATTTTCAAGATCAGATCCAGAGAGATTTTATCACTGAGAAGGCAACGGAAGAAGATGTATCAACATGTATTCGTGAATTCTACCAAGAATATGGCTACATTATGGATCCCCACACCGCAGTTGGGGTCCACTGCGCCCTGAAACACCAGGAAAAAGGAATCCCCATCTGTTGTCTCGCGACTGCTCATCCAGCAAAATTTGGCGACACCGTGGAAGATGCTATCGGAAAAACGCTTGAACTCCCTGAATCCATTTCCATTTTAATGGAAGAAGGTAAAGAATCACACTGTGAGCTTATGGATGCTGACAAAAATGATATCCAGGAGTTTGTCAGAAAACATTCCACACACAGCTGAGCGTACCATGACAGAACCGGGAACATATCAGGAACGAGTGGAGGAGTGTGTTGCGTATTTAAAGCAGGCACTCCCCTTCATTCCCGATCTGGTAATCCAACTCGGAACGGGTCTTGGCAGTTTTGGAGACAAGGTCAAAACGGAAACCACCCTCCCCTATTCCGAGATCCCTCACTTCCCGGAATCCACCGTCGACAGCCATAGCGGTAACCTTATCCTTGGATATCTTGGCGATAAAAAAGTTGCTGTGCTTCAGGGAAGATTCCATTTCTACGAAGGCTATTCTACAAAAGAAGTAGCATTCCCCATCAGAGTGCTCTCACTCCTTGGGGCAAAGACACTTATTGTCACCAATGCCGCTGGCGGCCTGAACCCTCTTTTTAAAGCCGGCTCCATTATGGTTCTTCGGGATCACTTGAATTTCCTGGGCGAAAACCCGCTGCGAGGCCCCAACATTAACAGTTGGGGGCCGCGGTTTCCTGATTTTTCCACCCCATATCACCCTGGTCTTATAAAAATTGCGCTCGACAGTGCCAGCCACTGTAAAATTAAAAATGTGATTAGCGGAGTCTATGTCTGCATCCCCGGTCCAAGCCTTGAAACACCCGCCGAAACCAGATGGCTGCGCGAAAGCGGTGCCGATGCTGTGGGCATGTCATCCGTACCTGAAATAATAGTTGCCAAACATGCAGGCATGGATGTGCTTGGGTTGTCAGTTGTTTCCAATGTAAACAACCCCGACAACTTTGAACCTATCCTTTTAGAGGATATTATAGCCACCGCTGCGGCCATGACGCCAAAGCTTGAACAGTTACTCATGGAAATTGCCAAACGAATACAATTATGACCAAACAGAACGTTGACCTCATACTTTCCGGCAGGTATCTGCTTCCGGATTTCAAACAGCAAAACATGATTGCCGATGGTGCCGTTTCCATCTCAAACGATACTATCACTGCGATCGGGTCCAGCAAGGATATCCTTGCGAAATTTTCCGCCACACGTCACATCCACACGGACCATGGCCTTATTATGCCAGGCCTTGTCAATACTCACACCCATGCCGCCATGGCATGCTTCCGTGGTCTTGCTGACGACCTGCCACTTATGACCTGGCTTGAAGAGCACATATTCCCGGTGGAGGCTCGTTGGACGCCTGAGATGATTTACCGCTCCACCCAGCTTTCCCTCGCTGAAATGATCAAATCCGGGACCACCAGTTTCTGCGATATGTATCTCTTTTCAAAGGAGGTCGCCCAGGCCACAGCAGAATCTGGAATGCGGGCATGGATTGGTGAGGTACTCTACGATTTCCCATCTCCCTGTTATGGTGAACTAGAAAATGGTTTTTCCTATGTGGAGGATCTCTTTAGTCAGTATAAAAAACATCCCCTTATCTCCATCACAGCAGATCCTCATTCTGTCTACACCTGCTCCCCGGAACTGTTAACACGCCTTGGGAAAGTAGCCAGTGACCACGGCAGTCTCTATGTGATTCACCTCTCTGAAAATGAAGCAGAAGTAAATACCTGCAAAGAACGATTTGACTGCTCCCCGGTAAACCACCTGGAACAGCTTGGACTGCTCGGCCCGCAAACGCTGGCTGCCCATTGCGTTATGCTGGATGATGAGGAAATTGCACTTCTTTCTCAGCGAGAAGTCAAGGTCTCCCACTGTCAGGAATCCAATATGAAACTTGCCTCCGGAACTGCACCAGTGGTCAAAATGCTTGAGGCCGGTATAACAGTTGGAATAGGAACAGACGGTGCAGCATCAAATAATGACGTTGATATGTTCGGAGAGATGAGCACCGTTGCTAAAGTTCATAAAGTTGCCCGTATGGATGCAACAGCTATGAGCGCTGAAGAGACTCTTTATGCGGCAACACTTGGTGGTGCAGAGGCACTTGGTGCAAGCAGTCAGATCGGCTCACTTTCCATGGGTAAAAAGGCGGATATGATAGTGCTCAACATGAATCAGCCACATCTCACCCCGCTCTACAACATTCCGTCACATTTGGTATACGCCGCACGTGGTGCAGATGTGATTCATTCGATCATTAATGGTCGGGTGGTTATGGAAGACAGAATACTCCAAAGCCTTGATGAAGACAGGATCCTTGCTCAGATGAGAGAAATCGGACAAAACATTGTAAAGCATGAGAAGGATTGATATCGCTTAAAGCGATCTGGATTAAAACAATTACTCCTTCAAAAATTCAGTCAGTCTCTCACTGTCATAGAAGGCTTTCTCGAAAAACAGACCAGCGCCTGGTGCAGTATGATGAGATGGTAAAATATCAGAATGGTCTTCGAGCATATTTTGAACATTTTCCTCCGTTAGACGGTGACAGCCTACCTCGACCATAATCCCAACCATCCGTCGAACCATATGCCAGAGAAAATGGGACCCAACAACCCGGATCTTGAGAATTTCCCTCTCTGTAAAAACCTCAACTTTGTGAATCAAGACCTTAGTTGATTTTTTCAGCTCCTTTTTTTCGGCAAAAGCTGCAAAATCATGCATACCTGTCATCAACGATCCGGCATGCTGCATGGCAGGCAGATCCAACTCATCTTGCACCCACCAGTCATATCGTTTCCCAAAGGCCGATTTTTTAGTGCGGAGCTGATATATATAGCTTCTGGCTATACAGTTATGACGTGCATGAAAACGTAATCCCGCTGCCTCAACTGACTTTACGGCAATATCCTTAGGCAAGGTCTCATTAAGCTTTTTTGCAACTTCATGCGGCCCCATACCAGCTACGACCTCAAGATGGGCCACATATTCAAGGGCATGAACTCCTGAATCGGTTCGGCCACATCCTTGAATATCCATCGGGACTTCGCCAAAAACACGCGCAGCACCCTTTAGTACATCCCCCTGCACTGTCCGGGCATTCACTTGCTTCTGCCAGCCGCTAAAATTGGTACCGTCATACTCAAGTTTAAGTCTATAGCGGCGTCGTTTGTCTTTTTTACTCATAGATTACTCGTTATTCCGGGTCGAAGACTTGTGGTAGCCCTTGGCCTTATGATTTATTTGTGCGTTGCCGTTGCTGCGACATCTCTATCCTCAGATCTGACAAATCCATCAGGTATCAGATTTTTTCATTCTGTGCCCTGGCTTTACTTGAATTTCAATACAAAGAGACTCAGCCTGCTGCTCTTTGGCTCGATCAATGTACGTATTTATCTCGGCAAGATGAATCTCCTGTAACGTTTCAACGGTATAGCCAAATTTGCAGTCAAAATCCCAAAAATCGACGCCCTTCGGCAGCGCTTTTTTACGCTCTCGTTTAACGTATTTTTTAACATCGTGTCTTACACCTTCCAGCAGTCTATCGACTTTGATTTTCGGGTGGGTCAATTTGTAAATTTTTCTCATTTTTATCCTTTTAAATATATTAAAAAATCTTTCAAGTGTCATGCACTTCTTTATCACTGTAATATAGTCGTATTACAAAATCCTGACAAATAGACAAGAAGGATGGCCCGTGTTTTTTAGAAAATGGATAAGATCAAGTTAACCATTAATATTTCCATCTCAAGGTTAATTTTACCGAATAAACATCTAAAAGCTTTTCCGAGAAGAGCAATCGTTTCTCAAATCGAGACATTTGGTTAATCTTACCACAGGCATATAACTCCAAACCATGCCCCACTGCTGTCAGATCGAACATAACTTACCGATAGCCTAAACCACCATAACGTGTTCCAAGGTATCGCCCCCGCTCCCTAATACATTGGCGCCCTTACCTTAATCTCTTTAAATCATTTTTAGCCCAAACTAGGTCTTTTGTGCTCTATATTATTTGATGTTTTTTGAGAAACCCTAACACCAGCACACGAGTTTCCGGCAGAACTAAGCGACCAACCAGCTCATATTATTATATTTTCAACTTGCCAAGAGGGGTTAAGAGCAAGTAGAAATAGTCAGATCCAAAATACCTTTTGTTGACATTCTGCCATTCCTGCTCTACATTTAGTAGTCTTATATAAAATAAACCATTTACTGCGATTTTTTTTCATATTCTATATATAGAGGGGTATTATGTTTGGACTTGGAATGCCGGAACTGATTGTTATCCTAGTCATCATCGTTATTATTTTTGGTGCTGGTAAACTTCCGGAAATTGGATCTGGAATTGGTAAGGGTATCAAAAATTTTAAGGACGCCACAAAGAAAGAAGAAGCAAAAACACTTGATGAAGACACCAAAGGTGACTCACAGACGTGAGCCAACTTTAGATAGCACTACTACTCTAACTGGAGAAAACCATGTTTGGACTCGGAACCCCTGAATTAGTAGTTATACTGGGTATTGCCGTACTTGTTTTTGGTGGAAAAAAACTTCCGGAAATTGGCTCCGGACTTGGTAAAGCAATTTCATCCTTCAAGAACGGTATCAGTGAAGTTGAAGACGGCGGTAAAAAAATTCTGGACGATGTTCCCGGAGTAAAAGAAGTTGCTGCCGTAAAAGATAAAGTTGCTGCTGTGAAAAATATTGGTAATATCCTTAAGTAATCTGTAAAACAGCGGCATTACTTTGAATGTGTTAAAAGGAGAATCCTCAGTGATTCTCCTTTTTTTTGCCCTTCTGATTTCTTCTTCCCCAACTCCATCCTGCTTGACAATCCTCTCCATATTATCATAGTCTAAAAGAAAGAGAATTCTCATTACCGGTTAACAAACATCTACTTTAACAAAAGGTAATCTATGTCAAACCGTCGAAATTACGAGCGCCTTCTTATTCAAAAATTTGCTCTTTTAAAGCTCGCAAACGGTAAAATCGTTGAAGGCCAAACCCGTGACATGAGTGTGGGCGGGGCCTTTATAGAGTGTGAACCCGACATCGACCTGAGTGAAGGGATGGAATGTACCATCAGTCTGGTACTTGATGAAGAGGATGAGGAGATGACAACGGAGATATATGGCCGCATCAGCCACTGTGACAATGGGGGACTTGGTTGCAATTTCCTGAAAGTAAACTCCGTTTACTACCAGTTTATTGGAGAAACGTCGGACTAACCCACTCTGGCTATTTTTTACATTCTTTTTGTACATCCGGAGTTGGAGCCAACAGACACGCCACAAGAAATCCCTGCTCTTCTGTCGTTAATCTGGCCCCGCGCCGCTTAACCATCCGCTTTACAGTAGCAGACCAACTGCGTTTTGATTTTTCGCCCACCTGCCCGCAAACACGATCCAGATAATGGCAATCCTGGCAGCGATTCCGCAGCAGCTCAGCGCATCCGGACACAGACTCAGCCTGAGCACTGTCAGCCCAGCTTATACAAAGCAGTAATCCTGCAACAACAAAGTACTTCATCAGTTCTTTCCTCCTCTTACTTAACGTCTCAAAATTGTATAAACGACAGAACAATATGATGACAACATATAGATAGCAATTATTCAATAAAAAACAAACTCATTGAATAAGGGATGCCATAAATACCGGCACCCCTTACCGTATTCAATCAGGAAAGTGCATCCGCATCACGCCTTGCCAACACCGATGCAAGCCCTCTCTCTTTCTGGTAGTCGGGAAAAAGCGTTGCCAGAAGATCATATTCTTCTTTATGAGCCCGTCGTGACAGGCGAAGATTTGACATCTCCCTAACTTCAGCCTGACGAATTGCCACCATCCGCTGTAAAAAGAACTCTGTTTCTGACCCCCTTCGTTCTGACATCATACCTCCTGCCTCTTCACTTTCTCCTTTCAGGGCAAGTTTAATCTCCTGCAAGGGGCGAACCTCGCCGTTTTCGGTAAGAAAAAATCCATTGGCGGCAACTTCACCCATCAATGTATTGTCACGCCCTCGTAATTGAAATGCTGCCTTATCATGCGTCAGACAAATAGCACCGATACCTGCGTCGCTTAGACCGATCAAAGCAGGTTCACCAGTTTTTCCAGGTGACCAAATCATCAACTTTTCAAAAACAGGATCATTTTCATCAATCCAACCATTTCCATCTGCATCATAAATGGCAAGCTCCTGAAACCCATGACCGGTTCTTGGACCAAAGAGTTCACTACCATCGTTTATCCGTTTATCATTGTTCAAGTCAAGTGCCAGAAATCCACTGCCAGGCTGTAACGAGTACGCTTCATCGCTATCCCCGTCACTGTTTAAATCAAACTGAAAACTGCGATTAACAAGACTTTCCAGGTCACAGTCAAAATGAAAAACCAGCGGGTCCATCAAGACCCTTCCCGCACCGCGCCACGCCAGACTCTCCGTCACAAGAGATTCTCGTTCCATGGTAAGATCAAGAGAGAATGAAATATTCCTACCATCCTCCAATTGAACTACCCCTGAAGATTGGACAGATACCTTTTCATAGTGATAGCTTGAACTGATAGACTGAACGGAAAACATTGCCTGCGTGCCAGGTGGATTCAGAGGTTCAGAGAAAACAACATTCCCCCCATCCTCCAGACCCTGTATTTTTCGTAATCGAACCCTCTGTCCCGTAACTTCGGTTACCATTTGTTCCATGGCCGATTGGGCAGTGGTTTCATATTTCTTTTCCACACACGAACCACTAACCATACTACTGGCACGGCACTGCTGTGACTGGCGGTTTTCGGCTGTAATCTCTCGACGAAAACCTGCCATACCTGGTAAATTCAGCCTAAACTCAGGCCCACTCTCCCCTCTTCCTGTCCCTGATTGTGCAAATTCCCCGCTCACATCCTTGTGTTCTGCTGACGCGTCCATGCTGATCTGGGAAGTGTTGATTTTCATATCACTCCTCCTGCGTCAAATACTCTCTTATGGCCGGTGGCCGTTTTCCCTTTTCTACAATATCAGAAAAGAGCTTCATCTAGTAACAATTCAGCTGCCCCCCATCTTCGCTCATTTTGACCTTTTCACACAGCAATAGTATGTTTCGAATGTCAGGTAAGCGAAGAATGAGACTCCGAAAAGAACGAATATGAGGCACATCTGAACAGTTACAGTTCATTGTTTTTCCAACGATCAGGTACTCACTGAATAATTACTTCATCTATTCATATCGGCAGGTTCATAAAATTGTTAATAGCGCCTCTACCCTTTCATCTTGACAATATGTGGGTTTCGTTGTAACCATCTGGGTTCGCCTATTCATTTCTATCTTTTCCGGTAGAAAAAAGATAAAGCAAATACGATTTTTTTTTAATTTCTAGCAAATAATCCTGTCGGTTTTTTTCAAACCAGCAGGTCTCTATTAACTCATCAGGAGTAATGCATGTGTCGTTTAGCCCTGAAAACCGCCAGTGAGGCCTTCTCCCCCTATGAAGTGCTTCAGGGGATGGAGGCTATGCAGGAAGGTTACGATGGCTCCGGTCTCGGACTTCTTCTGCGCGGTCTTGAATTCGAGGATTTTAAGTATAACTCGAGATTCCCCATCCTCTCTGGTATTGCTCATAGTGAGGAAGCCTGGCACCGCCTGAACAGCTTTATGGAAAACCGCGGATTTGAACTCAGATATGATCATGAGTTTGAAACCAGACCCGAGCTGATTGAAGCCAAAGATCGGTACCGCTACTTTCTTCGTGCCTATAAAATGCCAGCATCCTTATCCGCAAAATCAAAGGATGAGATCGAAACCGAACTGATGCTTACCCGTCTTGCACTTCGTAAAGATGGTGAAGATCATGGCAACGACTTGACTGCCTTTTCCTTCTGGCCAGACGTTGCGACCATCAAAGAAGTTGGCTGGCCGCTTGAAATTGGAGACGCCCTCAATTTATCCGACAACCGGATCAAATCCCGGGTATGTATGGCTCAAGGTCGACAGAACACCAACTACGGAATAAATCTCTACGCCTGCCACCCCTTCTTTATTCAAGGAATAGCCACTATGACCAACGGTGAGAACACCGCATTTGTTCCCATCCGTGACTGGCTGCTCGGCAAGCATTTCCCAGGATATACTGGCTATCAGAGTGATTCTGAGACCTTTACCCATATCCTCCACTATACCCTGAAACAGCTAAAACTTCCCCTCCAGGCGTATAAGCATATCATCACCCCGCTTCGAGGCGAGGAACTTGCAAATCATCCACAGGGAGATTTCCTCAAAGGTCTACGTGATTCCTGTCGCCGTCTTATTATCGACGGCCCCAACGCAGTAATCGGAACCCTTCCCGATGAAACCTGTATGCTGGTTATGGATCAGAAAAAGTTACGTCCTGCCACCGTGGGCGGAAGACCCGGTGCCTGGTCAATCGCATCTGAAATGTGCGGTGTCGATGCCATGGTCCCTGACCGTGATCCATCACTTGATTTCCAACCCATGCGTGAACACACAATTATTGTACCACCAGAACGAAAGGAACTAACAATATGGTCTCAACACGATCCGTATCCGTTGGGCCAGGCAGCTTAAGCTACACTGACCTGCCCTGGATAATCCAGCACCGCGAAGATAGATGTACCCTCTGTGGTCACTGCACCGCAGTCTGCCCTAAAGAGGCCATCTACCTCGCTTATAGACGACAGAGGATGCCAAAGCTTGACGTCCTCAAAAAGAAACGTGGCAACGAATACCGGACATTTGTAGGTATCCGCCAGAAAAAGAACATGGCCAACGCCTGTATAGGCTGTTCCATGTGCTCCATGGTCTGTCCGAACGAAGCCATCCAGCCCGTTCCCAACACCAACGAGCACCGGACGCTCTTCTTTAACAACCAGAAGGGTGAACCAGCGAAACGTGGTGGACGGCGCAATAAATCCGGCCCTACACTTCTTGACCGGATCATGTTCAACCGCATTTCAATGCTCACCGATCCGGCACTTGATGCCGGTCGCCATGAATTCAATGTTACAACCACACTTGGTCGTACTCTTGATCCGGCAGAGTTTTTGAAACGGACTCAAAATGGCGGATGGATTCCTCCAACCAGAGAGATTTTCCCCTTTGTGATCGGTTCCATGTCCTTTGGTGCGTTGTCTCCGAATATGTGGCTTGGACTACTTCAAGGTGTTGCCTATTGCAATGAAGTACTTGGTATCCCGGTTGTTATGTGTACCGGTGAAGGTGGCTGCCCACCATGGGTTCTGAGAAGCCCATACCTGAAGTACATTGTTCTTCAGATCGCGTCCGGTTATTTTGGATGGGATGAGATTATCCGTGCCATTCCTGATATGCAATGCGATCCTGCGGCCATTGAAATCAAATATGGTCAGGGTGCTAAACCAGGTGACGGCGGACTGCTGATGTGGTTCAAGGTTTCCAAATTGATAGCGCGTCTGCGCGGTGTGCCTGAAGGCGTTGACCTTCCGTCACCTCCTGTGCATCAAACTCTCTATTCCATTGAGGAATCGGTGATGAAGATGATCCAGACCCTGTCCACTGCCTTTGGACATAAGGTTCCGATCTATCCTAAAATCTCCGCCTCAACCAGTGCCAAATCAGTGCTCAACAATCTAGTACGTAACCCATATGCCGGCGGTCTGCTGATCGATGGTATTGATGGCGGAACAGGTGCAGCGTATAACGTATCCATGGACGCAACAGGTCACCCCATTGCTTCCAATGTACGTGAATGTTACCTGGATCTGGTTGCCCAAGGCAAGCAGAACGAGATCCCAATATTTGCAGCCGGTGGGATCGGTAAGAACGGTAATGTCACCCAAAACGGACTGGCACTTATCATGCTCGGAGCGTCCGGGGTTCATATCGGTAAATACGTTATGCAGGCTGCGGCCGGTTGTCTTGGTAACGAGAAAAATCGCTGCAATGTCTGTAACGTTGGTATCTGTCCAAAGGGTATTACAAGCCAGAATCCAAAGTTGTATCGACGTCTTGATCCCGATGCTGTTGCCGAACGGGTTGGTGATGTATTCCAATCTATTCGCACTGAAATGAAGAAGATTATGGCACCGCTTGGACGTTCACAGTCCCTTCCGGTTGGTATGTCCGACGCGTTAGGAATTGGCGACAAAGATGCGGCTGATAGATTGAATATAAAATATGTATGCTAGTTAATCGTTTTTAGTTTTATTCTTTTTAACAAAACTAAAACTTTTTTCATAAGGAGTTTTCTGTGAGTGCTACTGTTGTAAAAGGCCTGGATGAAAATGGCCGTAGAATCAGTTCCATGGACTTTGAAGCCATGATTCAGGCAGCTGCCGAGACAAGCAATGCCATCCACGTTCAATCCATGGGTCAGCATAACCTCGGTATTCGTCTGCAGCATGCAGATGGTTTATCCATTGAAGTCTCAGGCCCCACCGGACAGCGACTTGGCTGCATGGGGTTACCTGGAACCACTATTACCTGTACGGGTGCTGCTTCCGATGATGTCGGATATTTGAACATCGGAGCAGAAATCACAGTACTTGGTGATGCCACCAATGGTGTCTGTAATGCCATGGCAAATGGTAAAGTCTATATTGGAGGTTCCATTGGAGCCCGTGGACTAACCATGACCAAATGGAATCCTGCCTATGAGAAGCCTGAGCTTTGGGTTCTTGGCTCCGCAGGCGATTCCTTTGCCGAGTTTAACTGTGGTGGTGTGGCTGTAATTTGTGGTGTTGATGCCAAAAATATGGACAATGTTCTTGGCTATCGTCCCTGTGTCGGAATGGTTGGTGGAACCATCTTTTTCCGTGGCAAAACAGACGACTCCTATTCCAGAAACAATTCCCGCCTTGCAGCACCAACCGATGAGCAGTGGCAGTGGCTTGAAGAAAACATGCCAGCCTATCTTGGCAAAATAAACCGTGCTGACCTGACATCTTCACTCCTTATTCGTGACGAGTGGCAGATATTAAACGCTGTTTCTCCTCAAGAACGAGCACTGATGTTCTCGGGCCCCATGCCCATGGCTGAGTTTCGCAACAAGCACTGGAATAAGGCATTCGGTGGCGGTGATCCGCTTCGCGACCTGGCACCTGGACTTGACCGCAGCCCTATTGGAGCTGTGCCCACGGGTGATATGCGTCGCAAAAAGCCCTTCTGGGCCAACCGCGAATCAGCTGCACCGTGTACCTATTACTGCCCGGTACATATCCCAACTGTCGATCGCCTGCGCTTAATCCGTGAGGGCCAGATTGATGAAGCCTATGAAATGCTTCTTCAATATACACCACTGCCGGCCTCTATCTGTGGTGCAGTGTGCCCGAACCTTTGTATGGAAAACTGCTCCCGTCAGGAAGTTGATGATTCCATTGAGGTCCAGGTTCTTGGTCGTGCTGTGGGAACGGCTAAGTCTCCTGCGGTTGCCCCTTCTCTTGGTAAAAAAGTAGCTATCATTGGTGGCGGTCCGGCCGGTATGAACGCAGCATGGCAGCTTGCTCATGCTGGAGTTGAAGCTCACATCTTTGAAAAAGACGATTTTATCGGTGGAAAACTTGCTCAGGTAATCCCATGGGAACGCCTCTCTCAAGCCATCTGGGATCAGGAAATAAAGCGTTTTGAACAGACTCCTAATATCCATACCAATCTTGGTGTTGATATGACCAAGGCTGCTTTTGCCAAACTGCAAAAAGATTATGACTACGTGATCGTTGCAGTCGGAACCCACGAACCACGCAGGATTCCTTTCCCAGGACATGAAGCTGTTATTACAGCCCTCGATTTCTTAAAGAAGGCAAAAAGCACCTCTCCTGACAAAGTAGGAAAAGAAGTCGTCATTATAGGAGCCGGAAATGTTGGCTGTGATGTCGCCTGTGAAGCCTATCGCTTAGGTGCTGAAAAGGTAACCCTGGTTGATATCCAGAAGCCGCTGGCATTTGGTAAAGAAAAAGAAGCCGCTGAAGCGCTCGGTTCTGAGTTCAGATGGCCCGTAATGACCAAGGAAGTGACCACCGAAGGCCTTGTAATGGATACGGGGGAAGTAATTCCTGCCCAGACGGTTATTATCTCCATTGGTGATATACCTAAGCTTTCATTCCTCCCTGATTCCGTTGAGACACTCACCGTTGGAGGTGCTGCATGGCTAAAGACCAACGAGGCACATCTTACAACTGACGACAAAGTTTTGGCCATTGGTGACGTTGAAAGACCGGGTCTTGCAACAAATGCACTCGGTGCCGGTAAGACTGCTGCAGAGTTTATTGTTTCTCAGTTCAAAGGTGAAGAGTGGAAGCCATTTACCAAAGAGGTTATCACCCAGCAAGCACTAACCATTACTCATTACACTCCGGATTCAGAGCATGAGCATTCTCAGGAAGATTCTGCAGACCGCTGTCTTTCCTGTGCCTCATGTCGTGACTGTCATCTCTGTGAAACAATCTGCCCGGAAGGTGCCATTACACGTCGTGAACTTGAATATTCACACATAAATGGCTACGAAGCAGGTCTTGGAGCATCCTACGAGTATGTTTCCGATGATAAAAAATGTATCGCCTGTGGTTTTTGTGCCGATACCTGCCCATGTGGTATCTGGACCTTAAAGCCCTTCTAGCCACAGAGTATCATCCATACCGTCTCATCCAATCCCTGCAGGGTACGACCTGCAGGGATTTTTTGCTTCTTGACTTTCCTCCTCCTTTTTGAAACACTTTCTTTAACGCAGTTGCTTCGTGCTCCATTCAATTGATTTTTTCACTCACCTTCAGGAGGTCACAAATGAGACAACGTATTTCGGTTTTAAGTATAATCCTTCTTTTTCTATTTACTGTTTCCGCTCACGCTGCTGATACTGTAAAAATAGGAATTCTTGCCAAAAATGGTCCCGCAAAAGTACTGAAAAAATGGACGGCAACCGGCGAATTCCTTTCCTCGAAACTTGGTAAAACAGTTGAAATTGTTCCCCTTGATTTTGACAAAGTAAACCCCGCCATTGAAGCAAACGAGGTTGATTTCTTTTTGATCAACTCTTCAATGTTTGTAACCGCACAAGTAAAATATGGAGCAAGTGCCATTGCCACAATGATCAACTCCCGTCAAGGCCAGGCGCTTAAATCCTTTGGTGGCGTAATCATCACAACGGCCTACAATGACAGTATAAACTCATTGGAAGATTTAAAAGGCAAGACCTTTATGGCTGTTAAGAAATCATCCTTTGGTGGCTGGCAGATGGCCTATAAAACTATCAAAGATGCAGGCATTGATCCTTTTACAGATTTTGCAAAAATGGATTTTGCCGGTAAACATGACAATGTTGTCTTTGCAATCCAGAATGAACAGGCTGAAGCGGGAACAGTTCGCACGGATACTTTGGAACGAATGGCTGCAGCGGGAGCCATTGCCATGGAAGAATTTAAAATAATCAACAAACAGAGCTCTGAGTTTCCATTTGTCTACTCAACAACTCTCTATCCTGAATGGCCTCTTGCCAAAACAGCTGCAACCTCGGATGCATTAGCTCAGGAAGTAGTAGCAGCATTAAAGCAGGTGAAAAAAGATGACCCTGCTGCTAGTAAAGCAAAGATTATTGGATGGACCGATCCACTTGATTATGGTCCGGTTGATGAGCTGCAGAAAGCTCTCAGTGTTGGAGCCTATAAGTAAGCCCTCCCGCCAGACAGACAGCTCTTGTTGTCTGTCTGGTTATCTCTGTTTCTGTAGAAACAAAATAAGTACCTGCTCAAGATTTGACTGTGCCGTCAACAACTTTCCTGTTTTTTTCTCCAGAATTCCTAGTTCATCCCTATCGGACTCATTCTGAATACGCTCACAGAGGTAATTCAGGCAAAAAATTGGCTTAAAGAGAAGAATGCAACCCTTCGTGCCAAGAAAGCAGCACTCCACTCCATTTTCGCACACCCGCTCAACCTTCACTCCAGCAAGAATATTCATAAGAAGGAGCAGAGAATCGGGATTTTCATTCCCCATATAGGCACTGCAGCAGCCTCCTTCAGGAGTCTTTGCACAATGCGTACACGTTTTGCCCATATCCATAGTACTCATATGGGTATCGAGGGACTGCACCAGCTCAGCAATAAGTGCCAGGTGGGCTTTGATGTCCGGCCGAGCAAGTAACTGATCCCCATGGATAGCAACGAGTTCTTCAGCTTTGGACAGTTTTATGGAAGCATCACCACTGTAGCAGGTATTTATAATTGTCTGATAGTTCATAACTTCTACTTTACTTCTAACCCTTTCATAAACGTTCGCCAGACAGGAGCTGCAATCACGCCACCACTCTTTCCTGTGCCAAGACTCTTATTATTATCATAGCCAAGCCATACTCCGGCCAGCGTTCTATCGGAAAACCCTACAAACCAAGCATCTCTGTTATCATTGGTGGTTCCAGTCTTCCCTCCGGATTCAGTGGTCAGGCCACCGGCTCGTTTTCCGGTTCCATTGCGTACTACTTCAGTCAATAACCCTTTCATGTCGGTGGCAACGGAAGGTTGTAACACCTTTTTCCCAATGGGGGATGCACGAAAAACCCTTCTTCCACTGCTTGAGTCTATGCCACTGATAAGAGTCGGGGCAAAATAGTTCCCCTGACAGACAAATGGTGAGTAAGCGGCAGTGATTTCAAGTAAGGAAACACCTGTGGCACCAAGCGCCAGAGAGAGATCCGAGGTTATTGGCTGACTGATCCCCAGTGCTTCCAACAGTTTTTGCACTCTTTGAATACCAACTTTTTGTAAGAGTTTAATCGCAATAATATTTCTCGATTGTACCAGTGCCACCCGCAGTGAGGTTTCACCATAATATTTACCAGAAAAATTCTTCGGTTTCCACTCCTTTCCATCATGCCCACGGATGGAAAAAGGAGCATCAATCAAGGTGGAAGCAGGTGAAAATCCTTTTTCAAATGCAGCGGCATAGAGCAGTGGTTTAACAAGAGAGCCGACCGAACGCCTTGCCTGGGTTGCACGATCAAAGGCACTTTTATTAAAATCACGCCCCCCCACTAAAGCCCTGACTTGTCCATTGCAGGCATCGAGTGCAATAATGGCTCCCTGCACTTTTTGCTTTCCCGAAAACGAATTTTTTAATCCTTTTTGAAGTGCAGTAGCTGCCATTTTCTGCTGTCTTGAATCCATGGTGGTTCGAATTCGAACTCCAGCTCGGTTAAGCGACTGTCCTATAATTTTTTCCGCCTGTTTTTTGACCAGTTGAATAAAATAACCGTTCACCTTTTTCCTGTTTGCTGGTTTTTCAGCAAGCTTTACTAAACGGGAGTAAGCAGAACGTGCAGACGACTCCGTTACATAGTTATCAGCAGCCATTCGATTCAAGACATAGCGCTGTCTGTTTAGTGCTGCACCCATATTGCGATAGGGAGAATATCTGCTTGGAGCCTGCGGCAACCCTGCTAGAATCGCAGCTTCTCCAAGACTTAGATTCCTGGCCCGCTTGCCAAAATAGACCTGAGAAGCAGCCTCCACTCCATAGGCACCACTACCGAGATAAATCTGATTCAGATAAATATAGAGAATTTCATCCTTGGTAAGAAGAGTATCAATTCGCCAGGCAAGGATAGCCTCTTTAAACTTTCGCAGATATGTCTTTTCAGGTGTGAGCAACAGGGAACGTGCAACCTGTTGGGTGATAGTCGAGCCCCCCTGCCCTCTGCGTCCGCTTCGCACATTATTAACAAAAGCGCGGAATACCGACCAGAGATCAAGGCCAGGATGCTCATAGAAACGGCCATCTTCGGCGGAGACAAAGGCCTGGGGAAGATATGATGGCATCTGGGACAAAGAAATAACAGTACGGTTTTCAGTATAAATCCGCTCTATTACATTGCCATTGCGATCAAGAATTTCAGAGGCTTGAGAGGGTTGATACTCGGCAATACTTCGAATATCAGGAACTTTTAACAGCGAAAGAACAAGAAGAAGAGTACCAAGAAAAATGGTAAGGCTTAGACTGATCGTAAAAAGAAAACCGATAATATGCTTTTCATTATACGGTTTTTTATACACTCGTTTCGGCTTTACTGGAGGCCGACTGGAAGGCTTTTTTTTTGCTGGTGGCACGATAGGTAAGGCCGGAGGTCAGAGGATGAAACAAAAAAATACGATAAGGATACAATCCCATTTATTAGTTTTCAAAATATCTCACAATAAACGTTTTCCAGTGCCTCAGCAATGGGTGATCTGGTCATCCCATAATAGTTTTCCTATATGGGCATGGCCAGATCACTCATTGCTGGGGTGCTGGGGAACGTTTAGCTCAACTCAACCGAATACGCCCTTTAGGAAGAAGAAAAACACCATCGCCATAACAGCTCCCGCCGGCAGGGTAACAATCCAGGAAATAATAATGTTCAGGATTACCCGCAGATCAAGAGCACCAATCCCACGAGCCAGACCAACACCAAGCACTGAACCAACCAGAATATGGGTGGTCGAGACCGGTAAACCGGTTCGAGAAGCAAGCACAACGGTACTTGCAGCGGCAAGTTCTGCACAAAAGCCACGTGAAGGGGTAAGCTCTGTTATTTTAGTACCAACGGTGAGCATTACCTTGTAACCAAGAGTAACAAGACCAACAACAATACCAGTACCACCAACAAAGAGGATCCAGATAGGCATTTCGGAAGACTGCATAACTTCGCCACCCGAGGTAACAATACTGATAACCGCAGCCAGAGGTCCAATGCCATTTGCAACATCGTTGGAACCATGGGCAAATGCCATGGAACAGGCAGTAAAGAGCATCATGGGGGTAAAGACCTTCTCCACACTCGCAAAATGAAAGTCCCGATCGGCTTCCGGATCTTCCTTTACTTTGCGAATAAAAAACCAGCCAATAGCGCTGGTCATAAGACCAATACAAATGGCTAGCCCAAAACTCTGGGGCCCGGTAAGGTCTATATTAAGATGCTTGAGCCCCTTAAACAGGGTCACCAATGAAATTATAAAACCAACAAGAAAAATATAAACAGGAGCATATTTTTTTGCATTTTTTAACGGGTTATCAGTGTTAAAGATTAATTTTCGAGTCGACATCACCAGCAGAAAGGCAATGGTACCGCCAATCATTGGCGAAATAACCCAACTCGCGACGATCTTCCCAACCTTCCCCCAGTTGACCGCATCAGGACCGATTCCAACAACGGCAAAGCCAATCAAAGCCCCAACAATAGAATGAGTGGTAGAGACAGGCCAGCCTCTGCTTGAGGCTATCATCAACCACACAGCAGCAGCAAGTAATGCGGCAAGCATCCCATAGACCAGAATCTCAGGCGTTGCGATAATATTTGTCGGATCTATAATTCCCTTACGAATGGTTTTAGTAACATTACCACCAGCAATTACAGCACCCGCAAACTCAAAAACAATGGCTATGCCAATGGCCTGTTTTACCGTTACAGCACCCGCTCCCACGGATGTCCCCATGGCATTCGCCAGGTCATTTGCTCCAATGCCCCAGGTCATATAGAGCCCAAAGATCACAGCAAGTGCAATCAGAATTGTTCCATACGCAGCAATAACTTCCATTTTTTCTCTCTTCTCTAGTATAAACAGTTAACAACTGAAACTGAGACAACTTTTAAACGTATAATTATCTACTTAGACAAAAACAACAACAGGCGATCTGCCATATTTTCTGCATGATCTGAAATATCTCCAACTTCTTCAATAATCCGATACCAGAACATGACCGAGACAGGATCCAACTCCTGTTCAATTCCAAAGAGAGTCCTGTTCAGTTTTTTCAAAATCTTATCAATATTGTGTTCAGATTTTCGGACCCCTTCTATCATCAGGGTTACTTTATCATGCTCTCTGCCGCTGAAACCGACATGTACAAGCTCATCAAGTTCCTCAATCATGGTCTTTGCTTGAGTTGCAATTTCCATTGTCCCTTCAAGTAACTCATCAAGTCCGGCCTTTATGGCATCGGGCACCGTCATATCACGGTTTGTCAGAATCTGACTGATCTTTTCAACTCCATCGGAAATAGAATCCTGTTCATGAATCAAGCTGAGAAGATCCTTTCTATCAACCGGCAACAGTAAGGTTTTAGGCATATTGTGACGATAGGTGGATTTAATCCTGTCTGCTTCTGTTTCAAGATTACTGATATCCTGAGCTATTATCCCTACGGCACCCTGGTCTTGTTTATACAGCGCATCAAACAGAGACGGGAGCAGTATAACGCAGGAAAAAACCGTCCGCATATGTTCCTGAATCGGCTTAAACGGTGATTTTCGAAGCAATCCGGCTAGAGGATTAGTTGACATTGCTACCATGATATTTTTCTCCCGCTCGCAAGAGCTGGTAAGGATAAACAAATATGTATCATACCTATTTCATTTCATTAATTATTCTTGTAAGAGGTTCCCGTGGATAACTCAGAGGAATCATTTTTTTCCGTATTTGCATAAACAGGGCCGGCCCCTCTTCACGCCCACTATATATAATATGATGCCCCTTAATATTACCAGCATTTTTCCAAAAACTGTTAAATGGATCCAGGGGGGTGTGTCCAACCACAAATGGAGAGCGTTTAGGCAAATCCAGACTCTCCCGAAACTGTTTCACGTCCCGCTTTTCATATCCTGCTAAATAGTGGGAACGTTTTAGTCTATTGGTTAAAATTTCATGACATATTTGAGGATATGTCCTGAGATTAATCAGCTTCTTTCGACTAATTTTTTTCCTTGGTGGAGCAGCATGACAGGCTATACATGAATCTGTTTTTAATACCATCGGAAGAGTATCGTAAAACTTCTGCATCTCCTTCACATACTCTTCCCCTCGTAACTCCAGTAATCGTTTACGCATCAAGACTCCCTGCAGAATACCGGTTTTCGCTATGGAGCGATCAAAACTGTCGTGATTACCGAGTAGATAGAAGAAATTTTCAGGAAAGTGACATTTCATCTTAAAAATCAGGTCCATCATTAATATGGAGCTGTCCATATCTTCCATCTCTTTGGAAATCTCAGAATGAACCGCGTCCCCAAGTATGATTAAAGAAGCTCGGTGAGAGGCTAAATGAGCCAGAAGGCAATTTTCATTTAAAATCTTCAGAAAGTTATCAACCTGGGCATGAAGATCCCCGACAATTAACAGTCTTGACTTTTCGGGAAGTTCAAGGAGTGCCCCGGGTACTCCCGAGTCATCTTTTTCCCGGTACACCTCGCGGGAAAGGATTTCATTAACCTCTCTGATATCTTTCAGGGCTTCAACAGGGGACAGCATAACAATAGAATCGCCATATATTTCACGAATACCAAGGATTGCATTATATCGGTTTGTTCCGATTCGTTCCCGAATATCCTGATTACCACTACGCACAATTTGCACAGGTGTCTTTCCATCCACCGGGCTGATTTTGAGATCACCTCTGATATTTGTTACCGTCAGGTGCCTCTTTGAGACACTATCCGTAAAATGAAAGATTTCATCATACTGATGATTCTCCCGCCCAATCAGCACCCGTTCTCCGACTTTAATCCTGGCAAAACCATTAATAGTATCCGCCGTACATGCCTTTGCTGGAGAAATAAGCCAGTTTTTCTGAATATTTTTTTTCTTTACTCCAAGGGGTATTTCAGGGTGAAAAACAAGCTTCTGGTCACCGATAATCATTTCAAATGTTTTACCATCATGGGCAATACGACATTCTTTATCCAGAACCTGAGGCTGGTCGGTAACTGTAAACCACTCCATGGAATCCCTACCTAAAATAAGTGACTTCCATCCTGAAAAGGTCTTCAAATTGCGGCGATGTTCAGACTCACCTCTGGCCCACCTCGGAACATTTACATCATCCTTACCAGCTATTCGCATGGGCGGTTTACTCAGCCCGCCACGAACATACACCTGCATTTGTGCTTTATGCATATAGAGAGCAACTTCACGATAAATATCCAGCTGCCGAACAACCATCTCCATGGTCAGGTTTTTATCCACCGGAAAATATCCTTCCTTATGTCTCTCCATCCGTCGTCTGAAAATCGTTTCAGGATCTGGAAGCAGGAACTCAAAGATATAACGGGTCCTCCAGTTTGTCTGGAAAAAATAGTTCTTCGAAGGCGGGATCTGAATCCTTTCCAATTCAAGAAACAGAGGTTCCTCTGCCTCCAGCCACTCCTTGTCGAAAACGGTTATAGCCTCTGGAAATCCTTTAAAGGGAAAGCCAAGATGCACCTCTCGCGGCCTGTAGGTGAGTGTCTGATCCTTCCACCACCCCTTACGGGTTAAATCCACGTACCCTTCATTGGGCCATCCATGAACATGGTTGATATAATACGTTTTCCCAGCACCAGGTGGACCGGTTACCACAAGCTGAACAAAATTAAGACGAACCGGAAGCTGCACTCCACGAATATCCTGGAGGTGCTCTATGGGAACCAGATTTTTTTTCAGAGGATCAAGCATGGGTCTCAAAAAAGCTAAGGAAAACGTTAAAAAACTGTTATATTATGTTTTCAGTTGTAAGAGCCTGAAACAGGATCTATTGGTATAGAGTACCATGAAGATTAAACTCGGGTAAACCTGATTTTACGATGACGTTGTAAAAAATTCTTCATCTGCCCGACCATCTGAAACAAATACGTATTACTTACAAACCCTTAACCCGTTACCATCATATGTCAAAAATCCGTGTACTCCCCGAACAACTTGCCAACCGCATTGCCGCCGGTGAAGTTGTGGAGCGCCCAGCCTCGGTTGTCAAAGAGCTGATCGAAAACAGCCTGGATGCCGGAGCCACCAGAATCGAAATTGAGATTGAAGGGGGAGGCACCCGACTTATCCGCATCATTGACAATGGCGAAGGGATGGATGAGGACGATGTTCTTCTCTGCCTCGAACGCCACGGTACTTCCAAAATCATCACGGATGAAGACCTTGAGGCCATCAATTCTCTGGGCTTTCGCGGAGAAGCACTCCCTTCCATCTCTTCAGTTTCACGCATGACCATCACCTCGAGACAGCAAGCTGCAGATTTTGGTACAACAGCCATACTGAACTACGGAAAACTCTATAAAATCCATGAAACAGGATGCGCCCGTGGAACAGTTATTGATATTCAAAATCTTTTCGGAAATACGCCGGCCCGTAGAAAATTTCTCCGCACCAAGCGAACAGAACTTGGGCATATTGATGATGTTGTAAAAAATTATGCTTTAGCGGCACCTCAGGTTGCTTTTATTCTCCGTATTGACGGCCGCCAGACCCTGCACATGGATCTCAACCAAAACATTGCTCAGCGTCTGGCCATTGTGCTCCATTACGATGGTTCTTTTATTGAAATAGACCATTCTGAACCCGGAATCTCACAGCCGCGCCTTACGGGATTTCTGGTTCCACCGGACCAGCCCATACAGGGCTCTGCCCGTATTAAAATACTGGTAAATGGCAGATCGGTTAAAGACCGAATGCTTACCCACGGAGTTGCTGAAGGGTTACGTGGATTTCTTATGAAAGGCCGTAACCCCGCAGGTTTTCTTCACCTGCACCTTGCCCCTGAAGATGTTGATGTGAATGTCCATCCAACAAAACAGGAAGTACGCTTCAGACGCAGTCGTGATATCCATCAGCTTATTGTACAGGCCATCCAGTTATGTATTCAAGGGTACCAGCAGACCCTGAAACGCTCCTTCTTCACCCCTCCTGCCGAGACAGTGCAGGCTTCTCAGGTATCAACTCAACCAAAAGCATATTCAGCACCTCCAGCAACAGAGCAACGGATACCTCTCAAAACAGAACAGCAGATTTTTCCCTCATCCACTCAAGAATCAGTTGTTCCAGCAACGGCCACAGCAGAACCTGTTTTTAAAGTGCCACCTCAAAGCAAAAAAGAGCCAATACCCCGAATACAAGACACCATGCAGGAAGGTTCGGTTCTCCCCCAACGGGAAAAACATGAACATGGCCTGAAAATTATCGGACAGTTTGATAACCTTTACATTTTTTGCCAATCCAGTGACGGTCTGATGGTAATTGACCAGCATGCGGCCCATGAACGTCTGCTCTTTGAAAAACTTAAAAAACAATTTCTCAAGGGGAACATCGCCCGCCAGAATCTGCTCTTTCCTGAAACAGTTGAACTCTCCGTGACCGATACTGCAAAAGTTGAACAATATGGCGATGAAATAGCCAAAATGGGATTTTCAATACGGGAGTTCGGCGGCAATTCCTATGTTATTTCAGCGGTTCCTGCCCTTGGAAGCCATATAACTCCTGCTGAACTCTTTCTTGATATTCTGGAACAATTCGGCAACTCTTCGAGCAATCAACGCAAAGGATCACTTCTTGAAGATATCCTTGCTTCCATGGCCTGCAAGGCTGCAGTAAAAGCGGGTGATGCTCTGCCAACCGAGGAAATAGAGGCACTTCTGAATAGCATGGCCAGGGCCGATCTTTTTTCCCACTACCCCCACGGCAGGCCAGTGTTGAAACAGTTTACAGCTGCAGAAATCAAAAAATGGTTTCACCGCTCCTAATGCGAAATATTCAGTCAATAAATGTATGGCTTCTTCTTATCAGCCTCTGTTTTCTATGCAATGGTTGTACTAAACAGCCAGTCAGCCGCCTAATCGAAACCACCGCCTACTGCGGCTGTTCCAAGTGCTGCTCCTGGGAACGCGGCTCCTGGTCATTCATGAAATTGGATTTCTGGAACCGTTATGTAAGTGCCGGAAAAGGTGCTGGCAGAGACTATACCGGACAGACTGCCAGTGGTTCCTATCCTGAAGAACCAGAAGAGGGCTTTTTCTCGATGGATACAGTAGAGAGACCATGGATGATCCCAACCCGGCTGATTCTGTTTCCCTGGTATTTCCTGCCGGAAGACGGCACTATTGCTGCCGATACCAGATATTATCCATTTGGGACCAGGATGTATATTCCCGGCTGGGGCTGGGGAGTGGTTGAGGATAGAGGAGGAGCCATCAAAGGACCCGACCGAATCGATCTCTACTTTGACTCCCATTCCGATGCACTACAATGGGGACGACGCAAACTTCATGTAACGATTCAAAAACCTTGATGAAGTAAAAACACACACTTTTATTACTAATTTTTCCATGAGAGTTTCAGGACTACGATGAATACACAACATATTAAAATTATTGGAGGCGGACTTGCCGGCTGTGAAGCTGCATGGCAGGTAGCGCAACGAGGGATTGCGGTACATCTATACGAAATGAAGCCGCAGAAGTTCAGTCCTGCCCATAGTTCCTCTTCTCTTGCTGAGCTCGTCTGCAGTAACTCTCTTCGCTCCAATGCACCCACATCCGCAGTCGGCCTGTTAAAAGAAGAGATGAGAAGACTGGATTCACTGCTTATTCAAATTGCGGATGCAACTGCGGTTCCTGCCGGGCAAGCCCTGGCAGTAAATCGGGACGACTTTGCAGCAGAAGTGACAAAAAAAATAACGGCCCATCCTTTAATCACCATTTATCACGAAGAACAGACCGAGCTTGAGCCCGACTCAACCACCCCCATTATACTGGCTACAGGGCCGCTCACATCAGAAAAAATGGCGGATTCCTTGGCAAAACTCACAGGAAAAGATCGTCTTGCCTTCTATGATGCCATTGCTCCGATTGTTTCGGAAGAATCACTTGATATGGATATTATCTATTCAAAATCACGATGGCAGGATGGCCCCGGTGATTATCTCAACTGCCCCTTTGATAAAGAACAGTATCTCGCCTTTATCGATGCACTCTCCAAAGGAGACATGGTACCACTCAAAGAATTCGAGGATGAAAAATATTTTGAAGGCTGCCTGCCTATTGAAGTAATGTGCTCAAGGGGAGAAGATACCCTCCGCTACGGACCGATGAAACCCGTGGGACTGCGTAACCCGAGCACCGGCCGAGATCCATATGCAGCTGTACAGTTACGCATGGAAAACAAAGAAGGCACCATGTACAATCTGGTTGGCTTCCAGACAAAACTCACCTACCCCGAACAAAAACGAATCTTCAGAATGATTCCGGGAATGGAAAATGTTGACTTTATCAGACTTGGATCAATCCACCGCAACACCTTTGTCTGCGCCCCCGAACTCCTTGAACCAAGCCTGCAATTAAAGAATGCACCGGCAATCTACCTCGCAGGACAACTCTCAGGGGTTGAGGGATACGTGGAATCAACCGCCATGGGATTACTTGCAGGGATAAATGCATCCAGGACGCTTATGGGGAAAACCGTTGTTATCCCTCCACCGGAAACAGCACTTGGCGCCCTTATTGGCCATCTTACCCTAACGGATCCCGACAATTTCCAGCCTTCAAATGTGAACTTTGGCCTCTTCCCCGCCTGGGAGAAAAAAGTGCCCAAAAAGCTGCGTGGCGAAAAACGAAATAAACGATCCATGGCAGCCCTTGAGCCATGGTTGGAACAACTCAAAAACTAACACAGCCTAGATACGACATCAGGGTGACTCTTCCACAGCACATTCCGGCGGTATCCTAAGAGAGTCTGCCCTGAGTATCGGCCCCTCGGTAAGGCTTGAGGAAACACTTCCGCCCTTACTTTTCACCTGTCTCTGAACAACAAAACCATCGAGATTCTGCATAAGGCCAAGTGGGTCAAGACGTTGCAGTAGCGGAACACGTCTAAAGGCCAGTTGTCGCTGCGGCAGCATTTTTTGTACTGCCTGCCAGGCATCCACGTTTGCAGAAACCCAATATTCTCCTCGTGCTTCATGGAATGATTGCCCCAGGCTCTCAACCGTGATCGGAGCCATGGTTTTTAAACGAAACAGACCGGCTCCCAAAAGAGCAGTTTTCTTATAACAGCTCAATCCTTGAATGTTACGTTGTTCGCTCGTTGCTACCACACGAATCTCCGCCATTAATCCCCTGACTTTCCGGGCAACGATAGATGATTGAGAACGACCTTCTGAAACAGAGAGATTTACTGTGGTACATTGGGCGGTCCGGAGATTAAGCCGGTAAAGGGTCATGGCGCTATAATCTATAAAAATCATCTCAGCAGAAGTCTCTATACGAGTTGCAGAACCAGCGACCGTATAGCTTACAGGTTTAATGTGAGCTTTTTCATTATCATGCACGGTGGTGGTTTCTGTCCAGAAGACTTCTTGAGCCATGGCGAATGTATCGACTTGAAAAACAAAAAAAGAGGTGAGAATAAAAAGAAGAGCGCTGAGGGATTGCATGGATTCAGATGCTCTGCCGGAACAAGCAAATATTTGATTGTCCGGCAGGTCCAGTTTAAAAAGAATACATCAAGGTTAATGAAAACATGGACGTTTCCAGATCAGCCCCGGCACTATCCGGCAGATCTTGAGTTATTCCTTCGCTTTTAAAATCCCATGTACTATCACCTGTCATGGTGTCGTACTTCTCATAAAAATAAGCAGCCTTGAGACCAATAGAATCACTGATATCATAGCCAAATGAGATATCAACAGCCCACATGTTTTCACCACTGAAATCATCGACAGTAACAAGGTTACGCATATGATGGATATCCGTTGCTTCACCACTAACGAAAGCGCTGCCTGTTACTTTTGCAGCTATATGAATACGCTCAAAATCGCCAGCAATACCAATACCCAGATAGGGAACATTAAAAATCTGCTCATAGCTTATACCAAGTTCGCCTGAGGGAAACGTTCCAGCTGTATCACGGAAACCATTTATGGAATACAGATAGTCTCCTCCTCGAGCGTCCCACTCAAAACTATCGCGACGAAAACCAACTATTCCAGTGAATGAAACCCTATCGGTGGAAAACATCGTCATTGCAGCATTGATATCAAACATCATCGCAGTGGTGACATCGGTATCATCGTGGACAGATTGATCCGTCCAGGCCATTCCAGGCACCAGCCAGTCATAATCCTCCATATGACCGTCACCATCGCCGATATTAAACCAGAGATCACCATTAAACGTCAGCCAGGAGAGAGCATCTACGGATCCTCCGACACCAAACATATAGACAGAGTTTATCTCCCAGGTAAGCTTACTCGCAGTATGTCCTCCCCGATCAGCCCAGTAAACATATTCATTGGCCTCACCGGTAAGGTAGCCGAGGCCGAGACGACCTGTGAACTGTACACCGGTGCGCTCACTGCTCACTTCAACCGTGGTTTCAGGCTCCACCGTGGCAGCATGGGCCTGAAGGGCTGTCAGCAACAGTGTGGCAGTGGTAACGGCAGTCCATTTTAGTGGCAGCATCTTTTGTAAACGAGTGATTGTCATACCATTTCTCTCCTTTTCAAATAAGTATCCATAAAAATCAGTCAAAGGCCTGTTATAAATTGTAACTTTTTACGAACCTAAATATAACTCAATGAGTTATTTAATCACAATAACAAGAATTTTAGAAATAAATTCAGAATGCCCCTCTTCAGAACAACAACTTTTCTTAAAAAATGCGGCTCTTGAAAAAAAGATAACTCCCCCCTTATTTCCACAAAAAAAGGCCGTTACAGTAAACACTGCAACGACCTTTTTTTGTCAGATGACACCAATAACTTTATTTCTTTGTTTTTTTATCCGGACAGGTACGTTTCAATAATTTATTCACACTGATCCGCATCCGATCAATGGAATTGGCCAGTCCGCCAATCTCATCATTGGAATCGGTATGAATGGAGTCACACAGGTTCTTCCCAATACTGATATCTTTTGCCGATTCTGACAGATGAATAATTGGTGCCACAACGGATCGATCCAGAAATACCCATATGCAGATAATTGTTACAAGCAGACAACCGATACCGACAAAGAAGATTTTCATGGCTGATTGCTTCGCATCGGCAAGTGTTTTGGAAATGGAAATATAAATAATTGATGTTCCTACAGTGGAATCCATCTTCCAGTTATAGCCATTCTCGATGCCGTAAATATCCCGTTGATCAGCTGGCGCATCGGCGGGATCGCCATGACATGTCAGACAGAAGGTTTTATTTACCTTAATAGGTTTTGCTGTATAGAAATATTTCTCGCCACTTTTCTCCATTACCCCCTGCTGTTCTTTAGCCTCAGGATTGGAATCAAAATATTGAATAACATCTTTTTCCTGAGCATTGGCTTTATTATCCGGCCAGAGAGGATCAAGTGTTGCCTGTTTAAAAATATACCCCTCAAGAGTCTCCTGAAAAATCTCATATTCCATACGATTAACAACAAACCTGGACATGAGTTCAGGAATAAAGATATCATCGTCATCCACAAGATCTTTGATCAGGGGATACTGCTCCTTACCAAAAAATGTGGAACTGGCTTCAATGTAGTTGTAGATAATCTCGCCTTTGCTCTTCGCCTCAGCGATTGCGCTCTGTCGGCTGAGCATATAGCTTGTATATCCAATGGCAATAGTTGCCAGCAGGCTCAATACTGTAATGATGATAATAAATTTTGACCGTATCCCCATTTTTATCTCCTCTGTTTCTTCATTTTTCCCTAACAAGTTACTGTGGCCACTTGCTGAATTTTGAGAAAGTATAGCACCTCTTCTTTCAAAAGAAACTAAGAAATAAAGGTGTGACTGTTTTTTCGTAACCATTCAAGAATTCAACGAATAACTTTACTTGCTCCATTATGTAAGGCTCCGCGCCTTTCTCCTTGACAAACATGCCAAAGCTCTACTAAAAATAGGTTAGGAGAATTGAAATTGTTTAATTTACGATTAGATACCATCTGTATAGATAGTTTCTTTGGGGAGAGACCATGATAAAGCGTTACACGATGATCGGCCTTGCTGGTGCAGTTATTTCTGCGCAGTTATTTGCAGGCGCTGCATTTGCAGGACAAGCAGGAATATCACAAGAAGAACTTGTAAATGAGATTAATATGTTGAAAAACATTGTTTTAGATCTCAATGAACGCCTTGCTGGTGCAGAGGAAATGCTGCAGATGTCTCTTGAAATGAAAGAAGAGCAGGACACTCAGGTAGCAGAAGTTATAGAAGTTGTTGACGAACTCGACGAAAGACTTGGAGATGCCGAAAAGCATACTGCACTCGATAAAATTACCATGGGAGTGGAACTTGAAACCCGATTTAACTCCATCCATATGGATGTAGCAACTATGCCTGCATCTAGCCAGATCATGATTGGCCAGATGGCCGTTGCAGGCTCACAGTTCTCCGCTGCCGAAATGGCCCAGATTCAGCAGATGCTGAAACAACAGGGTGTGGAAAAGCAATCCATCGATAATAATGCCCTGTTCACCAGTCGTTTACGTCTTGACCTCAAAGCAAAACCAACCCGCTCTTTATCTTTTGTCGGTCGTCTCTCAGCTGCAAAAGTCTTCGGCGATTCCACGGGAGTCAAATGGTACAACGGCGGACCGAACGCTGTCACCATGGACGGAAACGTTAGTAGTAACGGGAGTGATTCCGCCCTTCGTGTAGAACGAGCATTTTTCACCTACTTTGGTGATATGGGCGATGTTCCCTATCACTTCTCTCTGGGCCGGCGGCCAGCCCTTGGTGGTGCGCCCATGGAATTTTCAACCTCCAGTATGGTTGGCGGATCTCCCATGGCCCATGGTATCAACTGGCAGTTTGATGGTGCCTCACTTGGTTTTGGCCTTGGCGATGTAACCGGAATTCCAGGTGCAAACTTTAAAATGTGTTGGGGAGTTGGCTTTGAGTCCGGCGTTGGTTCCGGAAATTCCTATTCAATGTCTTACACCTCCGATATTGATGATATGCAGTTTGCAGGATGGATAGCCAATCTCTATGAAGACGAGACTACAAAAATAACCAATATGTATGCCCATGCCATGAATGTAACAGATGGTTTCACCGGGCTTGTTGTTATGCCGTTCACTCTAACAGGCCAAGATGCTAACGGTGACGGAAGCTACGATCAATTTCAGATGGATGCAAATAATGGCGCCTATATTAGTAGGACTGAACCAACAGCAAATATAGGATCCATTGATATTGTAACCCTCCTCGGACAGTCACAATTTGATCAGGTTGGCTTCTTTGTTGATCTGGCTCTCAGTCATGCAAGACCATCCGGAATTTCTGGCAATCCAACCATGCAGATGCTTGGTACTGATGCGCTCTTAAACTCCAATGGCGAACAAAATGACCGTACCGGTTATTCTATCTGGGCCGGTGTTAAAACCGAACTCCCCTGGCAGGCGACCGTCGGTCTTGAGTACAACTGGGGCTCTGAATACTGGATCGGCTTTACAGGCGGCGAAGATAATCCAGCTGGATCTAAACTTGCAACCCGCGGAAGTGTTTACGAACTCTTCTACAATCACCCAATGGTTGATAATAAACTTGTTCTTTCCATTGGAGCACAATACTACGACTACGACTACTCAGGAAGCGGCAACCCTATGGGTGCTCCAGTCAAAATTGCTGACCTGTCAGCATTGGATGGCTTCTTGCCCGTTACTGAGAGCATGTGGAACTACTATATGAATCTCGTTTTCCGCTGGTAAGCTTTTCTTCTTGACGTTTTTTCCATCAGGGGCAGGCCGATAGTTTCGACCTGCCCCTTTTTTTCTCTGGGTAACTCCATTGAAAAGCCTCTTTTTCCCAAAACAGTATCTAGCTGGAGAGACTGTCCATGTTTTCTGCAAAAAATATTGCCCTATACTTCATTCCCTTTCTGAGCTTTCTCTTTATACCGGCAGCCATGGCAAACGAGCTAGAGCTCAATCAATGCACTCTCTGTCATACAGATCCTGATTTAATTGACGAACTAACAGAAGAAGCCATCATGTACGGAGAGGATGCTCCTGAAATATCCCCAAAACAGATGGGAATGGGCTATGGAGTGAAACAAGCCCCCTTTGACCTCTATGAAAAAGTACTCGTTAAAGAGGAATTTCTCTCCTCCCCCCATGGACAAATCCCCTGTCAACTCTGCCATCTTGGAAATCCGGATAGCACTGATCCCGATACGGCCCACCTTGGAATGCTGAGGGATCCAAGTCTCAATAGTGAAAAAACCTGTGGACAGTGTCATGAGGAGATCAGTGCCGAAGCCGTTAATTCACTGCATATGAATCCAGCTCCCCTTTACAACACACTTGGAAAAAGATGCAGCAGGGAACAGATGGACACGCTGGAACAGACGACTCTTCAAGCCCAATGCCTCAGCTGCCATCAAGGCAGTTGTGGATCATGCCATGTCAGCCGACCCGATATCTCAGGCGGGGGCTTGCGGGAAGGCCATATATTCAATAAAAAACCGGATTTCATCGACCAGTGTTTCCCCTGCCACACCTCTCCGACCGGCACTGACTTTATTGGAAAAAAAGGGAAAGGTGACGTGCATTACCGTAAATATAAGATGACCTGTTCCAGTTGTCATTCCGGCCAGGAAATGCACGCCTCTTCAGGTGACGCTAAAAACAGGTATCACTTTGACCAGCGCCCTCAATGTATCGACTGCCACGACAATATCACTGATGGCCCTATCCCCGAGCATGTTCTTCACCAGAACGTCTCCTGTCATGTCTGCCATGCAGCACCATATCAAAACTGCAGTTCCTGTCATATTGGTACGGATGAGGATGGTATAAGCTACTCACAATCCTCCCCTTCCAGCAAAAATTTTAAGATAGGATTAAACCCGGACAGACAGGGGCCACGCTATGTTCTTATGCGTGAAGTCGGTATTCATCGGGAAACCTTTACAAATGATATTGGGAAAATGAAGAAATTTTCTGCTCTTCCCACCTATAAAAAAGCGACACCGCACACAATCCAGCGTCGCACATGGCAGACAGCAGACTGTAATCATTGTCATGGAAACAAGGAACTGTTCCTCACTCAGGACTCTGTTCCCTTTGACTCCATTGTTGCCAATAATCATGTTTTATTAAAAACAAAGGACATTCCTGCAAAAGTTCAAGCCAAGCGTTCCTTTATCCTTTCTCCCACCCATCCTGATCCGGCCATGCGGGTAACGGCCGCCTGGCTGAAGAAACATCGCAGGGATAAAAACCTTATTATTCTTGATACCCGAACCAAGGGACAATACGAAAAAGGTCATATTCCCGGCGCCTACCATCTCTGTTTCTGTCTCTTCAGAACCGGAGCAGATGCAGCGCCCCCCTATATGATGCTATCCCCAAAAGAACTTGCCAAATTTTTTAGTGGGACACGGCTTGGCCTGAACAAAAATAGCCGTGTAGTTCTGTATGATGACGGACATAGCGGACGTGGTATCGCATTCCTGGCATTACAAATGATTGGTCATACAAAAGTATCTTTTCTTGATGGCAACCTCTCTTCCTGGCAAAATAACGGCTTCAAAATGGCCAGAGGAAAAGCCCCTAAAGTTGCTGCCCAAAACTACCCCGTTACAAGCCAAAAACTCCTTGTTGATAATCATGCCATTATCGAATCCATGGGATCCGGACAGGCAATCGTCATCGATGTACGTAATGTTGCCCAGTATAACGGTGATATGAAACGCAGTGATATTACAAAAAAAGGCGGATCTATTCCAGAATCCCAGAGTTTTCCTCTGCAGACTCTTGTTGACAGCGAAGGGAAGTTTTACCCGGATGGGCGCCTGTCATGGCTCCTCTCGACAGCTGGCATAAGCCAGTCCAAGGACAAAACAATTATACTCACCTGTAACACGAATATGCTTGCTGCTGAACTGTATATGGTTCTGAACTATCTTGGCTACAGGAATGTTCAGGTGCACGATGGTTCATGGGCAGAGTGGTCTGCTGAATTTGAATAGAGGAGTATAGGAACCTTGTCATCATTCAGCCAGGGAGCTGCCTGAGAATAGACATTTCGGAGTCTTGTGCCTCGCGTACCTGTTCAAAATAAACAAATATGAGGCACATCTGAACAGTTATACCCCAAGGGTACTTCCTTTGGGGCGCGTTCAGTGTTTTGCCAATTTACAGGTACTCGCTGAATAATTACGAATTTTTCACAAATAAAACACAATAAAAAAAGCCCCTTTCCATTCTCTGGAAAGGGGCTTTTTTTTTATCACTTATTCTTTATTCTATTCGCAGGTTTTCGGTTTTTCAGCATCAAGTGCATACTTACGAAAGAACTGATGCAGATGTTCCATCTGCGAGATGGAATATTTATAGGAATCAAATTTAGGCATCGCCTTTTTGAATTTTCTAAAGTCATTTGAAAAGAACCGATCCCATGCCTTTCTGGTACGATCACCGGGGGAGATAATTGGCGCCTTATTTTTCTTGTGGCACGAAAGACATTTACGAAAAATATATCGTCCTTTTCCAGCTGAGCCAGCAGCCATATCAAACTTTTTCCCGCCCGATTTATTCGAACTGGCTGTTTTTTTTCTTGAAGAATAGGATGATTTCTTGGTCGTTGTTGAGGATGTTCCGGCAACAACAGCACTACTTCCTGTGCCCGTACTCCTTTCAGCAACATTACTCCCAACACCGCCACCCTTAGCAGCAGTATCGATCAGATAGCGATGAATGTTCTCAAGCTGCCGATCATTAATACCAACAGCAGAAAAATCGTGATTCGTCTCTTTCAGCTTCTTGTAATCATCAACAAAAAACACCTCCCACATTTCTGAGCTCCTCTCCTGAGGGTCAAGAGAGGTCAATCCTTTCTCTTTGTGGCATGAACGACACGTTTGAATAGCATATTTCCCCCAGAGGGCATTTCCTCCCTGGAGATCAAAGGCAGCCTGTGAATTTTGCGGGGCAACAAACAACAAACCAGCAACCACGGCTGATGCAAACATTTTCATAAATCACTCCCTGGAAAAACGTTTTTCTTTACAATATATTACCAAAAATGATCACTACTATGTATTATGAAAGATACATGACTGGAAGCAAATTACCAAGTTAAAACACTGCACCTTTCTGCTATTCGTTATTTTTCTCACTAGTCACCTTTCGGTGAACCCCCAATAGGGATAATCAACCTCATATTCTGCAACCAACCCGGGGCTATGCTCACGACTGGCCACCAGCCAGAGTTTGTTTTTACGCTTCTGTTCAATCACAGAACTTAGTGGATCCCAGTCCGGATAGAGTACCAGAGCATTATCAGCACTATACTCTATATCCCCGGATCCTTTAAAGACTCCAAGATGCGGCGTTTCCTTATAGCTTTTACCATCCCCCCTTGAAAGTTCTGAAACAACAAGAAAAGAAACATTCAGTTCATCACGGATTGATTCCATTTGTCTCAACCAGGCATCGATACCGGTTCTTCGTTCTGAAAAATCTTTAAATGGCAATTTATGCAGACTATCAATAACAACAACGGTGTATTCATTTTGCGTCTCATGACGAATAAAATCAATATGACGACGCATAATTTCAGGAGTCACCTGCCTGTCATTTATAACCCTGAAAAAATGCAACATTTTCTGAAGACTCGTGCACGCCTCAGCATACTGAAGCTTTTCTTCGGGTGCAAAAGTTCCTTTGCGTATTGCCTCGGCAGACAATCTGCTTAATCGACACAGTGTCCGTTGATAGATTTTCTGACGACCATTTTCAAAATCATAATATAATACGGGAATTTCACGCAGGGCCATATCGGTGGCAATTTGAATCAAAAAAGTAGATTTCCCAGATTTTGGTGCACCACCAACAATATTAATACCATGAACCCCATCGAGGGCATTATCAAACAGGGGAAACCCGGTTTTGAGTGCGGCATAGGAAGAGCCGCCCTCCATTGCGAGCTGTTCCTGAAAATGATCATATTCCCTTGCTGGACCAGTAAACGGAGAAAATGCTTTCGCTCCTTGAATCAGTGATGATACAGCAGCACGAAAGTTTTCCCCCTTATCTTTTGCCAGCTGACAAAGAGTATAATCCTTACCAATTCCGGCGGGCCATTTAAACGGGCGAACCTTGTACCCGATACGGGCGGCAAGTTGCCGCATACTTGAATCGGATTCAGCACTGTTACTAGTGACCAGAAAAAGAGTCTTGATAAAAGCAAATCTCCTCGGATCAATCATCTCCATTGTCTGACAATTGGGAACAGCAACGGCTGGATACCCCAGTTGTCTTAGCGCAAGAAGAGTGTCCTCTCCTTCACAGAGAAAGAGACTGCCATTTTCACAGCGCTGAATATCCTGCACATTAAAAATCTGGTATTTTTCCGAAAAAAACTGTTCGTTGCCATGCCAGAATGAATCTTCTCTGCGCCCGGGAAAGACACAACGGGCAGCATAACAATTTCCATCTTCCTGAAAATAGGGGTAGACAAGATAGCGGCCATTAAACCCGACATGCAGCTCCTCTAATGCCTCCTGCCCAATTCCAGCTTCCTGGAACTGATCCCGTAATGCAGTTGTTAAGCTCTCCTGGTGCGACTGTATTTCAAGATTACTATTTGCAGACGGGTAGTCACCACTGCTTAAAAACGGTTCTCTATCGGGGTCAAAACCAGGAACTTTAGCTGGATCAATACCGGAAATCCGAGCAAACCAGAGGGGAAAACCGCCGGGAACACAACGGTTCAAACAACGAAAGTAGCCATGGAAAAAGCCACCTTTTTTTAGGAAAACAACCAGTTTTTTCTCGGGATCAAAGCCCTTCTCACGACAAAAAGGGCAATCTGCTGTCAGGTGATGTTTTTCGGCCGTGGCATTTGTAAGAGAGTGCTTATAAAAATCAGCAGTAGCTTCATACTGATCAACTGGCATCAATAAGATCCGTAATCTTTTGAGAGTCGAGTTCTTCAGCAAAACAGATATGAACAGATCGACCAAGTTCTGCAGAATTCAAATTGCGAACAGCAACAACGGTTCCAGTCAGATCCGTTCCTTTTTTCTCACCGGCACGGTCTTTCAAGACAATCGCAACAGAGCGTCCGAGTAGAGTCCTTGCCTGTTTTCTCTGAGTAATCCTTGATAAAAAGGATATTCCTCCAGTAGAAATATCAGCACACTCACCACGTATACATGTATCAGTCTCCTGACCATTCCCATCAAGCAGGGTGAGACTGATCTCACCGGACAGCGGTACCCTCTCCTCCTGACGCCGCTCGGCACCCGAAGTAATAAAAAAGTCATTCACCCGATCAAAACGCAAACAATAATCCTTAATTTTGTTTTCAATGGAAGGATACTCCTCGGCCCATTCTTCCAGACACTTCATGGAGAGAGCAGATACTTCTACCCCCCCCATACTTGCGGCATTCAATGTCCAGATCGAATCATCAAAGAAAGATGATCCACCAAAAATATTTCCACGCCCAATCGTTTTAACAAGTGTTTCGTTCTCTTCTTCATTAAAATAGAGCCGTACCCGGCCCTTATTTACAAAAAAGAGACGCCATTGCGGATCACCCTGCTTAACAATCACACTCTCCATCGGATAGGAAGAATGCTCCAGGGCGTAATAAAAAGTATTAAATTCTTCAGTTGTTAGAAGATCATACAGATCAGCCCAGATTACGATATGATTCTTATCAACGGAATCACTCTTGGCATTTTCGATAATTTCTGCAGTCCTGATGATCTCAGATAAAGCCATACCATCTATTTCAATTAAACGTAAACGCAGTGCATCTGCCTTATTAAACTTTTTTAAACTTGCCGTTTTTTCAATAAGTTCAACAAGCAGTTTTTTAGAAGCTTCTTTTTTATCCTTTTTCAATAATGCATAGACTTCCTTCTCTTCAGGGTAGTCGGTGATAAGCCCATACGGTACGGAACTCGAAGGTGGCCTACGCCCGGCCACTCCTTTTCCTGAAACGGTTGCGCCTTTTTTCTCTTCCTGTCCCTCATTCGTTTCCTGCGTGTTCCCCTGTTCCTGAATATAGGTTATCGCAAGCTCTGCAGCATGAATACACTTTTTATCAAACTGTTTGGTACCGCCATCAATAAGTCCCTGAAGCACAGCAAAGGCACTGGACGCCCCACTGGCCCCGAGTGTCTTACATATCTCGACAGCCAGTTCCTTTTTTTCAGGCCCATTGCTATAGAGTCGGCATTCTCCTAATAATTTCCCAAGCGGAGCGACAACAGCTTCATCGGCCACCCGTCTCAGATCTTTTACCACCTGGACTTTTGTCTTCAGTCCTGTTTCTGGTAGAACATCGAGAAGATACTTAACCGTGGATGCCTTTCCAATTCGTACAATACATTGCAGCATCTCCTGCTGCACACGCAGATCTTCATGGGAAGCATAGCTTAAAATTGCCTCCACATCCTCTTCCGTTCCGGTTTCCGCAAGCAGTCTGATAATATTTCGTTTTCCAAACCAGGGCATGGGATCAGGAAGACGTTCAAGGAGTACAGGAACAAGATCACTTTTAAGTTCGCTTAGAATTTTCAACAGGCGTATACGATCTGCCCGTTTCTCAGAAGTAATCAGAGTATCAAGAAGAAACCGCGCAGCCACAGGTCCCTGCATAAGAATCTTCCTGCAAATCTTTTCATCAACCGGTCTCACAAAACAACGTTCGAGATATCCTCTAAGGAGAACTATATCTACATTTTTATCCTGAATACGGCCAACTATGCTACACACATCTTTATTCTTTTCAAAGGCACCTGAACGAATAAAATAAAACAGGTCTAAGATTTGCTCAGCCAGATCCGGTTTATCGGAATACCATGCATGATTCATCATGGCCTGCATGGCCACGATATGGTTTTCAAAACCGTTATCAGCACTTTCCGTTGTTCGAATCCAGACAAGACAAACCGGAGTCAGCTTTTCCAGCCAATTCCAACGACTCAAACAAGCAAGCTTAGCAGCAATTCCGCCAAGAACATTGCCTAGAGGTAAGCGAAGCTCATTGTCCTTATCTTTTAGCCCTTTTACTACATTTTGAATAATGGCTGCAGCCACATGTTCTTTGTCTTTGGCCAGAAGCTTCTCGATGGTCACAGGAAGACTGCGACACACTTCATCATTTTTCAGGCTCGTCAAGTCGCCCTTTACAAGAGCAGAAATCCCCGTATACAACCGGGATTCTTTCCGGGACTGTTCGGTTTTTTGCAGCACAGATTTTGTTACTCCCGTCGCAAGAATCTGTTTACCACGTGGAGTTTCAGCCAATTTTTCATACGCTTTGGAAACAAGTTCATACTGGGAGGAGAGCTTGTCATTCGGATTATCCACCTGCAGCCGTTGCTCCCTCATCCACTCAAGAACTTTGGGCAGAGTCTCATTAGCAGAAGAAACAAGCAGTGCATCATAAAAACTGGAACCAAAATCTGACGGAAATTCCTGGCAAACCAGCATCAAAACAGCTTGTTGATCGAGGTGAGGGGTCAGTAAGGAGGCAACCCTTGAGCTCACCGCCTTATATTGATCTTCAACAAGAAGCTGGCTCACATTTTCAAGCATCTTAGAAAATGCCGGGGCCACGACGACAAGATGATCTTTATGGAGAATTTGAAGCAGGGAAAATATGGTTGTGGCGATAATATGATTACTAGCTTCAGAGGACTGGAACGCCTCCTGCAGATCACTTTGCAGCTTTTTAGTTTTTTTTCGTCCTACCAGAAACAAGATATGGTCAGATCGAACAAAACCAGCAGATAACTCCTTTAGAATTGCATCAGCTTTTTTTTTCTCTATTTTTTCTTCTGTACTTTCACCGGGCGGAAAATATTCTTTCGGGAAAACTTCGATAAGATCAAGATTTTCAACAAAAGCCCGATTTCCACCAGCCCTGCTGATCTGTTCCGGTGTAGCACCGAAAACCGAAAGAATTCTTTTAAAGGTGGTTCTGTCAACACCTCTAGAAAGAACAAGCTCATCAAGTTTCATTTTCTGCAACTGATCACTAAAGGTCAGTAATTGCAAACGTTCCTGGGTCGGTTTATCCACAGGCTCGCCGTTCAACAGGTATCTGCCGTTTAAAGAAGAAAACCGCAGAAGCTGATTAACACGAAGAAAGGACTTCGTTCCCTGGTATGCATTTTCGATGGAATTTGTTACCTGAGCAGAGTCCTCAGGATACAGACGAAGAGCAGTGGACGCTGCATTAATCAGCTTTAGTGTTTCCAGACTTTCTTGCTGTTTATCACCCTGCACCATAAAAAAACACCAGATTGGATAAATGGTTTACAACTGTTCAGCTGGAAATGAGCTTTTCTTAATTTTCCGTTCTCAGCTGCCTAAGGAATCCGAATCAACCTGTCAACGATATCAGCTGAGCAAGAAAAATCACCACGGCAACAAAGAGTTAGAATAGAAAAAAATATTTCCAAGTGAATGCTTGTCAAAATCACTCGTGCAACAATCCTGTTGCAAATCACTCCTTATTATATTTAGCTACACGCTATCCACGGAAAAGTCAAGAAAGGCACCGTTATTCTGCTAGTTTAAAGGAATAGGGTGGGATAAATTCTCATCTCACTTTTCCAATAACCCATATCGATTCAACATTCCGATAAGTTCATACAACGGTAGGCCCACAACGTTTGAATAGGAGCCATGAATTTCTCGAACAAGAAACGCCCCCTTTCCCTGAATACCATAACTTCCTGCTTTATCCATTGGCTCGCCTGATCGAACATATGCCAAAATCATAGTTTTTGTCACATCCCAGAACAACACCGTTGTACTCACCAGACAGATATCACAAATCCCACGACTTCGACTATACAGACAGACAGCCGTACGCACCTCATGCTCACGGCCGGACAAATGCAGTAACATCTTAACTGCAGCAGCTTCATCAACAGGTTTTTCAAGGACCATATTATCAATGCAGACAACAGTATCCGCAGCAACAATCCAACTTTTCGGATACTTGTCAGCTACATTTTCGGCTTTTTCTCTGGCCAGGCGTTTAATATAGGCCGTAGATGTTTCCGCAGGCTGTTTATGTTCTGGAATATCAGCAGGTACAACACGGAAAAGAAGGCCCAAGTCTTCAAAATATGCACGTCTCCGCGGAGAGCCGGATGCCAAAATAATTTCGTCAATACAGTTAAATAGTTGAGACATACCAAGTAAGCAGGACTAGTCCGCTGAGCGAAGATTTGGCGGAGTTGCTAAGGATTTCAATAGCCACGCCCCGCAGTAAAAATGAAACTCTTTGAAAAATATCTTTTCATCGTACACTCATTTTAGTATTCTTGTCTAAGAGTTAATATTCCTAACAAGCAACAGATTTTCATTACAACACTAGTACAAAAAATCATGTCTGATACCAGTAAATTTATAACAAAAGACTTTGCAGCGGGAGAGACGCTCTTTGCACAAGATGATGTTGGTGACTATATTTTTATTATTATCAATGGATTAGTTGAAGTCTGTAAAAAAACAGATGGAAAAAATGAAATCGTTGCCAGAATGTCAAGTGGTGACATTTTAGGTGAAATGGCTGTATTAACGAATGCCCCACGGTGTGCAAGCGGCATTGCCGTAGAACCTACTCGCGTTATTATGGTTAAAGATCGCACCCTTCGACTGGCTCTACTCAACAATGACCTGCCAATCCTGAAACCACTTACCAGCCAGTTGATTCTTCGCTTTAAAGAAGCTGAACAGCAGGCAACCTATTATCGGAAAAAATTCAAAAAACTCCAAAAAGAAGTCTCAGACCTTAAAGAAACTCTTCTCCAGTACGAACTTCCGGAAAACAACTAGAAAGGGTACGGTAAAGAGAAAAGCAGACACCTTGGAAAATATATGAAAATTCTTTCTGTATCGGACAAGGTTGAAAAACAGCTGCTTATCCCAAATACCAACATCCTTCCCGCTGCCCCTGACATCATTCTTGCCTGTGGAGATCTTCCTCCTGAGTACCTGACGGAACTAAGAGAATTCTACGCAGTTCCCCTCTATTATATCGAGGGCAATCATGACCTTAGATACAATGAATCTCCGCCAGTGGGCTGCACCAGAGTTCACGCAAAAATCATCACAGAAAATGGCCTGCGAATCATGGGCTTCAGTGGCTCCCGCTGGTATAACGGCGGTATACACCAATACACCGAACCAAAAATGAAACAAATTATTCGCAGCCTCTGGTTTCAACTGTTGCAGCAAAAGAGAGTGGACATTATTATTACTCATGCACCACCACGATTTATTCATGATGAGGAAGATCCCTGCCATAAAGGATTCAGAAGTTATTTACCCCTTATCAAGAAACAGAAACCGGCCTGGTTTGTCCATGGCCACATACATGCATTCTTTAACGATCCTGCAGACCGAATAACCCAGGTCGGCAAGACAAAGGTACTCAACTGCTATGGCTTTTTTTTCTTTGAAACAGAACTGGTGGAAAAATAGACAAAAAGATCACAGGCTCTCTGACGACAGTACAGTACCTGTCCAGGAAACTAATTTTGATCAGGTTCGGGAAAATGAAAAAGCATATGAAACCGTAAAACGTGGAACGGACACGGTTCCTCTTGATAAAATCAAGGGATCCGTGGGACGTTATAACGATTTTGACCAGCAATTTCGTCTTAAAGGGGCAGGGTCCGAAGAACGACTGAGATCTCTTACTCAGGCCATGCAGGAGGGGCGTCCTCTTCCACCGGTGTCCCTCTATCAAATCAAGAACAGTTTCTATATCGTTGATGGCCATCACCGTATTACTGCCGCCAGAAAACTCGGTCAAAGCCATATTCAGGCAAAAATTCTGGAGCTTCTCCCTTCCGGAGAAAGTGTTGAAAACAGGCTCTACCTCGAAAAAATCGACTTTAGAGACAAGGTGGGTATTCCAAAAGTCATCGATTTCACAGAACCCGGGCAAAGCGAATACTTGCTGGAACAAATTACGATGCACCAAACCTTTCTGACCGAAAAAAACGGCGACGAAGTCAATCTGAAAGAGGCAGGATCAGACTGGTACCGTTCCATCTATTTGCCACTGAAGACTCTTATCAAGAACAGCGGCCTGCTCCGTTCTTTTCCCGACAGAACAATGGATGACCTGTATCTCTATATCTCTACCCATCAGTGGCAAAAGAACTCGGAAAGACAGTACGGAATAGGAGTAGACAGACTTATCCCACGTGACATGGAAGCATTTCGGAGAAAGATGGCCCGAAGTAAACAAGGTGCCTACCCTGAGATGAAACGGGATATCACTATTTTTGTACTTGCTAACGTTGATGGGACGCAGGAACAACGGATTCTGGACAGGCTCTTTGCCCTGCCGGAGGTGGTTGAAATACACTCTGTTCATGGCTCCATTGATCTGGTAATCAAAGCAACCCTGAGTCGTGATCTCCTCGCCTCAGATGCCGAAGTAATTTCTCAATTCACCCATTCTTCCCTGCGCTGCATAAAGGGAATAATCTCGACCCAAACCCTTATCCCCGGACTTTCAATGATAAAACCCCAGTGTTAAGATATAAACCTGCCGACACTTCTCTTGCAGGGGTCAGGTGGAAGACATTCTTTTAAGAGAGCTCTTCAAAAAGCGAAAAGGCTGGAACCTTACTGGAATTAGCGTTGCGGGGATCGTAAAACCAGATCCAGCAAAAGCATCCGGACGACAGAGGGGAAATGTAATGTCTTGCAGATGTGCACCTGAAAGACACTCTTTTTCAGCCGTAACCACCAGAGGAACCTCCTCTTTATCAATTTCCAGCACCTCAAGCATTGCCCGATCAAGCGCTATACTGCTTTTCGATCCGGCAAGACATCCAACCATAAGCGAACTCCCATTCATAGGGCCTTTACCGGTCATCACCTCAATGCCATCTGCCAAAACAAGAGTGGGCGGAAGAATTGCTTGCAGATCAAGAATAATTCGTGCAAACATTTCATGTGTACCGCCATGCCGCATATGAAGCCAGGCTTTTCTTCCACCAAGAACAATACCAAAAACATTTTTAACAGCCATGGTAGTGCCCATTTGCACATGAGCCTTAATACGCGGAAGATTTACAAAATAGTCGCAATCCAACGCTTCAGCCGCCACCCCGACAGTAATTCCACACTCCATTTTTCGCATCACCTTGGTGCGAAACGGAACACAACGAATATCCCGGCCGGAAAAATGAGGCTGAAAGCCCTGTTTTTTTAAAACCTGCGCTGCCGATCCAAAAGCCGGTGAATCGCCAAGCAAAACGGTTGCTCCACGCGCCAAAAAACAGTCGGCTGCAGCCACTGTGAACAGTGGGGCTGAGCAGGCAAGTGAAGGAGCACGACCACTAATTAAATTTGGTTTAAGGAGAATTTTTTTGGAAGAAAGATTTGACGGAACACCAAGAGTATCAAGTTGTTTCTGTATCAAAGATTTCAGAACCTTGTTCTCATAGGACGTACAGTGACTTAAACAAACAGAAATAGATGCCATGACAATTGTTTTTGAATATCTAAATAAGAAAAAGCCGGATCCATATAAACGAATCCGGCTTTTTCCAGGAGAAAGAAGAGAGAAGAGATAAAGCAAGATAGACGTTGCATTTCTTATGCCAACAACAACAAAACCGCCATTCGACTGTTATTTCAGCAACATAGCGAATACGCACTATTCACTTCCCTGGAAAAAAGGGTTAAATTTTTTATACTATCCAGGTGGCCACACTACTTTTCACTTTATTATCAAGACTTTAAGTAAACACAGTTTTTGGACTAATAATTACTACCAACAATTTATCATGTACTTAGCTATGGTAAATTGTGATTATCCCCCCAAAAAAAGCTTCTTCCCTCGAATAAATGTTAAAATAATTGAATTACGATGGAACTTCAATGACACTCCAGACCGGTTCTTTTGCTTTTATTACTCTATCTTGATAGAATGTCAGGTAAGCGAAGAATGAGACTCTGAAAAGAACAAATATGATGCAAACAGCGTCTTTACTCAAATAATTTTTTATATCCTTCAAATACCATACTATGATACCCACATATCTTCTCCTGGCAATTATTCTTTGCGGAGCACTTGCCATAATAGGTTTTCTTTCTCTGCGCCTGCAACGGGAAATCAAGAAGAACAAGCCATGCGCCCTTACCAGCAACAATACCGATGAAATATTCATTATTCAGGACACCTGTTTTCAATCACCCCATGAGGCCATAGCACTCTTTGATGGAGACGGTCTCCTTATCCTTTCAAACGATCTCTTCAAGAAACAGTTTCTTAAAACAGAAGAGCCTGATCAGCAAAGCAATGATCACCATCCCAGTATATTCGATTATTTTCCCGAAGAACTCTGGCTGCTGCTCCAGGAGGGCTTATCTGAAAGCCAAATCAGCAACAAGAAAGTAGAACGGGACTTTTCTCTGGAATCCAATCACTATTTTTTTACCTTTTCCTCTGCAAACCGGAAAAATGGCAACCTGGCAAGAGTTTTCCTCTTCTGTAAAATGCTCTCTTCCCCTAGCCATCCCCACCGCTATGTATCACCAGACGATATGATATGGCGAACAATCCTTAAACTTACCAACCCAAGTGCCCTGCACTCCGACTGGCATAACTGTTTTAATCAAGTACTCCCTGATATGTGTAAGGCATTGGAGGCAGATGAACTTTTCCTTCTCGACAACAGCCCTCCTGCAGGTACTCCCCTGTCGATTCATGGGAACAACCTTAGTAATACCTATAACCATGACTGGATCCTCTCCGTTCCTGTCTGGATGAACATACTCAAAAAAGGAAAAACTATTCAGAATTTTGCAGAACATTTTGAAAAGGAAGAACAGGTCATACTGGAACAGGAGGGGATCAAAACACTGCTCCTTATCCCACTTATAGTAGGAGATGAACTGCTTGGCCTTATAGGACTCACCAGAACCCGTGAAGCCAATCTGTTTCATCAACAGCAGATAAACAGCCTGTTATTTATCTCCGACATCCTAACCATGGCCATCAGCAATCAACAGGACCGCCTGGAACGAGACCGTCTTGTTACCGTGGTGGAGCAGTCCTCGGATTGTATCATCATTATAAATAAAAGCGGTACCATCCTCTACGCAAATCCTGCATGTAAAACAGTTACCGGTTTTTCACCACAGAAAATCACGGGCCAATCCATCAAACGCATCCACACGCCTGCAGTCAGACGAAAGCTATGGGCTGAGATCAAAGATTCTCTTGTGACAGGAGAAACATGGAGCGGGCAATTTGACAACTTTCGCAAGGACCAGACTCTCTACCAGGAAGAAATGCAACTCTCACCCGTCCTTGACCACGAGGGAAGAGTGGCAAACCAGGTTATCGTTAAGCGTGATATCACTGAGGAGAAGCGACTTGAATCCATAGCAGAAGCTGCAAATCTTATGGATAATATCGGCTTTATTTTCTCAAGTATACGCCATGAATTAGGCAACCCTATTAACTCCATTAAAGTATCGCTTTCTGTTCTGGAATCAAACCTTGCAACATATGACACAGAAGCCATCAGTCGCTTTATCCATCGCAGCCTATCCGATATTGTAAGAGTTGAGTACCTCCTCAAAACACTGCGAAATTTCTCAATTTTTGAACGGCCGGATCTCAAATTAACCGACATGCGAGCCCTACTCGGCAAACTCGTACAACTCACAGAAAAAGATCTTGCAAAACAATATGTTATGCTGGCAATACGTCATCCGGAAAAACCACTGGCCGGAATGATAGACCCTCGTGCCTTCCTCCAGGTTCTGTTGAATCTCACCACCAACGCCGTGGCCGCACTTTCTGAAAGTGACAATAAAAAAATCACCATCTCCCTGATACAAAAACACAAAAACCAGATCACTTTTATATTTGAAGATAATGGCTGTGGCATGGAAGAAGAAACAATACACAACTTATTTCGCCCATTTTTCACCACAAAAGCAGAAGGAACCGGCCTGGGGTTGGTAATTGTCAAAAAAATGCTCTCGAAAATGAACTGCTCCATTACTGCAAGTTCGAAACGGGGCCAGGGAACCAGGATGGAAATCATCATCCCAACAGTATGATTGTGTGCTTTTACTGGACTTTCCACATGTTTCCGTGGTAATTTCCATACAGATTGTATCAAGCTTATTCACAATTTCTTGGTTGATAAAGGTAGCAGTAAATACTTGAAAAGTATTATTTTAAATCAGTTGACCAATGTCGGAGAATCATATGAAAAAAGTTTTAATTGTTGATGACGACGAGAGTTTTCTCCACAGTCTTATCGACGGCTTCAAGGCCTACGAAGATAAATTTGCCATCACCACCGCTGGCGATGGTATCGAAGCGCTCACAGCCCTTCGAGAACAAGAGATCAGCCTGGTACTAACGGATCTCAAAATGCCCCGGATGGATGGTTTTGAACTGGTTGCTCATCTGAGCAACAACTATTCAGACATCCCTGTTATTGTAATGACCGCCTTCGGTACACCGGAGATGGAAGATAATCTTCGGGAAATGGGTACATTTCAATATATTGAGAAACCCATCGATTTCGGCATGCTTGTCGAAAAAATACTCAAGGGACTTGCCGGACCATCAAAGGGATATATTACCGGGGTTTCACTCTCATCTTTCCTGCAACTTCTTGAACTTGACAAAAAGTCCTGCACACTCACCATCCATGCCGGAAGTAAAATGGGAGTTATGTACTTCAGAGATGGAGAACTTCTCGATGCCAGTGCCATGGGACTGCATGGAAGTGAAGCAGCCTATGCCATCGTCAGCTGGAAAAATGTCGAAATTGAGATAGAAAATAGCTGTTCCGTCACAGAAGGGAAAATCACAGAAACACTTGGTTTCATCCTTCTTGAAGGCTGCAGAAGAAAAGATGAAGATAATGCCGCAAAAAGTACCGCCCCTTCAAGCGGGGAAGCTGATCTCGCAAGCCTTGATTCTCTGAATATGGAGGATCTCGACCTTGACCTCTCCTCCCCACCCGCTGCGCAGCAGGTACAGGCCACTCCTCCTCCACAGCAGCCAGCAACACCTGCAAATCCAGTATTGGCACAGTTTGTTACCATGCTGAGTTCTTTTCCAGAAATTATAAGCACCACAATTAGCTCAAAAGACGGCACGGTCCTGCATCAAGCTGGGGAGCTTGGAAACAACACTGCAAACTTTACAACCTACGTTGCAGTGGCAACTGAGCAGATTGAAATTGCTATTGGCGCATCCGGTCGACAATACACAATTTGTACTCTAGTTGATGACACGAAACTATTAATACTCTGTGGTCAGGATGTCATTGTTGGCCTTAAGGTTGGCAGTTCTGTCTTTCCGGAAAGTATTGCAGATGGGTTACGCCCAGTACTCAGCAGAATCAAGCTCTAGGCATAGAAAACTACTATTTTGGGCTGGAGGTAAAGAAATCCCTTAACTCCAGCCGCGTTTAACATTCTATAAACTTATGGCACAGGCCATATCAGGATAGTTCACAATGGATTCATTGCTTCAGGAAATAACCGTACTTCCAGGCGTACTTGGCTGTTTCGTCTTCAACAATAAACAGCAGATCGCCGGTAGTAAGATGCCTCCCATTTTCAGAGAAAACAGTATCCGGACCATAGGGAACCTTATCAGCAGAACGATCCAGATAGGCAGCATGGCACAGCTGAAATTTAAAGGAGTCGAGATTAAGTACAACGAATCTCTTCTTCTGATCAATCCTCTGGCTGAAGATGCACTGCTTGTTATTATCTGCGAACCCAGTGCCAATAAGTCACTTATCAATATGACAACGGGAATGCTTGCTACAGATATCTCTGCCGCCCTGGCAAACCCTATGGCCTCCCAGGCGCTCAGTCATGCAGCCCCAGCGTCACCACCACCAGCGCAGACGCAAACGACCCAGCAAGCCGAGCCCAAAGAGGCTGAAATTGACGCTGACCTTGCTCCTGTGCTTGAACAGGTTAAAGAGGCCCTTGCCATGGCCATCGGCCCCATTGCCGCCCCGGTAATGAAAGACACTATTGAAATTTGGGCCAGGCAGGGTAATCCATCCATTGCAACCCTGCCGAATCTTGCAAGTATTCTCTGTGAGGAAATCAACGACGATGACCTGGAAGAGGAATTTATGACAGAGATCAAGAACATCACCGGCTAATCATTTCAACTGGAAATACAAAAAGGGAAGGAACGGCAATCACACCGTTCCTTCCCTTTTTTTTATTCAACACTCCTGGTACCTGTGAGTGAAGCTTCACAAGCACCCGGATTATACTCCATACAAACTATCGTCCGGCGCAACGCTCCAGAAGTTTTGCCGTACTGATACGCAGTCGATCAATGGCCTTTGCCAGGTCACCAATTTCATCCTTACTGCTTACCCCTATATCCTCGTCAAGCTCTTTTCCAAGACTGATCTGAGTAGTCTTTTGCTGAAGCTTTGCAAGTGGTGCAACAACCCCACTGCTTAAGAAAAACCAGATAACTCCCATAAGTACTACAATTCCTGCAGCACCCATGGCAAACAGGCTGGTGGCTGATTTTTTTGCAGTAGCCATTGCCTTATCAAGTGGAACGTAAACGATACTTGTGGAAACGATCTGTCCTTTATGCCAGTCATACCCGTTCTCCGTTCCATAAATCTCAATTTGATCCTTAGGGGCTTCATCTGGGGTGCCATGACAACGCAGACACTTTTCGCCGACAGTAATAGACCTTGCGAAATAGTAGAACTGCTTACCGTCCTTGACCATGGTTCCTTCTTTATTTTTAGCCTCTTTATTTTCAGAAAACATCTTAATAAGCTTGAGTTCATCGGCATCTGCCTTGTTCGGTGGATAGAGCGGATCTATGGTTGCCTGCTTAAACTTATAGCCGGGAAAGCGTTTTTCAAAAATATCCCATACACCACGGGTCATAACAAATCCTGACATAATTTCAGGATAAAAACGATCTTCTTCAACAAGCTCCGTCACCAGAGGCCACTGAGATTTCCTAAAAAACACCCTGGAAGAGTCGATCATATTAAAAACAATGGCTCCCTGGGTTTTGGCTTCTGACATCGCGTTATTAACACTAAACTTATAACTTGCAAATGCGAGCGCAAGACTGGCCACCAGGCTGAGAACTCCAATAATTACGATAAAACGAACTCTGATACTCATGTTTTCTCCTCTCTCTTTTTCCCAGGATCAGGAAAAGGTAATTTCACGGGTTCTTATTACATCTTCATTGGCAGTAAGTTCTGCCAGAATCTTTTCATCAAGAGCAGATTCCATATCAATGATATTGTACCCCACCTTGCCATTAGACTCATTTTTAAAGCTTACAATATTAACCCCATGATTTCCAAGGGTATTGGTAATAAAACCGATAAGACCGGGCACATCCCTATTAATAATAATAAGACGAGTATGAACGGTTGATGCCGGAATTGATTCGATATTCGGAAAATTCACACTATGGGTAATATTTCCATAGTGCAGATAGGCTGACAGCTCTTTCACAGCCATCCGGGAACAGTTTCCTTCCGATTCTGCAGTAGATGCACCAAGATGAGGAGTGGTCAGTATCTTAGGATGGCCAATTACAGCAGGTGTTGGAAAATCGGAAATAAAAGCTTCCAACTGTCCAGACTCAAGAGCCTCAAGAACCGCCTCTTCGTCAACAATCGGGCCTCTTGCGTAATTCACAAGAATTGCACCCGGTTTCATCTTAGCGATAAAATCAGCATCCACCATCCCCTTGGTTTTCTCATTCACCGGAAGATGAAGACTCACAATATCAGCTTGAGCCAGGGTATCGCGCATGGCACGGGTAACCGTAACCTCCGGAAGAAGATTGTGAATATTGTCAAGACTTGGGAATGGATCAAACCCATACACCTTCATAAAACGCTGTATTCCACCATTGGCAAGCCTGACTCCAATCTGACCAAGCCCGATAACTCCAAGTGTTTTTCCGGCAATTTCCACACCTCGAAAAGCAGCCTTACGACTCTCTATCTCACCACTCACCTGATCGGGTGGTATTTCGGTAAGAGATTTACAAAAGGCAATGCCCTGATAAATATTTCGCAGCCAAATACCGATCATGGGGAAAACCAGATCAACAACAGCGTTGGCATTCGCCCCCGGAGTGTTGAAAATACATATCCCCTTCTCAGTTGCTTTGTCCACGGTAATATTATTCACTCCTGCTCCTGCTCTTGCAAGTGCAAGCAATTCAGGATAGTCATCAACATTCACCTGCGAACTGCGAACAACAATTCCGTGAGGATTGGCATCTTCCGGATCAACGGAATATTCATCACCAAGAAGCTCCAGACCTTCAGGAGCTATGGCGTTAATGGTCTTAATTCGAAACTGAGTCATACTTTTCTCCTATGGCTGCATAGCATACAACCGCAATATCTAAATTGTAATTATTTTTTTTCTTCACTCTTTTTACTTCATTCAGCTTTCTAACACAAATCCTTTTTATTTAAGGTGGTTTAGCCTGAAAGCAGAACAGCCTTCTGTAGACGCATAAGGCTATTTTCCCGCTCCTGGAGAAAGGCAAAGCGTGCCGGCCCTTCGCCTATTCTCCCAAGTTCCGCTAAACATTCCTCTGAAAATTTGAAAAAGAGGCTCTGTTTAAAAAATCGATTCCTCTCCTTTTGCGAATATAATCCAGGTATCTCAACTGGCATCTCCTGATAGAGTTGATCCTTCAGAATGCGCTCCGCTCCGCTTGTATACCCAAGGCAATCAGGAAGCTTACGCTTACCACAACGCAGCCAGTCAAAAACCAGCAGTTCCTGTATCAGAATTCTATCTTCGCGACGCCTCACAGCCTTCACCAACAATGTACATAAAAGTTCCTGGGTTGCTGCAAGTTCAAATAATCGTCCATCCTGAGCAATAGTAAGAAGTGTCTTAAAAAAAGATGCGACATCAATATTTTCCTTACGAAAATAGCGCCAAAGAGAAGGAAAATATCTGTTATTACAAAACTTCTCTACACACTCGGAAAACCAGTAAAGCTCCTGCAAGGATCCAGCATCAAGCCACTGATTGGCAAGCACGGCATAGGGAGGTCTGCTACAGGATCTGTAGGAAAACTGTTCAGCATCAAGGCTGATAGCAGTATCCGGCAGCAATTTCAGTAATCCCATCTGAATGTAGTGAGGCCCCATTGCAAAAATATCAGCAAACGACTGCAGATAACTCTCTTTCGTCTCAAAGGGAAGCCCAAGAATAAGATCGGCATGTAGATGGATATTGTCCATAGCGGCCAAGCGGGATACGGTCTCATAGGCAACTTTGGGATCAATCCTGCGATTTATAGCAGCAAGGGTTGGCTCGTGGGTTGACTGGATTCCGATCTCAAACTGGAAACGCCCCGGGGGAACCGTGGCCAGAAAAGCAAACATCTCTTCACTGATACGATCCGGAGCAATTTCAAAGTGAAAGAGTGTATCAGATTCATACTCAAGAACCAGTTTCCATATTGCCAAAGCCCTGTCGGGCATGTCATTGAAGGTTCGATCAACAAAACGAAGCACCTGGGTATCATGCGCCATGATTTGATCAAGCTCCTGGCGTATCTGCGGAATATCCTTATGCACCGTTCCGTTTTCCGCGGAAGAGAGACAATAGCTGCAGGAAAAAGGACATCCTCTGGAACTCTCATAATAGATATTTCTATTTTTAAGATGAGTCGCAAAATCCTTATCCCTATAGGGCGAACGAAACTTCTCCTTTTTATCTTTCAGATGAAAAAAAGATCTTCCATAATGGCGTTTCAACTCTGAGGCAGTTAAATCACTATAAAACTGTTCCCCCACAGCCTCTATTGCGCCACGGACAACCGTGCAACTGCCAGCCGTCACTCTACTACCTACCACCTCGGCCTGTGGCCCTCCGACAACCAGCTGGCATTCGGGCAGCAGAGAGTGCAGGTCACAGATTAACTCTTCTACACGATCAGAATTCCACACTGCAGCAGAGAAGAAGATCGCATCGGGACTCTTCTCACTGAGTCGCAGTAGAACCTCATATCCTGGATCACGAATGGTCAGTTGCAGGATTTCTGTAGTACTGTTTTCACAATGTGATTCAAGTTCATTGCGGACATGAAAGAGGGCAAGGCTTGAATGAGTGAATCGTCCGTTAATGGCAACAAGTTTTATATGCATAGCTGAAGAATGATTCTTTCTTTGGAAAAGGAAAAAATGATATGGTACATATAGAAGTCTAAAGTCTAAAGTGTACTTATTTTGAATTCACCGTAACCTTACCATATCACTGTCCAAGGAGAAAGATGTGATCAGAGATTTACAAATCAGATTCCCCCTCCCCCTGTTTTTAGGCATTTTGTTCCTCTCCTTCTTTCACAGCAGCGTCTGTTTTGCGGCAGCTTCAAGCTATCACCTTGCCATCGATTTCATTCCGGAACAACAGATCCTGCGGGGAAAAGCCACAATCAGTATCCCTCCCGGAAAGGAGTGGCAACTCTACACCGGAGGGCTTGAGATAGAACAGATCACCCTTCAGGAAGAGGGGAAACAACCATTTTCCATGCCTCTTCCCAAAAAAAATTATATCACCATGTATGCAAGTGAAAGCAGCCTTCAGGCAACCATTCACTATACACTACACGTCACAGCAAACGATCCCAACAATCGTATCAGCCCTCGCGGCATCGTCCTCACTGCCAACTGGCATCCGCTCCCTCAGGAAGATATGCTTTTTTCCCTCAAGGCAAAACTGCCCCAGGGATTCAAGGGAATATCTGAAGCGGATAGTCTCCCGACACCAACTGCAGACAACACGCTTAGCACTGTATTCTCCCAACCGGTACGGGCAATTCATCTTGCAGCAGGTCCCTATGAGATAGAACAGGAAAGCATTCGAGATGGCCTTACTCTCTCCACCTGGTTTTTCAAGGAAGACCAGCAGTTAAGTCGGGAATATCTTGATGCAGCAAAGGGTTTTATCCTTCGCTACGAACAGGAGATAGGACCTTTTCCCTATACTCACTATGCGGTGGTTTCCAATCGCCTGCCAAGCGGATTCGGCATGCCCACCTACACCCTGCTCGGCCAGATGGTATTAAGACTTCCCTTTATTAAAGACATATCCCTTGGCCATGAGGTTCTTCACTCATGGTTTGGCAACTCTATCGAAGTCGCCGATGGTTCCGGAAACTGGTGTGAAGGTCTCACCAGTTACCTTGCAGATTTCAGCTATGCGACTGACAAAGAAGAGGGTGTCTCTCATCGCAAAGCCGCACTTATTAACTATCAAAACTATGTTCGTGAAGGTACGGCGAGTACTCTTGCGGATTTTGGTTCAGCCAGCCACAATCAACCGCTGGCAAAGGCAAAACGTGCCGTTGGCTATAGTCGTGGGGCTCTACTGTTTCATCAGCTTCGTGGTTTTATCGGACCTGAGTATTTTACCGAAAGCCTGCGACTCTTTGCTGAGTCATTTAAAGGAAGCCCTGCTTCATGGCAGGATATCCAAAAAATCTTTGAAACTGTCTCCGAAAAAGACCTGAACCAGTTTTTTGGGCCGCAGCTCAACCGCAGCGATGTCCCAGACCTGCAAGTACAAGATGTCCATCGTAGAAGCAGGCAGGATAGCTCCACTCTTGATTTCACCATTACTCAAAACACAGAACAGCCATACACCCTGATGGTTCCCATACAAGTCACAACGATGAGTGGCACAAAAACATTTATAAAAGAGATAAGCCAACGGGAAACAGCAATCAGCATTGAACTTAAAGAGCTCCCCCTTTCATTCACCATTGATCCGCAATATGACCTCTTCAGAACACTTAGTTCTTCTGAACTTCCACCCGTATGGTCACGTTTTATGGGATCTCCCCATAAGTTGATCGTCACCACAAAGGATTCCTCAGAAACTGTTTTTCTGCCCTTTATACAATGGGCAAGTCATCAGGGCTGGACCATTGTTCCTGATGATACGGTTACAAACCAGCAGCTTTCCGAAAACTCCGTTCTCTTTCTTGGCGGTAAAAGCAGTGCCTTTTTGTCCCTGTTTGGTTCCTCTGCCAAAATGGGAAAAGGCCTTCAGCTCACGGTACAGAACAATCCACTGAACGAAAAAGAAGTTTCAGTACTTATCCAGAGCAGCTCGGAAAAAGAAAGTGCTGCGGGACTCCATAAGCTGAAACATTATGGGAAATATTCATCCCTGTTTTTTGAGAAGGGTAGAATCAAAGAAAAAAGCATCGCAGCAAGCAGCAATGGAATTGAATATCAGCTGGAAACACTGCCGAGAGGTGGTGCCACTACTGCTATTAACAGCTTTGAGACAATTCTCACGGAACTAGCAGCAAAACGTGTAATTTATCTTGGAGAGACCCACGACTCCATGGCCGACCACCTGCTGCAACTCAGAATCATTCAGGGGCTGCATAGCAAAGGAGTGGATATTACCATTACAATGGAGATGTTCCCGGCTAGCAGTCAACAGGCGCTCGATAACTACCTACTCGACAAAAAGAAACCAATGAGCGAAGCTGATTTCCTTCGTGAATCACACTGGTTCGACGTGTGGCGCTACGACTGGCGACTGTTTAGGCCGATATTTAATTATTGCAGAGAAAATTCGATCCCGGTCTTTGGTATCAATATTGACAGAAAGATTGTAAGCACTGTTTTCTCCGATGGAAACACGGATGGCCTGAGCCCGGAAGAGCTGGAAACAATAGCAGAAGCAAGAGATCTCTCTTTAGAGGGCTATGTGGAACGATTGCGACAGATACACGGATTCCATACAGAATCACCCCATGGAAAGAACAAAGGTATTGCAGGTTTTATCCAGTCACAAGCCATCTGGGATGAATCCATGGCCGAAAATATTTCCCGGATAGTAGAAGATAACCCCAAAAAGACCGTCGTGGTGATAGCCGGATCCCAACACACCAGAAAGGATTCCGGAATTCCGCCTAGACTTGCCAGGCGCATGGATATCGTCCAAAGTTCAGTCCTGAATCTCTCTGCGGATAATTCTCCCATACATCCAGAAAACCAGGCAGATTACTTTTTCCTCGCTGAACCTGTTTTTCTTAAAACAAAGGGAAAAATCGGCATTATTCTCGATCCTCAGAAAGAGGATAAAGGGAAGGAATATCTGCGAATCAGCGGATTGAGCCATACCGGAAAGGCAAAGGAAGCAGGGCTGATGGAAGATGACATTATCGTTACTCTCAATGAGCAGCCGGCAAAAAATATGGAGGATATCGGTATATTGATGATGGATTCAATGGCAGGAGATATTCTACACATAAAGGTTCTTCGAAAAGACAAGGACGGTGAGGCACAGGAAATACAACTCAGTGTCGAGCTTTCCGATCTCACCAAACCTGCCAATCATCCATAATATGAAAAACCCGAACAGAAAAACAGTCGTAGAGCTTGAAGACCTGCCCAATATCGGTCCCGCAATGGCAAGAGACCTGCGACTGCTCAATATCAAACATCCACAGCAACTTATCGGTAACAATGCCTACCATATGCACAGCAAACTCTGTCAACTCACGGGTAAAGTACAAGATCCCTGTGTAATCGATGTGTTCCTTGCCGCTGTTCATTTTATGGAAGGCGGAGAATCCGCTCCCTGGTGGGACTTTAGCAAGGAAAGAAAGGAGTACCTTTCCAGCAAGCTATAAAGCTCACTCCTCTATTTCGAGCGTCTCCATAAGTTCCTGCTGAAACGCTTCATCGGTCATAATCTTATTGGCAAGGACCTGACAGAGAGCCCCTGTTAAGCCGTCGTAGTCGCCGGATGCAACAGTAACGGAAATTCCACCATCGCCATCGGACTCCAGTATAAGAGCCGATTGATTCTCTTTTAGTTCCATTATTTAGTTCTCCATATCTTCATTAGTTACTCTCTTGTAAAAACAAAATGAACCTCACTGGAGAGGTCCGAACGAAAAAGGTAATTATCCTGCTGAAAGTTTTTAAGTTCATCAACACTCTTCACTCTGTTTTTCACTGCAAAATCAACCATCATACCACGAGCGCGTTTCGCATAGATAGCCACAGTTCTATAGCCATCACCCTTTGCTTCCTTAAAATCAACCTGCAGCATGCTACCCTGAAGATTTTTCTTTTGGATTACACGACTATACTCGGTTGAAGCAAGGTTCACCAGAACAGGCTCTTTCTGGTTTGCAAGAGTCAAATTCACCTGATCGGTAATTCTGCTTCCCCAGAATTCATATAAATTCTTTCCCCGTTTATTTTCCAATCTGCACCCCATTTCCAACCGATAGGCCTGCATCAAATCAAGCGGCCGTAAAATACCATAGAGGCCGGAAAGAATACGAAGATGATCCTGCATATAGTTGATTTCCCTATCACCATATTCAGCGACCCCAATCCGTGAGTAGACATCCCCTTGAAAAACAGAAATGGCAGGACGTGCATTTTTTCCACTAAACGGCACAGTAAACGCTTCAATCCTCTCCTGGGTCTGCACCGCAAGCCGCTCACTCATCTTCATTAACTTTCCAAGTCCAGCAAGAGATACTTTGCGCAGCTCTTCTATCAACAACTCACTCTCCTCAAGCAGTAGCGGTGCTGTTCCCTGCCGGGAAAAAGAATCATGGAAATCCTGGGTTTTGGATGGGGCAATAATCAATAACATAATAATTCGTAACCCTATAAAAATAAGTATCGTTGTGGCTCAACGCTCCATACAGAGAACCAAAGTACTGCTTTCAACTATCAAGTTGCGTTCGTTCAAGCTCCACCTCGGCACGGGCTGCTTTTGCTCGCACCAGAGGCGCAAGCGTTAGGCCCTGCACCAGAACAGAAAAGACAACAACGATATAGGTGATGGTAACCAGCGCATTTCGAATATCTCCCGAGGGCAATGACAGCGCAAGTGCAACAGAAATGCCACCCCGAAGCCCGCCCCAGGTGAGAATAGAAACAACCCCTGGCGAAAAGCTTCTAAACCGCCGCATTAGACCAATGGGGAGAGCAACACTAATCAAACGCGAAAGCAGTACAAGAGGAATGGCAAGCACCCCAGCTACCAGATAACTTCCATCCAGTGAGAGGAGTACCACTTCAAGCCCAATCAGGACAAAGAGCACTGCATTGAGGATTTCATCGGTGAGTTCCCAGAAGGTATCAAGATGATCACGTGTCTGTTGCGACATGGCAAGCCTGCGGCCATGGTTTCCGATTAGCAACCCTGCCACCACAATGGCAATGGGAGCAGACAGGTGCAATGTTTCTGCAAGAGCATACCCTCCCGTTGTCATTGCCAGCGTAATAAGGATTTCAACGGAGTAATTATCAACTTTTTTCAACATCCAGAATGCTACGCCGCCCAGCAAAAGTCCATACAGAATACCGCCACCCACCTCCATGGCAAAGAGTAGAAGAACAGATTCAAGGGTCACGGCTTTGGTTCCGGATGCCACCTCTGCAATCACCAGAAAAACAACAACTGCAATACCATCGTTAAAGAGTGATTCTCCGGCAATCTTTGTTTCCAGACTTTTGGAAGCCCCGGCTGTCTTCAGAATTCCAAGAACGGCAATGGGATCCGTGGGTGAAATAAGTGCCCCAAACAGAAGGCAGTAGACCAGGGGAAGACCAAGCCCCAGCCACTGGCTAATATACCAGGCTCCTCCACCTATCATAAATGTTGCTCCGATAACACTTGCGGTGGCCAGGATTCCAATTACCGCACGCTGCTGTGCCAAATCTTCGAAATTAATATGAAGCGCACCTGCAAAAAGCAGAAAGCTCAACATACCATGCAGCAGGGTATCGTTAAAATCAATGGAAGAGAGCATCCACTCAACGTTTCGTTCAACTCCTGGAATTCCAAACTTTCCAAGTACCAACAGACCCAGTGACATAACCAGAGCAATGGTCATCAACCCAATTGCCGTCGGCATATGCAGAAAGCGATAATTCAACCAGCTGAAGACGGCAGCAAGACTTATCAGAACAGCTATTATATGAAACAGTTCCATCCTATTTTTATTTTCTTATAAAGATTTATGAATCTCCGGAATTATCCGGTCTAGATTGTACAGCACTATTGAATCAAGACTTGAGTCTGGGTGGCAATTTCAAATTCTTCATTCGTTGGAACGACCAGAATTTTGCAGGAGGAATCCTCTCTATGGATCGCCATAACTCCCTCACTGCGATCATTATTTTTAGCCACATCAAGACGCAATCCCAGCCCATCAAGACCTTTCAGACATCTCGCTCTTGCCTTGATATCATTTTCTCCAATTCCGCCGGTAAAGACCAGACAATCAGCACCACCGAGTACGGCCAGATAGGCACCCACGTATTTCTTGATTCTATAGCAGAAAATTTCAAAGGCCAGTAAGGCCTGAGAATCTCCTGCAGCAGCAAGTTTTCCAATAGAGCGCATATCATTATTGCCGCATATCCCTTTCAATCCGCTTTCTTTATTGAGCAAGGTATCGAGCTCACTGATACTCATGTTGAATTCACGGGCCAGGTAAAAGAGAATTGCAGGATCAAGATCACCGCTTCTGGTGCCCATGACCAGACCTTCAAGAGGGGTCATTCCCATGGATGTATCCACACATCTGCCATTTTCGATGGCTGCAGCACTGGCTCCATTGCCGAGGTGAAGAGTGATAATTTTCAGTTCCTTGTAGGAACGCCCCAGATACTTCGCTGCCTTTCTGGAGACGTACGCATGCGATGTGCCATGAAACCCATACCGTCGAATTTTCTTCTCTTTATAGAGACTGTAGGGCAGCGCATACAAATAGGCATGCTCTGGGAGAGACTGGTGAAAAGCGGTATCAAAGACTGCCACCTGGGGAACCCCCGGGACTTTCTCCATCACCACTTCAATGCCTGCTATATTTGCTGGATTATGCAACGGGGCCAACGGAACAAGCTCTCTGATAGTGTTGAGAACCTTCTCTGTAATACGAACGGGTTCATGGAAGGATTCGCCACCGTGAACGACACGATGTCCAACTCCTGCAAGTTCATCCACCCCGCTAAGAATATTCTTGTCCACAAATAATTGTGCCATAAGCTCTATGGCATGACGGTGGTCAGGAATAGGCTGTTCGAGTTTATCGCTGCGTTCCTGTCCGGAGTCGGAGTATTTTAAAGATACATGGCCAACCTCTTCACCTATCTGCTCAATAACACCGGAGGCAAGAACGGTAAGATCACCCATATGAAAAATTTGGAATTTAAGAGAGGAACTCCCCGAATTTATAACTAGAATCTTCATCTGTGCCCCATTGTTTCAGAGAATCTGCCCAGCAAATATGTGAGTAACACAATCAATAACAATTCCTGAACATTATCAATTTTTGCCAAACAAAGTCAAGAAGATAAGTCCAACCGAGGGATTAGCGGCTTGAGGGCTAAAAAGCATTCAGCTTAGAATACCTCGGGCAGTCGTCTCGCCACAATAATGGTGAATGGGAATATGTAGAGGAAGGAATAGAAGAAATACAACAAGCTGTCACAACAAGATAAAGCAGGTAAATGCTCTTTATTCAACCTGCCATGTCAATAGCCTCTGTCACCTGTAATGCCTGACGAGTGGCGGCCACATTATGAACACGAATAATATCGACATTAGCAGCACAGGCAAGAGCCGATATTACAGCTGTTGGCAGATCACGTTCTTCGACGGCAAGCCCGGTGATATCTTCAATAAATCGTTTTCGGGAATGGCCAAGCAGAAGAGGGCAACCAAGCGTTTTAAAATCCGCAAGATGCTTTAGAATAGAAAGATTATGAGCAGGCGTTTTGCCAAAACCGATGCCAGGATCAATGGTAATACGACCGAGATCAACTCCGTTTTCCTTAAACCAAAGAAGTCGTTCCCGGAAAAAGTCCAAAATGTCAGTGACCACATCTTCATACTGCGGTTGTACCTGCATATCCCCCGGGTTACCCTGCATATGCATAATGATTACAGGAACCGATGTTTGCTGCACAAGTGCAAGCATTTCCGGATCCTTACGAAGAGCTGAGATATCATTAATAATATCAGCTCCAGCGTCGAGTGCCAGACGGGCAACTTTAGCCTTTGTTGTATCAATGGAGATGGGAATGGAATAGTTGGAACGTATAGCGCGGATAGCAGGAATTACCCGGTCCAACTCTTCCTCTACGGTTACAGGCTCTGCAAAGGGACGTGTTGATTCCCCTCCAACATCAATAATATCAGCACCGGAAACAAGAAGGGCCTCTACCTGGGAACAGGCAGAGGCCACAGAATCAAACTGACCACCATCGGAAAATGAATTGGGTGTCACATTTAGGATACCCATTATTTTCGGTATGATCATTCTTACTCCTTTGTTTTTTCTTCAGATGCTGATGCATCCTCCTTTACTTCTTCCTTTATCTCCGTTGCAGTAACTTCAGGTTCCTGGCTCTCTTCAGTTTCCTGGGATACTTCCTCACCGTCCTCATCACTTTCAACGGAAGCTGCTTCAGCCTTAACAGGAGCTTTCTTTTTTTTCTTTTTTACAGGTTCAGGCTTTTTCGCAGCACGTTCATATTGACCTGGGCGAAGCTCATCCAAAACATCTTCGATGTCTTCAAGCATAATGGTTTCTTTTTCGAGCAGTTCTTCAGCAACCCGTTTCAAAATATCTTTATTATCAGTGAGTATCGCAATGACTTTATCATTGGCAGTCTTAATTATTTTAGACACTTCTTCATCTATCTTTTGAGCTGTATCCTCACTAAAACCACGCTGCTGGCCAATATCTCTGCCAAGAAAAATCTGTTCCTCTTTCTTACCAAAGGCTAGAGGTCCCAAGGTATCACTCATCCCCCACTCGCAAACCATCTTACGAGCCATCTCCGAGGCTCGTTCAATATCATTGCCTGCACCGGTTGTGATCTCATCAAAGATGATTTTTTCTGCTACCCGACCGCCAAAAAGAATACAAAGAGAATTCTCCAGAAACGTTTTAGAATGAGTATAGCGTTCATCGGTGGGCAACTGCATGGTGACGCCAAGCGCTCGACCACGTGGGATAATCGATACTTTATGGATTGGATCAGTATCGGGAAGCAGTCGTGCCACTATTGCATGCCCTGCTTCATGATAGGCAGTGACTTCTTTTTCACTGTCTGTGATTATCATGGAACGGCGTTCAGCACCCATCATAATCTTGTCTTTTGCCCGATCAATCATCTCTTTATCAATCTTTTTAGCTCCGCTACGAGCAGCCATAAGCGCAGCTTCATTCACAAGATTTTCAAGATCAGCACCCGAAAACCCTGGGGTCCCACGGGCCACAATTTCCATATCCACATCATCTCGCATCTTGGTCTTGTCAGCATAGATCTCAAGAATCTTCTGACGTCCCAGAACATCGGGAACAGGTACAATGACCTGACGATCAAAACGGCCGGGTCGAAGAAGAGCAGGGTCAAGGACATCGGGTCGGTTCGTTGCAGCAACGATGATAACCCCGTCATTTTCCTCAAAGCCATCCATCTCAACAAGAAGCTGGTTCAGAGTCTGCTCACGTTCATCGTGACCACCACCAAGACCAGCGCCCCTGTGACGCCCAACGGCATCGATCTCATCGATAAAAATAATACATGGCGCATTTTTCTTGCCCTGAGCAAAGAGATCGCGAACTCGTGATGCACCAACCCCTACAAACATTTCCACAAAATCAGATCCGGAAATGGTGAAGAAAGGAACATCCGCTTCCCCTGCAATGGCTCTAGCAAGAAGGGTTTTTCCTGTTCCAGGAGTACCTGCCAGCAAGACACCCTTTGGAATACGGGCACCAAGTTTGGTGAATTTCCCAGGATCTTTTAAGAAATCGATGATTTCTTCAAGCTCATTTTTCGCCTCGTCAATCCCGGCAACATCTTCAAAGGTAACCTTATGTTCACCCTGTTCCAGAAGTTTCGCCTTGGTTTTTCCAAAGGATAGTGCCCCGCCTTTACCACCACCCATCTGCATCTGGCGCATAAAAAAGACCCAGACCCCGATAAGCAGCAACATGGGAAACCATGAGACAAAGAGTGTCATCATCCAGGAATCCTTCTGGACTTCCTTTACTGAAATATCCGCACCATTATTGCGCAGGATAGAGATCATCTCATCATCATTTACCGGGTAAACCGCACGGAAAGCTCTGCCATCACGCATAGTTCCAGACACAATATCCCCGGATATCTGCACCTGAGAAATTTCATGACTCTCAACGGCTGCAACAAACTGACTATAAGTCAATGATGATGTCTGCCCCTGGGGCTGATTAAACATATTAAAGAGCAGGATCATGGTAAGACCAATCACCAGCCACATGGAAAGATTTTTATAAAAAGTATTCAACGATTCCTCCGCGACTCCGGATTAAACAAAGATGACGCATTCAATGCATCGAAAATTTTAAACAACAGTAATTTACAGTAAGGGCAGTATCCTACTCTGTCGAGGGCAAGAGTGTCTTTTTCTGTGAATAATACAATTTATTAAGTAATTCATCACTAACCCACCGCTTTTATCTTTTTGGTGAAGTACTGTACTGGATGCACTCCAATCTCTTTTTCACGCATGGCTTTCATGGCCATAACCACAGCAACTGCGCCAGTAGCAGTGGTTGTATAGGGAATATGGAGTTCAAGGGAAGCACGACGAATGGTGTAGGAATCCTCAGTAGTACGTTTTCCCATAGAAGTGTTGACCACCCAGGAGACCTGACTATCCTGCATTTTATCGAGAATATGAGGACGTCCCTGGGAAATTTTATTTACCTTTTCGCAGGGAATACCATGTGATTTTAAGAACTCTGCAGTTCCAGCAGTGGCAACAATATCAAATTCCATCTCAATAAGTGTCTTCGCAGGGGCAAGAATGGTATTTTTGTCGCTGTCCCGAACACTGATAAAAACAGCTCCGGAAGTGGGAAGTGTTGACCCGGCGGCAAGCTGACCTTTGGCAAGCGCCAGTCCAAGATCATCATCAATCCCCATAACCTCACCGGTTGATTTCATTTCAGGACCAAGCAGGGTATCAACATTATCAAAGCGATCAAAAGGAAAAACTGCTTCCTTGACGGCCCAGTGTTCAATCTCTACTTCGCTAGTCAGCCCAAGTTCCTTAAGTGTTTTGCCCATCATGATCTTGGTAGCTATCTTGGCCAGAGGAACTCCAGTTGCCTTGGAGACAAAGGGAACCGTTCTCGATGCTCGTGGATTCACCTCAAGAATATAGAGGTCATCGCCCTTCACAGCATACTGAACATTCATAAGACCAATAACCCCAAGCTCCAGTGCCATGGCACGACTGGCCTCTTTTATCTCAGCAATCATCGCAGACGAAAGTGTATGGGGCGGCAAAACGCAGGCAGAATCACCGGAATGAATCCCCGCCTCTTCAATATGCTGCATAATTCCGCCAATAATCGTATCATCACCATCACAGAGTGCATCCACATCCACTTCAATGGCATCTTTCAAAAACTTATCGATCAGTACCGGATGATCGGCTCCTGCAATACCTGGAATTGCCATAAAATTACGAATTTCAGCATCATTATAGGCGATCCGCATATCCCGCCCACCCAAAACATAGGAAGGGCGAACCACAACCGGATACTCAATTTTGTTTGCTACGCTAATTGCATCTTCCAGAGTATAAACCGTATCATTGTCCGGCTGGCGAAGCCCTAGTTTCTGCAAAAACTGCTGGAAACGTTTTCGATCCTCTGCCCGGTCAATGGAGTCTGGAGGTGTTCCGACTATAGGTACCCCCTCTTCCTCGAGAGCAACAGCAAGATTAAGGGGAGTCTGGCCACCAAACTGGACAATAACCCCATCGGGTTTTTCCAGATCAATGATATTTAAAACATCTTCAAAGGTAACCGGCTCAAAGTAGAGCTTGTCCGAAGTATCATAATCGGTGGAAACCGTTTCCGGATTCGAGTTAACCATGATGGATTCCACGCCAATTTCTGCAAGTGCAAAGGCGGCATGGACACAGCAATAATCAAACTCAATTCCCTGACCAATTCGATTGGGGCCACCACCAAGGATGATGATCTTCTTTTTATCCGTGGCACCACTTGCCTCGTTCTCCTGCTCGTAGGTTGAGTAGTAGTAGGGAGTAAATGACTCAAACTCAGCAGCACAGGTATCCACCTGCTTATATACCGGCTCTACATCCAGTTTCTTTCTCAACTCACGCACATCTTTATCTGATGTACCGGTAAGAAAGGCAAGCTGATGATCGGAAAAGCCATACTCTTTACAACTCCTCAAAAAATCAGGGGCCAGGCCCTGAAAGCCCTTTTCAAGGATATCGTTTTCTTTTGCTACGATCTGCTGGAAATTATAGAGGAACCAGGGATCAATCTGAGTCAATTCAAAAAGCTCTTCAATGGAAAGACCACGTTTCAGAGCCTCATGAAGATAACAGACTCGTTTGGAGTTTGGTTTTCTCAAGCCTGCTTCAAGATCTTCGAGCTCCAGATGAGTCAGTCCTTCTTTTCCATCTCCACCAAAGCCAAACCGTCCAGTTTCAAGAGAGCGCATCCCTTTCTGGAAGGCCTCTTTAAAGGTGCGGCCCATGGCCATGGTCTCACCCACTGACTTCATAGCGGTGCCCAACACATCCTCAGCTTCCGGGAACTTTTCAAAGGTCCATCGCGGAATCTTCACCACACAGTAATCAATGGAGGGTTCAAAAGCAGCGTACGTTTCACGGGTGATATCATTTTGTAATTCATCGAGGGTATAGCCAACGGCAAGTTTAGCTGCAATCTTGGCAATGGGAAAGCCAGTAGCCTTAGAGGCAAGAGCTGAACTCCTGGAAACACGGGGGTTCATCTCAATAACCATGAGTTCCCCATCCTTTGGATTCACTGCAAACTGCACATTGGAACCACCGGTCTCAACACCAATCTCTCGAATAATGGCAATGGAGGCATCCCGCATATTCTGATATTCACGATCTGTCAGGGTTTGCTGAGGTGCCACGGTGATGGAATCACCGGTATGGACGCCCATGGCATCAATGTTTTCAATGGAGCAGATGACAACCACGTTATCTTTGGAATCGCGCATCAGCTCAAGTTCGTACTCTTTCCAACCAAGAAGACTGCGCTCAAGCATAATTTCCGTGGTCATGGAAAGATCAAGGCCAGAAGATGACAGTGTCTCCAGTTCATGACGATTATAGGCAACACCACCACCCGTTCCGCCAAGGGTAAAGCTTGGTCGCACAATAACGGGGAATCCAATATCATCCCCTGCCTGCATTGCCGCATCAAGCGTGTGAACAATATAGGATTTCGGGACGTTCAGGCCAATGTTCTCCATGGCCTCCTTAAACTCTTCCCTGCCCTCAGCTTTTTTAATAACACTGATGTCAGCTGCCAGCATCTCTACATTATACTTTTCCAGTGCTCCAAGCTCGGCAACTTTGATGGCAGTGTTCAATGCCGTCTGTCCACCAAGTGTTGGCAGCAGCGCATCAGGACGTTCTTTTTCGATAACCTTAATCACCATTTCAGGTGTAATTGGCTCGATATAGGTGCTGTCAGCAAGCTCCGGATCAGTCATGATAGTGGCCGGATTGGAGTTGATAAGAACAACCTCATACCCCTCTTCCTTCAATGCCTTCACTGCCTGGGCACCCGAATAATCAAACTCACAGGCTTGACTGATAATAATTGGGCCGGAGCCGATGATGAGAATCTTGTTTATATCTGTTCTTTTTGGCATAGGATACAGTTCTTCGTTTTTTTACGTTATTGTCTTTTTTGCTTTTTTCTGCGCAGATTACTTACGCATCATCTCTATAAATCTATCAAAAAGATATATGGCATCATGAGGGCCTGGCGCATGTTCCGGATGATACTGAACAGAAAAGGCAGGGTATTTTTTATGGCGCATTCCTTCAACGGAGCCATCGTTTAGATTGATATGGGTCAGCTCCACATCATCGGGGCTGAGACTCTCCATATCCACACAAAAACCATGATTCTGGGAGGTAATTTCAACCTTTCCGGTGCTGAGATCCTTCACCGGCTGATTACCACCGCGATGTCCGAATTTCAATTTGAATGTCGTTCCGCCGTAGGCAAGACCAAGAATCTGATGACCTAGACAGATCCCAAACATTGGTTTCTTTCCAAGAAGAGCCCGAATGGTCTCCACAACATCCGGAACCCCTTCCGGATCGCCAGGACCGTTTGAAAGAAAGATTCCGTCTGGATTCATAGCAAGTACAGTCTCGGCATCTGTTGATGCGGGAACAACCTGCACCTGGCATCCCTTTTCTGTAAATATTCGAGATTGATTATATTTAAGCCCAAAGTCAAAGGCCACAATCTTCAAGGGCTTTTCCATCCCTGTCTGAGCTGTACTAAAATCGGTTCCGGGAACAGCACTGTTGTCAGCCCAGCCATAGGGCTCTTTGCAGCTTACCTTACTCACCATATCCTGACCAACAATGCTGGCTGAGTTACGAGCTCGTTCCACCAGTGACTTGGGATCAAGATCGATGGTTGAGATAATCCCTTTCATAGCTCCTTTCGTTCGAATATGACGAACAAGCGCTCGGGTATCGAAACCTTCAACCCCGAGAACTCCATATTCTTGCAGAAACTCGCCCAATGTCTGGTCAGATCTGAAATTTGAGGGATAGCCGTTATACTCTTTTATAAGAAAGGCCTTTGGATGAACAGAGGCGGACTCCATATCTTCCTTATTCACACCGTAATTCCCAATAAGAGGATAGGTCATGGTCACGATCTGTCCCGTATAGGAAGGATCAGTCAAAATCTCCTGATACCCACTCATGGAGGTGTTAAAAACGATTTCACCAATGGCCTCGCCGGATCCGGTAAAGGAACGTCCTTCAAACAGAGTTCCATCTTCCAGGGCAATCAATGCTTTCATATATTTCCCTTATTCATTGCTTCTTTTTGTAAACGGCCCTTATGGAGCCGGATTCTATGATAAATGGGTCATGGCTGTGCAGATTACTTCACTCCCCGTATTCGACTGGACAATGCCTCTGGAAACGCGAAAACAGGAAGATACTAAAAAAAAATTACAATATTAAACTCAAGATATGGACTTGAGTCAATAGGAATCGGGAGCATTTTCCTGAAACCCGATCAACAGACCTATTATTCGACTCTATCCTTCCTTTTTCTGTTTGGATTTTCTCTCCAATTTGGTATGGATAGACGCTGCAAACATACGTAATGAACTTTTTATTCCCCTCCCCCTTTCCAGAAGGAGAAATCATGCATAAAATAGGACTTTCACTTATCGCAATACTTTTACTACTCTTTACATTAACTGGAGAAAACGTAATGGCAAAAAATACATTGGCAGACGGTCTGTATGCCAAATTCATAACCAACAAGGGCGACATTACCTGCCAGCTCGAATTTGAAAAAACCCCAATCACAGTGGCCAACTTTGTCGGTCTTGCCGAAGGCACTAAAGACCTTGGCGGCGGCTCAGGAAAAGCGGGAGTCCGTTTTTACGATGACCTTAAATTTCACCGTGTCATCGATAACTTTATGATTCAGGGTGGATGCCCGCTAGGTACAGGTACAGGCGGCCCTGGTTACAGTTTCCCTGATGAATTTGACCCAAGCCTTAAACATAGTGGTCCTGGCATTCTGTCCATGGCAAATTCCGGGCCTGCGACAAACGGCAGTCAGTTTTTCATCACCCACGTTGCCACCCCGCATCTGGACGGCAAACATACGGTCTTTGGCCATGTTGTAGAAGGAATGGACGTAGTAAATGCCATCAGCCAGAACGACAAAATCAAAACAATTGAAATTATTCGTATTGGCGCTGCTGCGGAATCGTTTAAAAGCGACCAGGCAGCCTTTGATGAACTTCTTTCATCCCAGGATACCCGAGCCAAAGAAAGCGAGCTTGTCGCCATGGAAGAAGCCATGGAGCAGATAAAAGGACAGTGGCCCGATGCAATAACTACTGAATCTGGACTTAAGTACGTGGTCGTTGCTGAAGGTGAAGGAGACACTCCTACTCCAGGTGCATCGACAAAAGTTCACTACACCGGAAAACTTCTTGATGGCACAAAGTTTGATTCTTCCTATGACCGCAACAGCCCAATCGATTTTCCAGTGGGCCAGGGAAGAGTTATTAAAGGCTGGGATGAGGCCATACTCACTATGAAAAGAGGTGAAAAACGTGTCCTTATTATTCCACCCGCTCTTGCCTACGGTGAGCAGGGAGCAGGCGGCGTAATTCCTCCAAATGCAACTCTGGTCTTTGACGTTGAATTAATCGACTTCTAAGCCAGACTGTTTTTTTAGAGCATCAACGTCAAAAGGCCTGACTGGAATATTTTCCAGTCAGGCCTTTTTTTATTGTACACAGCAGTGCGAATGACAGCACTCAATGCTCAAGCAGGCACTTCCCCTTCCGTCCTGGCGGATGGGTATGCAACAGTGGAACATATTCATTGTAAATCCGTTCAACTGTCCCATCCTCTTTCATTTCTCTAATTGTCTGGTCTATACTATCAGTATAATCCATCAAGGACGATGAACGAGCAATTGCCATCTGCATGGCACTGGTTCTCAGGGGTTTTTCCGCAGAAACAAACTGCTGATGAAATGCATGGTTACCCTCAATGATTTCCATGGCGACCACATCGAGAACCGGTGTAATATCAATGTGACCGGCCTTCAGCTTATTAAAGTTGATTGCAATGGATGTCACCGTTTCAACCTGCAGGTCAAACTCCACAATGGCATCCTGAAACTCCTGAGAATACTTCGATCCGGCAACAACTCCTATAGCCAAGCCTTTCAAATCAGAGAAATTATTCCAGGAGAAATCTCTGCCGAGTGTATGATAAAAATGAATTTTATTTATAAAAAAAGGTTCCGCAAAATAGGCAAACTTCTCACGCTCCGCTGTTTTCACAGTAAGCATTAACCCATCGGCCCTCTGGTTCTGCACCATATAGATACATCGTTTCCAGGGGCACAACTCCATACGTAACGGTTGATCGATACGCCGGAAAAGTTCCTCCATTACCTTAACAATCAACCCGTCGTCGGGTGCTTCTCCTGCTGCTCCCATTGCATAGGGGGGCCAGGGATCCTCTACAAGGAGGAAAGGTTCTTTAACCTGCTCTGCTGCCACACCGATGGTAGCAACAAAACAAAAGAACAAACAGATACAACTCTGTTGTATACAAGAACTTAATAGCTGCATCTCATTCCTCTTTCTGAAAATAGTGTTAAGAACACTATTTTACGTCAGAAAAGAGGAGATAACAATTTTAATATTTCAGCCCAACGCGATCTCGTACCAGATCAAGAGTTACAGCAGCCTTCTCCCGCGCCTGTTCTGCACCTTTTCGTAAAATAGCTCGAATCATCTCAGGATCGGCCAGATATTCAGCCTTTTTCTGTCTGGCATCCGCAAAATAGTCGCTGATCAAATCGAGGAGTTCAAGCTTAACATACCCATATGCGGCGCCTCCGTTAATATACAAATCCCGTACTTCCTGCAGTCTTTCAGGTGTGGCAAAGAGTTTAAGCATCGCATACAAATTACATGTATCAGGATCCTTCGGATCATCCACAGGAGTTGCATCGGTCGCAATTGCCATCACCTTCTTTTTAAGCGGCTTACCTTCAAGAAAAATGGGGATAGTGTTTCCGTACGATTTCGACATCTTCAGTCCATCAAGACCGGGAACAGTGGCAGTAACTTCACTGATAAAGGGTTCGGGAACCACAAAGGTTTCCCCAAATGTATTATTAAATTTCTGAGCAATATCTCTTGCAACTTCCAGATGCTGTTTCTGATCCTTACCAACGGGTACCTGTTCTGCCTGGTAGAGCAGAATATCAGCAGCCATAAGTATCGGATAGGAAAACAGGCCATGACTCGCGTCAATACCCTTGGCCACTTTATCCTTATAGGAATGACACCGCTCCATAAGCCCCATAGGGGCAATGGTGGACAGGATCCAGGCTAGTTCACACACTTCAGGTACGTCGGACTGAGCCCAGAAGGTACATTTCTCAGGATCAAGACCAAGTGCCAGGAAATCAGCTGCAGCCTCAACGGTTCCCTTTGCAAGCCGCTCTCTGTCATGGACGGATGTGAGAGCATGGAGATCGACGATAAACACATAGAGATCGGAATTTTCCATATTAGAAATCATGGTTTTCATCATTCCGAAATAGTTGCCGATATGTAATTGGCCCGAGGGCTGAATACCTGATAGGATTTTCATAATAATAAATGTACAGTTTTCGGTTTTCGATTTGGGGTTGGCGATAAGTGATTCTGAAACTGGAGCATACTACCCCAGGTAAAAACGAAAAAAAAGGGGAATCCGATTTTCATCGAATTCCCCTAATTCACTTCCTGCTCGATACTTCAGGCAGGCGATCAGCTATCAGAATTACTTCTTGTCATCTTCTTTGACTTCTTCAAAGTCAGCATCAACAACATCGTCATCCTGTTTGGCTTCTTCCTCACCAGCTGCGCCAGCACCCTCAGGGCTTTCCTTGGAGGCCTGAGCATACATGATTTCAGCAAGTTTATGAGAGGCCTTAGTTAGCTCCTCAATGGCTGCATTGATAGCATCGGTGTCTTCACCTTCAACAACCTTCTTAACGTTTTCAATTTCTTTTTCAACGTTTGCCTTTGTCTCAGCATCCACCTTATCACCAAGATCTTTCAGTGATTTTCCAGAGGCATGCATAAGACCATCAGCGTTATTGCGGGCATCAACCAGCTCTTTACGCTTCTTGTCTTCCTCAGCATGCTCCTCGGCATCCTGCTTCATTTTCTCGATCTCTTCCTCGGAAAGACCAGAGGAAGCTGTGATACGAATGGATTGCTCCTTATTTGTTCCAAGGTCTTTTGCTGAAACATTCAGGATACCATTGGCATCAAGATCAAAAGAAACCTCGATCTGAGGAACCCCACGGGGTGAAGGTGGAATATCAGACAACTCAAAACGTCCAATTGTTTTATTATCTTGAGCCATCTCACGCTCGCCCTGAAGGACGTGGATGGAAACTGCAGGCTGATTATCAGCAGCAGTTGAGAACACCTGGCTCTTTTTAGTTGGAACCGTGGTATTTTTCTCAATCAGTTTAGTGGTCACACCACCGAGCGTCTCGATACCGAGTGACAGTGGGGTTACATCAAGCAGAAGTACATCTTTCACATCACCCTGAAGAACACCACCCTGAATAGCAGCACCAATGGCCACAACTTCATCGGGATTTACACCTTTATGAGGTTCTTTACCAAAGATCTCTTTTACTTTTTCCTGAACCTTTGGCATTCTGCTCATACCACCGACAAGAATAACCTCGTCAATGTCAGATGCGGACAAGCCAGCATCTTTCAACGCTGTCAGACAGGGACCTACAGTACGATCCACAAGATCATCAACCAGAGCCTCATACTTTGCACGACTCAGTTTGATATTCAAATGTTTTGGGCCAGAGGCATCTGCAGTAATAAAGGGCAGATTAATCTCTGTTTCGGTGGTGGTGGAAAGCTCCATCTTGGCCTTTTCACCTTCTTCTTTCAGGCGCTGCAGAGCCATTTTATCGGTACGAAGATCGATTCCCTGCTCACGCTTAAACTCATCGGCAAGCCAGTTTACGATACGCATATCGAAATCTTCACCACCAAGAAAGGTATCTCCATTTGTGGATTTTACTTCAAAGACACCATCGCCAATCTCCAGGATGGATACATCGAAAGTACCACCACCAAGATCAAAAACTGCTATTTTTTCTTCGCCTTTCTTATCAAGTCCATAGGCAAGAGCCGCAGCGGTTGGCTCGTTGATAATACGCTGAACATTCAGTCCTGCAATCTTACCGGCATCTTTTGTTGCCTGACGCTGAGCATCATTGAAGTAGGCAGGAACGGTAACAACAGCATCAGTCACCTCTTCACCAAGATACTCTTCAGCCGTCTGTTTCATCTTGCCAAGAATCATGGCAGAGACTTCAGCGGGGGTATAGCTTTTACCTTCAACTTCAATGGCAGCACTTCCGCCTTTTCCTTCAACAATCTTAAAGGGGCTAATTTCAATTGATTTCTGAACTTCACCATCTTTAAAATTTCGGCCTATAAGACGCTTAATCGCATACAGAGTTCGCTCTGGATTCGTTACTGCCTGACGTTTTGCAACCTGTCCGACAAGACGTTCCTCGTTATCTGCAAATGCAACAATAGAAGGAGTGGTACGATTTCCTTCCACGTTAGTAATAACGGTGGGATCACCACCTTCCATTACAGCCACACATGAATTTGTGGTTCCTAAGTCAATTCCAATTATCTTTCCCATGACATTTTCTCCTTATATCGAAACGTGAAACCGCTTGAATGTAGCTTTGCGGTATCTTCTATTTTCCGTTTTATTCTATTTTATTTGTGCAATTGTTTTATTCAGTCCAACACTTGCTACAGTGTTCATCATCTTGATTTTGTCAAGCAACTCTTTAACTCTTCATAGAAGTTTTTATTTTTCAACTACTCCTTATTCCCGGCCGAAACGATTACCTTAGCAGCGCGAAGCAAACGATCTTTATACTGGTAGCCTTTTTCAAATTCCTGCAAAATATGATTTGCCGGAACTGTGTCATTTGGCTCCATGGTCAATGCTTCATGGTTGGTGGGATCAAAGGCTTCCCCGACACTTTCTATTGGAGTAACTTCAAATTTAGCAAGAGTGCCAACAAGACTTTTGAGGGTCAATTGCACGCCTTCAAGGAGTGAGGTAAGACCTTGGCCAGCTCCGACGCCTTCTGTCTCTCCCTGAGTAATGGCACGTTCAAGATTATCCACGGTGGCTAGTATTTCTCTCAAAATTGGCTCACTTGCATATTTTAGAGCCGCGGTTTTATCCCGCATCATACGTTTTTTATAGTTATCAAATTCAGCAGCTATACGCATCATCTGATCTTTTTGTTCGGTTGCATCGGCAAGCGCATCTGCCAATTGTTTTTCAATAGAATCCTCTTTGACAAGATCTTCTACCAGTTCATCAACCTGCGGCATCTCCTCACCAATGGATTCAATGTCATCTAAAATTTCTTCCTGCTTTTTATCTTCGCTCACCAATTCCTCCATATATGATATACGCAAGGGACAGCTGGTACTCTTCCCCTGCTTGCGTTCACTGAATACTTGATATTGTTTTGCAATTGCATCAACAATAAGGAGCACTATTTCCTTGTCAAGTAGCGATAACGCCTCTTTTTGTCTTTCATCTTGAATAAAAAGACAATATAGTATCCGATATCATTCCCTGTTTTTATTGTATGGAGAACAAATATAATGGAATTTGAACCAAAATGGATTGCTTGGGAAATAACCAGGCGTTGCAACCTTAAATGCGTACACTGTCGGTCCTCATCGGAACTATCTATCGATGGACACCCCGATTTTTCTTTTGATGAAGCCAAACGAGTCATTGATGACATAGCCTCATATTCATCTCCTGTTATTGTCCTCTCGGGCGGAGAACCACTGCTTCGAGAAGATGTCTTTGATATCGCCAAATATGGCGGGTCAAAAGGATTGCGGATGTGCCTGGCCACCAATGGCACCTTGGTAACAGCAGATATTTGTAAAAATATCGTTGATGCTGGAATTAAAATGGTTTCGCTCAGTCTCGATGGCGCCAAAGCTGAAACTCACGACGATTTTCGCAATCAGGAGGGGGCATTTGATGGAACGATGAATGCCATCAAACTTTTTAAGGAACATGGTATTCCTTTTCTAGTTAACTCTTCATTCACCCTCCGCAACCGTGAAGAGATTCCTGAAATTTATAAGCTGGTAAAAGGGCTTGGAGCCACGGCCTGGTACATGTTTATGATCGTACCCACGGGACGCGGCGAAGATATCATGGAAGAACTTATTCCAATTGATCTCTATGATGAAATCCTTGAATGGCATTATGAAATTGAGAAAAACGATGACGAGCTCCTGACACGTCCCACCTGCGCTCCCCATTATTATAGAATCGTGCGCCAGAAAGCCAAGGAAGAGAACAGCTCCTTTAAACGCCGCAACCTGAAATTTTCCACAGGTGGTTCCAAGGGATGTCTGGCTGGTCAACTTATCTGTCTTATTGATGTGGACCTCGATGTCCTTCCCTGCAGTTACTTTCCAAAAGCTGCCGGAAACCTTTACAAACAATCATTTAAAAAGGTATGGGAAGACTCCAAACTCTTTGCTGAGATGCGTGATTTCAAAGGCTACAAGGATAATTGCGGATCGTGCGAATATGTGAATGTTTGTGGTGGATGCAGGGCACGGGCATATGCCATGACCGGAGATTATCTGGCGCAGGAACCATTTTGTAACTACATACCGCGCAGCATAAAAGAAAAAGAACAGTAACCCCAAACACATAAACCAAGCAAACTGTTTAGCAGTGCTTCAGGTTTGGCTGTTTAGGTCCTGTCGTAGTAGTAACGCTATACGACAGGACCTAAACAGCCGAAGATGGAGTGCTGATAAATAGTTGGGAAAAAAATCTATGAATGATACATTTTTGAGAGCCTGCCGAGGTGAGAAGACTGACTATACCCCTATTTGGATCATGCGCCAGGCGGGACGATATCTGCCTGAATACCAGAAGGTCCGGGGAAATGTAACCTTTCTTGAATTATGCAAAACCCCGGAACTCTGTGTTGAAGTGACCCTGCAACCCATCGATATCTTAAATGTCGATGCTGCAATCCTCTTCTCAGATATCCTTATTCCCCTGGAAGCCATGGGAACACCTTTGGAATTCCACGAGGGCCGCGGTCCGCTATTCCCGGAACCAATCAAAAACCAGGCGGATCTTGATACGCTTATCGTGCCAGATCCAAACGAGCACACCGGCTTTGTAATGGACACCATCGGTCTCCTGCGCAAGGAGCTGAATGTACCGCTGATCGGATTTGCCGGAGCGCCTTTCACCTGTGCCACCTATATGATAGAAGGCGGCTCATCCAAGGTATTCTGGGAAACAAAGAAAATGATGTTCACCAATCCGGAGCTTTTTCATAACCTTATGAGAAAGATCACGGATACCACCACCCTTTACCTGAAAGCCCAGGCAAAGGCCGGTGCTCAGGCCCTGCAGATTTTTGACTCATGGGCAGGTATTCTCGCACCGTGTGATTTTAAAACATTCGCCCTTCCCTATGTGCAGGAAATTATCCGTGATCTCCAGGACACCGGTCTTCCCATCATCTACTTTGCCAACAACGGAGCAACACTGCTGGAGATGTCTGAATCTTCCGGTGCAAATGTTCTTGGTCTTGATTGGCGTATCAATATTGGTGATGCTATAAAACGCATCGGCAACGTTGCGGTACAGGGAAATCTTGATCCATTCTCCCTGTTGTTGCCAAAGGATAAACTCAAAAAACGTATCGGACGGATACTCGATGATGCAAAAGATGCCAAGGGTCATATCTTTAATCTTGGCCATGGTATTCACCAATTCACTCCACCTGACCAGGCGAAAGCTGCCGTGGACTTTGTGCATGAGTTGAGCCAGAAATAGAACGGTATAGTGTCAATCCCCACAATCCAACACTGCTACTCCCTTATGGAGGAGTACGCCATGCTTGATAACATCCGGGCCCACTCTCTAATGGTGGCCCGGGTGGCGTCTCTTCTCCTCCAGGAACTCACGGACGCAACTGACACAAAAACACCCATAGCATCAAAAGAACTTGTCCTTGCCGGTGCTCTGCTTCATGATATTGCCAAAACGCCCTGCTTACAAAGCCGCTGTGATCATGCAAAACATGGCAGGGATATCTGCCTAGAACTCGGTTACCCGGAGGTCGCCGAGGTAGTGCGTGAGCATGTAATAATCACAGAATTCTCTCTGGAACGCTATAATAAAGGTCTGTTTCTTGCCAAGGAACTTGTCTACTACGCCGACAAAAGAGTACGTCACGATGAGATTGTATCTCTTGAGGAACGACTTGAGTATATTCTGATCAACTATGGAAATAACGACCCCGAACGCCACCGTCAAATCAGAAAGAACTTTGATAGATGCCGACAGCTCGAAGTTTGTATCTTTTCCGCTACTGCAATAGAAGCAGATGATATTAAAAAATCAGTTAAAAATGCAAAACTCTACTGATTCGTTCTTTTCACGTACTCTTTTGCAGGGGAAATAAATCTAGAACTTCATACTATTTATTCCAGTGGAGAACAGATACCCCCACCAAAGTGAGGATATCTGTTTATAAAGGATCTAGACTAGAATAACCAAACTGATCCGAGATACACTTCTGTAGATTTGTAGTTATCAAGATCAAAGGTCTGTTTAAGCCCTAAAGACATTGACCAGCCACCTTTTGCAAAAGAAACTTCTGCTCCACCATCAAAATACCCATCATCTGCATCATCAGGCATATCAATTAATGCATAGTACATGGAATAAAAATTCAAAGCCCATGTGTCATTCAACTGGAACCCAAGATTCGCACCAGGAACAAACTGACTAATACTATCCCCTTCATCAGGTTCGGTGTAATCATATAGCGCACCAAGTGAAAGTCCCACTCGCTCACTCATCTGCCAAAGATAAGAGATATAAGGACCCACGGATACGGTATGAGTATCATCACCATCGCCATCGTCAAAAATGCCGAGGATATTTGCATGGAGACCAATAGCGAATGTATCTGTCCAGTTAAAACGATATGCGCCATCAAAACCTACTGTTTTGGCACCTTCGCCTTCGTCCGGGTCTGTAATATAAAGAGGTATTGTTGCAGTGAACGCATGTCGATCACCAATAGCAAAACTAGGATTAATACCATAGGTCTTACCATCATTATCATTGGCTTCCCATGCATTATAAAACAAATCTGCTCGTGTTACTTTTGGTGTACTCACCTGTGCAGCAGCAGAATCTGAACTAGCAGGGGCAGCTTGCTGAAAAACCTGTGTTCGTATAATGTTATTAGCAACAAGAGTGTTGGCGCTACTGGGAGCATTTACTGATGTGTCATCACCAACAACATGCCAATGCCCTGAAATACACTCACTAGGATGACTAAGGGCACACGTGCCGTTATCATCCCATATCTGACCATTCCAGACAACAGTCTGAGCGTATGCAAGACCACACGTAACCATCAATATCAGAAGGACTAATAAACTTTTTTGTTCTAACCTCATTTCTTCTCCTTTTTTTAACAATTTTTTTTCAACCTTTCTTCCTAAAAATCAGATTTAAGTATTACCTCCCTTATAGCCCTCGATGCGGCTATACCAATCATTGAATTATCTAGTTCCCATATTTTCTCTCCACGCAACATTGCATCCCGATCGACAGCAGTAAGTACTCCCCATGCACCTTTAGTACTTGAGCCCTTACCTGTTCGTTCAATCTCAGCGTGACTTTTAAGCGATTTTTTTCTCACCCTTAAAACAACTTCTGCTCTTTTTTGCTGAGTGGAAAAAATGGCAAATCTAAAAGTTCCACCATTGTATTCCAGCACCTTTGTAATCTCTACCAGTATAGCTGCCTCAGGTTCACTGTCCGTAATGGACAATCCTTGTTGTGACGAGGACGCTATCAAGTCGTCAGAAACAACTGCATAGCGATCAGTATCGCCAAGCGTCTGAGCCGTTTTAATATGTAAATAATTACAGAGTGAATCGTACTTCTCTTTCCCCGTTTTATTTACTACCTTAAGAACTTGAACTGGAATCTTATTCTCCTGCAGAACCTGGGGATAACTTGATTTGACAGCTGGATCCTCCTGGTCACTGGTCATGCCACCACAGCCAAACAGCATGATTAAGACAGCAAATACAAGATATCTATAGATCATTATATTTTTCCAAGTCTCTGTAGTAATTTTTGGGAAGCATTGCGGGTTGCCATCCTTGTTGCCTCAAGCAGATCGCCTGAAAGAGCATCTCCAGTTGCTGGCACTGGTCGATTAATAACTTGCCCCTCTAGGTTATAGTAGCGTAGATGAACAGTAGCATGGAACTCTTGATTTGTTGACAGGGTCATGCCTCGCAGGGATTGGGTCTCCTTAACAAAAAAGTTCACATTTATGGTTCATCCGACTAAAGCGTACTTCGTTTCATGAAGGGCCATTATTTTC
>CAZUPS010000006.1:0-113471 GCA_964621915.1 uncultured Desulfocapsa sp. | reverse complement strand
CTGGCCATGGCATGGATACAAAAACCATGCAGAGAGTTTTTGAACCCTATTTCACCACTAAAGAGGTGGGAGAAGGTTCCGGTATCGGCCTTGCTGTTATTCACGGCATTGTCCAGGACTACAAAGGATTCGTCAGGGTTGTGAGCACACCAGGCCAGGGAAGTACGTTTTCTGTCTATCTCCCTTTATTGGAAGAAAACGCAGCCGCTGAAGACGACCAGGTAACACCGCAAAAAAATGAAGTATCATTGCCTCAGGGAAGTGGCAGGATTCTTGTTGTTGATGACGAAGAGCTGCTTGTCCGGGTAAACAAAAGACGCCTGGAGTATGCCGGGTACACAGTCACCGCCACAACTAACAGCGAAGAAGCCCTGGAGAAAATACGTGCCCATCCGGAACAGTTTGATCTGCTTATTACGGATCAGACCATGCCGAAGATGAGCGGCGTGGAACTGACCCGCGAAGTGCATAAAATAAAACCTGACATGCCTGTTATCATGTCCACCGGTCACAGCGATTTGGTAACAAAGGAAGAGGCACTGGAGATGGGAATCAGTAAATATGTGGTCAAACCGATTCAGGGCAATGAGCTTCTCGATGCTGTAGGAGAAGTACTTGATGAAAAATGATCAACTTCCGGTAAGGCTGACAATGATAAGGTCTTCAATTTCAAATAATTCTTAATAATTACACTGCTACTGTTGCTCTTAAGTTATTGCTTTTTCAAACAGTTGAGGCTCACTCAAGGCTTGAATGTTGAGGATTCAGGAAACATGTCAAGTTTCCTGGTACTTGTCTTGGATTAATAGCGCCAGTGGATATCTCTATCGTAGACTTGCTTCTTGTCCCTTGATTATCTGCCTGAATTTAAGTTTCACATCCATCAGTTTTTGTGATAGCCTTTAGGTAGTACTTGCTTGTCACATTGTGGTATGGAGAAACATCTCCCTGAAGAATATGAATCACTGGTCCGAAAAGGGGAAATCAAGAGATAGAGTACGGGGGTGAAATCCTCTTGTCACAGCGTTTTAACTCAGATTTTTTTAAAAAGTGATGCCTTAGTGAACATGCAGTCGGTTACGAACGACCTAACTAACTTGGTTCAAACGGAGAATCTGGTTCCGTTTACTTGATAATAAAAAATGTCAGATTATTGATGAAAATACAAACTAAATTTGGACTATATATCGGTGTTGTTTTATTTCTTGTGTTTATATTGTTAGTGTTCTTCTCATATCGTCAGGCACGGTTTGAGGCAGAATCTGATGCATTTGCTACATGCGAAAAACTTGTGTCCAATGCCGCAGCAAGCAGAAGTTATGTAAGAGAAGTCTTAAGACCAAAAATGTTTGAAATAATCGAAGAGGGGCAATTTATACCGGAAGGGATGAGCGGCAGTTTTGTAACCCGCAAACAGTTTGATTTCTTTTTGAAAGATTATCCCGATTATCTTATGAATTTTGCTAGCAAGAATCCACGTAATCCTGACAATAAGGCAAATGCAATTGAACTCGATATAATAGAAAAATTCATCTCGACACCTTCCCTCAACACTTGGAAGGGGATCACCACTAAGGGTACGATTGAATACATGACTGTTGCAAAAGCATTTCGGTTTAAAAAACCGTGCATGCTTTGCCATGGTGACCCTGCAGACGCACCTCAATCGTTGGTAAAACAGTACGGGAACAAAAACGGCTTCTGGGCGAAAGAAGGTGGTGTGACTATTTATTCCGTTGGTGTGCCCATTAACGTTACCTTTGCAAGGGTGAGCAAGCGAGTGCTTAATGCAATACTTCCTGTAATAGGAGTGCTTGCCATATTGTTTTATATGCTCAATAATTATTTTAGAAAAACAGTTTCAGCTCCTGTTAATGCACTAACGAAGGGTGTACATAAAATTACCCGGGGAGATTATTCAGAGCATATTTCCATTGAAGGAACTAGCGAATTTAAAGATCTTGCTTTTGCATTTAATGCGTTGGTTGACGAATTGTCAGGAAGTAAAAGTAAACAAATTACTGCTGAGAGAAAGTATAGGGATCTTTACAATAATGCCCCAGATATGTTCTTGTCGATAGATACAAAAACTGGAAAAATAATCGACTGTAACAATATACTTCTGCGGCAACTTGGGTACAGTAAGGATGAAGTAATTGATAGCCCCATTTCTAGTATGTACCACCCTGATTCGAGGGATAGAGCAGAAACTTTCTTTCAAGTATTTGATAAGACTGGCAAAATACATAATGCAGAGCTTGTCCTGACACGTAAAGATGGAAGTACGTTGGATGTCTCTTTAAATGCATCCGCGATTCGTGATGGGGAAGGGAATATTCTTCAAAGAAACTCAATATGGAGAGATATTTCAAAACAGAAGAGCAAAGAGCAAGAAAATGAAAAGCTTGAGATACAGCTCTGCCAGGCTCATAAAATGGAATCAATCGGTACCCTTGCTGCTGGCATAGCACATGATTTTAATAATATTCTGTCGGCTGTTATAGGGTTTACAGAATTGGCCCTTAATGCTGTTGAAAAAGAAACACCCATACAGGAAGATCTTCAAGAAGTGTATAAGGCGGGATTACGAGCAAAAGATCTAGTGCGTCAAATATCGTCCTTCGCCCGCCAATCTAGTGAGGAACTTAAACTAATTCGGATTGATACCATCATCAAAGAAGTTCTTAACTTTATCAGATCTTCTATTCCAACCACGATCGAAATCAAACAAAATATTGTAAGCGATTCTCTCATTATGGGGAACTCAACCCAGCTTCACCGGATTATGATGAACCTGTGCACAAATGCAGCTCATGCCATGGAAAATAAAGGTGGTGCTCTTGAGATAATACTGAAAGACATAACCATTGATAGGGTCCCTATGAGGGGTAATTCTCATTTAAAATCTGGCAACTATATTGAAATCAAGGTTTCAGACACAGGGGATGGCATTGCTCCTCAAATAATTGATAAAATATTTGAACCATACTTTACAACAAAAGGCCCGGGTGAAGGAACAGGTATGGGACTTGCCATGGTGCATGGAATAGTTGAAACATATGGTGGTAAAATTTTCGTGGAGAGCAAATTGGGTAAAGGAACGATCTTTACCATATACTTACCCGTTGCCAGAGAAGGTAAGGCTCATCAACAATACAAAGTAAAAGAATTACCTACAGGGCAAGAAAGAATTTTGTTTGTCGACGATGAGGCGCAGATAGCCAAAATGGCGAGTAGGATGCTCGGTCAATTGGGTTATTCTGTAACAACAAGAACAAGCAGTGTAGATGCGTTAGAAGTCTTCAAGGCGAAACCAAGTGATTTTGATCTGGTAATAAGTGATGTGACTATGCCAAAAATGACTGGAGATCAGTTGACCAAAAAACTCTTAGAGATCAGGCCGGATATCCCCGTCATTCTGTGTACTGGATATAGTAAAGGGCTTTCAGAAGAAAAAACGTCAGAAATCGGCATAAAAGCATTTGCCCATAAACCGATTACCAATGAAGACCTTGCTACAACAGTAAGGAAAGTTTTGGATGAGGCAAAGATTATAACTTCAACTGAGACATCCTAGCTATTTCGCGGTTAGGAAAAAATTATTAGGAATTAAGCGTTCTTCACATTGGATAGCGTGTTCGCATTTATCAAAATTCAGTTAATGAATTATAGGTTGCCAGATCGAATCGCTACAAAATTGATATAAACACCGGGTTGACCTTGCTACTGTACATCATACTTGAGGTTACCCCGAACCTAAAATTCTCAAGTCAGGTTTGAACAACTACAAAGAAACAGTAAAAGTCAGCCTTCTTATCCTCCAGCGCATACCGCACCCCTCTCTCTTCATACAATAATCTCTTTTAATTTCCACTTTCTCACCTCTTGACAGTTTTAGATTTTCAGGCTACTACTTTTCTTTCTCATCTTCTTACTTTTTCTCTCCAGTTAAAGGGTTACAATGTCTGCCAATTCACCGCTATATTTAGTTATCCTTGCCGCCGGTAAAGGCACCAGAATGAAATCCACCAAGGCAAAAGTCCTGCATAAGGTTTTTTACGCACCTATGGTGCATCATGTTCTCCGGGCAACCACTCCATTACAGGCAACAAAATCCCTTGTTGTTGTTGGACACCAGAGAGAAACTGTTGAAAAAAGTCTCTCTGAATTTTCCGTTCAAACAGTTGTCCAAAACGAACAACTCGGAACCGGACACGCAGTACTCTGTGCAGAAACGGCCATTACTGAAATGGATGGATGTGTCATGATCCTCTGTGGTGACACTCCTCTTATTCGCCCTGAAACATTGCAGGACATGGTAGCTCAACATCGGTCTCAGAACGCCACGCTGACTGTTATGACCACCATGCTTGACAACCCAACTCATTATGGACGCATTATCAGTGGTGAGGAGGAAACGGTTCTCTCTATTGTTGAAGAAAAAGATGCAACGCTTGAACAGAAGCAAATCTGTGAAATCAACGCAGGCATCTACTGCATTAATACACAGTTTCTCTTCTCTCATTTGAAAAATATTGGAACAAATAACAGTCAGGGAGAAGTTTATCTCACAGACATTGTTACTCAAGCCGTTGCTGAAAATCTTCCTGTCCATAAATTTGTAAATCCTGCAGCTCAAGATGTTCTTGGCGTCAACTCTCGTCTTGAACTCTCTCAGGCGCATCACGAACTGCAATTACGAAGAAACCGTGCCCTTATGGCTGAAGGTGTTTCCATGATCAGCCCTGAGACGATTCAGATATCTCCAGAATCCACACTAGACAAGGATGTCACCATACACCCGGGAGTTGAAATATCAGGCAACTCCTCAATAGAATCTGGATGCGACATTCTGGCTGGCTGTATTCTGCACAACGTTACTCTTGGTGCTCACAGCACAATTGGTCCCTACAGCTGCTTAAATGATTGTAAGATTCCTGACAATTCAGCCGTTTCTCCACATAGCCACACAAGCTGAAACATACCTTGAACCCGGCATGATCTTACTTAATGAACAGGAATATCCTTTTACTCCCGGCCAAACAATTGGAGAGCTTGCTGCAGCGTGCAAACCTGCCGCTGATATCTTTATACTCAACGGGTTTCCGGCACAATCTGGTACTCTTATACAGGACGGTGATTCCTGCTCTCTTATCGAGCGAGGGGCGAAACTAACAGATAATGAAATAGATGCCCTGCTCTCTGCCAGACATACCCCTGGTATCCACCAACAAATCAGGACATCTACCATTGCAATCCTGGGCCTTGGTGGATTAGGATCAGCAGTAGCTGGTGCCATGGCTAAAATCGGTATTGGCAAGATGCTCTTATCCGATTATGATGTCGTGGAGCCAAGCAATCTTAACCGGCAGCATTATTTTGTTGACCAGATAGGAATGCTTAAGACAAGCGCTTTGCAGGAAAATCTTCTCAGAATGAATCCTTCGCTTTCTTTACAACTCATAGAAGAACAGCTAACCGAATCGCGATTACCGGAACTTTTTTCCAAGGTTGATGTCCTTATTGAGTGCTTTGATACCCCTGTCATGAAAGCAGCAACATTACGATCGGTACTGAGTAAAATGGTTGATGTTGCCTATGTCGGATCGTCTGGTATGGCAGGATTTGGAGAGAATAACACCATTGTAACCAGGATGCTTCGCCCTGGTGTATATATTGTTGGTGATGCAATATCCGAAGCTGCCCCCGGTATGGGACTGATGGCTCCAAGAGTTGGAATCGCAGCTCACCACCAGGCTAATCAGGCTTTACGGATACTTCTTGGGGAAGCCCCAAAGCGAAACTGATTTTTTTGTAACCTTTGATATTCTACTTTGTACTACTTGTTAAAACTGTATGAACATTACATTAAACGGCAACACTAAATCCTTTCAGGAGATCTCCACGATTTCGGACCTGTTACACAGTCTCGAACTCTCTCCTGGTACCGTTGTTGTCGAATTAAATACTACAATTATCCAACCGGATTTCTACAGCTCTACAACTCTTGCTGAAAGCGATCAGGTGGAAATAATACGATTTGTTGGAGGCGGCTGATATGCTGACCATTGCCGGAACAGAATTTAGTTCCCGACTTTTTCTTGGAACAGGAAAATTTTCCTCACCTTCTGTTATGGCGGAAGCCATTGCAGCATCAGATTGTCAAATGGTTACCGTGGCCCTTCGCCGCGTAGATTTAGATAATCCTGATGATGATATCATGAAGGCATTAAGCCAGCGTGAATACACCTTTCTCCCGAATACCTCCGGGGCCAGAAATGCTGAAGAGGCCATTCGGCTTGCCCATCTTGCCCGTGCGGCATCCGGCTCTTCCTGGCTGAAGCTTGAAGTCACCCCGGATCCGAGAACGCTACTGCCAGATCCCATTGAAACGCTTCTGGCTACTGAAAAGCTTGTGAAAGATGGCTTTATCGTTCTCCCTTATATGAATGCAGATCCCATCCTTGCCTTAAAACTCCAGGATGTCGGAGCTGCTGCGGTTATGCCGCTTGGCTCCCCTATTGGAACCAACCAGGGAGTCCTCAGCGATGCAATGGTAGAGATAATTATAGAGCAGGCACGTGTTCCCGTTGTAGTTGATGCCGGAATTGGCGCGCCATCACATGCAGCTTACGCCATGGAGATGGGAGCTGACGCCGTACTTGTTAATACTGCAATTTCCATTGCCGGTGATCCAGTTGCCATGGCCGCCGCATTTGCCAAGGCGGTAGAAGCCGGAAGAACCGCCTTTGTTGCAGGAATGGGACAAAGAAGCAAACAGGCCAGTGCTTCTTCGCCTGTTGATGGTACTCTCTCCTCAGATCTTGGATTTTTAGCCTGATATGTTTCAATCACCCGATTTTGAACAACTGAAAAAACAAATCCAGTGCAGCACAGCATCCGATGTTGAACGTGCACTCAACACGACACGGCTAAACCTTGACGACCTTGCCGCACTGATATCTCCTGCAGCCGAACCATACCTGCAGCAAATGGCAAAAAAATCTTCTGAGATAACACTTGCCCGTTTTGGCAGAACAACTCAGCTATACGCACCTATCTATCTGTCTAACTACTGTACAAATCGCTGTGTCTATTGTGGCTTTTCCGCAGACAATCGAATTAAACGCAAATGCCTGACCTTCGATGAAGCAGAAAACGAGGCGATGATTCTCCATAAACGGGGATTTCAACATATTCTACTAGTTTCAGGCGAAGCAGAAAATGCCGTCGACGTGGAGTATATGGAGGCGATAGCTCTCAGGTTACGAGATAAGTTCGCAGCTGTATCCATTGAAATCCAACCCATGTCCACAGAACATTACCACAGATTGTTCCTGGCTGGGATTACTGCAGTTGCCGTCTATCAGGAAACCTATGATAGAGATATGTACAAACAAGTTCACCTTTCAGGCAAGAAAAGTGATTTTGACTATCGCCTTGAAACCCCGGCAAGAGTGGCTGAAGCTGGAATGCGAGAAGTAGGAATTGGCGCTCTTCTTGGGCTCTCTGACTGGCGTGCTGAAGGGCTCGCTATCGGCCACCACCTGAACTGGCTGCGCAAAGAGTTCTGGTCAACAGCCTTTACGGTTTCTTTCCCTCGCATGCGGCCTGCGACTGGAGAATTTGAACCTTTAGAAATTGTAAGCGAGTCCAATCTCAGCCAGCTGATCTTCGCGCTACGCCTCTTTGATCAGGATGTGGGGCTTATTGTCTCCACCAGAGAAGAGGCACGCTATCGTGATGGAATGCTGAAACTTGGACCTACCCGTTATTCTGCGGGTTCCTGCACTGCCCCTGGCGGGTATGGTGAAACCGATTCCGAGGCTGAACAGTTCAGTGTCGGAGACCATAGAACTCTTGATGAAGTGAGTGCAATGATCAGAGACAAAGGTTTTGACCCGGTATGTAAAGACTGGGACTGCAGCTTCCAAATGAACAACGTATAATGTATCAGCTTCCCCACTTTATAAACTTTCAACCTGAACGGAGCAATTGAGTATGAGTGATATTAAAAAAATGTATACCACTATTCTTGGAGACAGTTTCCCATTGGATATGACCATTTCCTTTGGTGACCAGAAACTTGTTTACCGTAAGCGTACCTGGGGAATCAAAATGGAAGACGGATCTATCGATGAACGCGGTATCCGTTATGGTGAAAACCCTGATCAGGAAGCAGCACTTTATGAACTGGTTAATGGAAACCTTACCCTTGGTGACTGCTCTTTTATCGAACCTGGTAATGGGCTGGTTTCATCAATCACGGCAGAAGATATGCTGCAGGTTGGTAAACATCCCGGAAAAATCAATCTTACCGATATTGATAACGGCCTGAATATCATTAAGTATATAACAGACAAGCCAGCAGCCGTAATCCTCAAGCACAATAATCCCTGCGGTGCTGCAATTGGTGACACCCTGGCAAGTGCTTACCGCAAAGCAAACAGATGTGACCGTATTGCTGCTTTTGGTGGTGCTGTAATTATGTCCCAAGCAGTTGATAATGAAACTGCACAACTGATGGCCAAAAACTATCTTGAAGTTGTCTGTGCTCCTGAGTTTGAAGAGGGAAGCCTTGAAATTCTTGCTGCCCGCAAGAACCTTCGCGTGATAAAAATGGGAGCCATTGATCGACTGGCTGATTTTGAAAAATTCAGATTCGTTGATTTCAAATCTCTGATCGATGGTGGACTTATTGCCCAGCAGTCAGCAGTAAATTCCATCCGGTCCATAAACGACCTAATGCCTGCGATGGCCACTAGAAAAGGTGTAGAGTACAAATGTGACCGTGAACCAACCCAGCAGGAAATTGACGATATGATCTTCGGCTGGGCCGTTGAACATGGAGTTACCTCGAATTCTGTACTCTATATCAAAGATGGTTGTACTGTGGGAATTGGGACAGGCGAACAGGATCGCGTTGGAGTTGCAGAAATAGCAGTTCATAAAGCATATATCAAATACGCAGATATCACCTGCTTTGATACCCATAAAATCCCTTACGCTGATCTTTGTCTGGAAATCACCCAGGGAAAACGGGATAAAGCAGATAAGGAAGCAATCGATGCAAAAGTACTGGAAGACAAAGCAAACCTGCCAGGGTCTATTATGATTTCCGATGCCTTCTTCCCCTTTAGAGATGGTGCAGATGTTGGAATCGATCAAGGCTGTACTGCAATTTTACAGGCTGGTGGTTCAATGCGTGACTCGGATGTCATTACTGCATGTAATGAAGCGGATCCAAAAGTTGCTATGATGTTCACCGGACAGCGCTCGTTTAAGCATTAAACTCAATATTTTCAACTACTGAGCGGATAGGTTTTCTATCCGCTCAGCCTATTCTCTCCATTTCTTTTAGTCATTCCCTACATCGTCCCTCCCTTTTTTCAATATAAACTCAAAAATCATTTTGCTCTTTGACAGATTTGTCATACAATAAATGAAATGTACAGTTTCATCGTTTTCTTGAAGTATTGTTTAAAATCATACCCCACAGGAGATTTAAAATGAGTTGGAATGACCTCCCCATAGCTAAAAAGCTATCCATTGGTTTTGGCTTTGTTGGTATTTTACTAATTGTTATCAGTGCCGTCAGTTGGGACGGTTTCAGTAAGCTTTCCAAAAAGATTGACCTCAATATTTATTTGACCAATCTTGAAGAAAATATGCTACTGCGTGAGATTGATCATATTAACTGGCAAAATAAGGTCATTATCTTTCTTCTCGATGAAAATGCCACGGAATTAAAAGTCAAATCAGACGACCATGCCTGTAAACTCGGACTATGGCTCTATAGTGACAAAAGAAAGCACGCGGAAAAACTTCTCCCTGCAATTGCTCCAATACTGAGACAACTTGAAAAACCCCACAAAGATCTCCATGATTCTGCACGTGAAATCCAGCAAGCCGTAAACGCCAATGACGGTTTCAAAGACGAGGCAATGGAGATTTACAATACAAAATCTCGTAAATCCATCCAGGGGATCAAAGCAAATATTCATAAAATTACGTCCCTTATTAAAAAGGACATCCTCGAAGGCAATAAAGAATTACAAGCAGGGGTGACACTCAAGATCCAAATGATAATTGGCCTGACAGCCCTTGCCATTATCCTCTCATTTATATTTAGTTTTTTCCTTTCAAGAAAAATCAGTACGACACTTAAGCAATCAGTCTCTCTTGCTGAATCACTTGCTACAGGAGATCTTACCAAACGGCTGGAGCTTGAGCAAAAAGATGAACTTGGCCTTCTTGCAACAGCACTGAACACAATGGCCGACAAATTCAACTCCATGATCAGCAGTATGAATGGCGAAGTTTCAGGACTTGCATCAACGTCTAACGAGCTTAACGTTGCAGCACAATCAATGTCGGAAAACAGTGGTAATGTCTCCGATCGTTCCAGCTCAATAGCCGCTGCCACTGAACAGTTGAGTGGTAATATGAACTCAGTAGCTGCTGCAAGTGAAGAGGCCTCAACAAATGTTAATATTGTGGCCACAGCTTCAGAGGAGGTCACACAATCCATTGCAGAAGTTGATGCAAAAACCAGAGAAGCAAGGAGTATTACCGAGGAGGCTGTAAAGCTCGCAAATAGTTCTTCTGTTAAGGTGGATGCTCTTGGTAATGCAGCCAATCAAATTTCAAAAGTAACGGGAGTTATAACTGAAATATCTGATCAAACAAATCTACTGGCTCTAAATGCAACAATTGAAGCGGCCCGTGCCGGAGAAGCTGGTAAGGGATTTGCTGTTGTCGCCAATGAGATCAAAGAGCTTGCCAAACAGACTGCAGCTGCAACTGGTGAAATCAGATCATCCATTGAACTCATGCAGGGTTCTACAGATGAAACGGTAGCAGAGATACGGCAAATCACTGAAGTTATTGGACGAGTCGACGATATTGTTTCAGGAATTACTGATTCTGTTGCCGAACAAACCGCAACCACCAATGAGATTGCAGAAAACATTCAACAGGCGGCCATGGGCATTGGTGAGGTAAATGAAAATGTTGCTCAAAGCTCAAGCGCCTCTGTAGAAATTGCTCAGGATATAACTGATATGTCAGGACTTGCCGGAAACCTCTCCGGAACCGGTAATGCTGTAAAAGAAAATGCAAAAGATCTGGCTACTATTGCCGACACACTGAAAAATATGGTCAACCAGTTTAAGATTTAAGGTTTAAGGCTTACGAAGTAATCATATGGCTGAGATTACACTTGGATTCAGGTTATACTTGGATGTTGCGATTGAGGAAAACCACAAACGTATTGAAATGAAACGTTGAGGCTTTTTTGAATTCGACAGCACCAACGATCCCCTGATGCAAGATGCAATCTTGGCCATTCTTTTAGTACCTATATTCCCTGAGCCTCATTGTGGCGATTGATCATATGGTGCTGAAAAATAGCTATCAAATTGTTGACGAACCAATACAGAACCAGTCCAGATGCAAAATTAACAAACATAAAAGTGAAAAGAACAGGGATAGACATTAAAATTTTTGCCTGTGTAGGGCCTACGGTCGCTGCCGTCATCTTCTGCTGATAAAACATAGACGCTCCCATGAGCAGTGTCAAAACGGGAAGTCCACCAACATAAGGGATATCAAACCCAAGATACAGACGATCAGGCGCAGAAAGGTCGTTAACCCATAGCATAAACGGTGCATGTCGTAACTCCACAGACATAAACAGCACTTTGTATAAGGCAAAAAAGACAGGAATCTGTAAGAACAAGGGTACACAACCAGCAAGCGGGTTCACTTTATTGTTTTTATAGAGCTTCGCAACCTCCTGATTCCTCCTGGCTGGATCACCTTTAAATTTTACTTTGAGTTTGGCCATCTCGGGTTGCAGATTCTGCATATCCCTCACGGACTTCATACCACTCTGGGTAATAGGCCACAGCACTGCTTTAAAGATGATTGTTACCAGAATAATTGCTATGCCATAGTTCTTAAATATACCGTAAAAAAAGTTGAGCAGAGCCAGGGTTGGTTTGGCTATACTATCAAACCAGCCATAGTTAATGGCCTTATCAAGATTGAAACCAGCAGCTGTTAGAAGATCGAGTTTTTTGGGACCAATAAAGAGCTTATACGAATATGTTTTCACTTCACCAGGCTGTAACGTATCTGGTTTCCCGTTAATCGTCATCTGCACAACATCTGAGCCTGCTGACTGTACGACCAAAGACTCCATACTGCCGTTCTCCAGCAAGACTGCATTCATGAAATAATTGCACTCACATGCTGTCCAGTCAGCCTCGCCATTGACAATTAATGGACCTTTTTTAAACGCGTCACCACGAATCTCTACCTTTGATTCAGCAGCATAATAAGCTGGTCCTGAGAACAGAAAACGTTTAGCCAAATTATCTTCTACAGCAGGACTTCCGAACTGATGCAAGGCAGCAGCGCCCGCTAAAACACCAGATGATACATTCTTCACCTGAACGACAAGACTCAATAGATAAGAATCTTTTGAAAAGCTGTACTTTCTTTCGATTTCCAGGCCATTTCCCTGCCCTTTCATCACAAAATTCGCTTTATTATCCTGAAAGTCTACACTACCACTATCGGATGTATAAAAAGTTGTTGTTGGAACGATGCTCCCCCAGGAAAACCCCAACGGATACCCCTGGGTACCATCCAATCGTATTATTTGCATTCCTGGAGAATCGACTTTATTTACTTCTTTATACTCCTTGAGTACAAAGCTCGTTAACACACCGCCTTCTTCACTGAAAGTGGCTGTGTATAAGTCTGTATCAACAATCAGATTACGCCCTTCTCTTTCAGGACGTTCCATCGTTCCCGAAGGTGTCGCTTGTGCACTCGCAACTGCTGTCGCTGTAATTTTTGTTGGGAATGTTGCTGCAGGGACCTGTACGCCTGGCTGTAATGCCGTGACGCTCGCTGCCACCGGAATTTCCGTTGGCATAAAATCCGCAAAAAGAAACTGGCAACCGATAAGAACTAAAAACGAGATAATAATTTCTAAAAAAGTTCTATAAATATCCATTTATTTACCATTTGAGGAAATTATAGTGCCTGACTGGAGGCGGGATCAGGAGACACCATACTGCAAATATTTTATATTCTGATTTCTTTGTTCAGCTGGGCAATTTGTTCTGCTGTATCAATAATATCCTGGAGAATTTTTATTTCCTCTGCACCTATTTTCCCTTCTCGATAGGAGTCAGCAAGCAGCTGGGCGTAGTTGACGATTCCGTTCGATAAGTTATTGCTGGTATTGATGTGTTTCGCAAATTGTAGATTATTCTGTTGCCATTCCCCTTCGGTCGACTTGTTTTCGCCACTTTTCCTCAATAAGCCATTGATCGAGTAAATGAAAACGGCAATCTCAGAACAGGAATCATGCTCATAACTGAGGCCATCATTGAGTGTTTCGGCTTCTTTGGCCTGTCTGGTGAGATGAAGCAGGGGAAGCATGGTTTTTCTGTAGAGAAAGATTTGGGAAAAACTGATCAAGCAGATAACAGCACCCAGGGCCCCAATCATCATTGACTGGAACTGGACAACTTTGGACCGCATTTGGCTGACAATAATTCTGTCAAACTGCAACATGTACTCTGCCAGATTCCGCATTTTGTTTTGCAGGATAAGGCCTTGACTTACTTTGTCACCGGAGGTGGGGATTTCCTTCGCCAAAATAACCAGGCCAGAGAGATCAGCCTGCTTGCCCATATCCAACCGGTATTCCCCGGGGATATAAGTGTTTTCCTGGAGTCTTGCCAGCAAGGAGTTCAAGGTGTTGAGTTGATCAGCAGCCAGGCTAAGCTTTCCATAGTCTCTTTTTATTAGAGACGTAGTGATCTGCTCCCTGACAGTGGAGAATTGAAAAATAATTTTTTCACTCTGGGTGATAACGGTGTTATATCTTTTGCCAAGCTGATATTGGCGAATGCCCAGAATAATGACAAATGCGAGGAGCACTGCCACACCCATAAAAGCCAGGGCGCTCATTTTTCGTATAGACCCCATGGTCTATTTCTTTAGTTTAGAATGAATGCATGTACCAGAAGCAACACAATCCTGGCAATTATGAGTCGCTTTTATTCCGGCTGCAATCTTATCAGTAAAAGGATGATTCATGACAATCTTGAAATCTTCATCGTCCAGTGTTTCGACTTCAAGAAGGATAACTGCAAGTTGCTTTAACAGATAGTACTCCTGACCGAGAATCTTAAGTGCCTCTTCGTAAGCATTGTCCAGCAGCTTTCTAATCTCTTTATCAACAATAACAGAAGTTTCATCACTCATTTCCAGCCTTTGGGACGCTCCATCTAAAAAGCCGGAATCATCAATGATCATCGCTTGTGGACCTATCACATCACTCATACCCCATTTGCAAATCATACTGGTTGCAATTTCAGTAGCTTTTACAATGTCATCTTGAGCACCGGATGTTTTATGCTGAAAAGCGAGTTCTTCTGCTGCCCGGCCCCCCATAAGGATGGCAAGCCTTCCCTTTAAAAACTCAACGCTTTGGCTACTACGGTCATTCAACGAGATTTGCTGGGTCTGACCTAAAAGTCTGCCTCGTGGAACGATAGTGATTTTAAGGATGGGGTCTGCGTTTGGAATTGATTTAGCAACAATTGCATGCCCTGCTTCGTGGAAAGAAAGCACCTTTCGATCATATTCAGATAAGATAACCCCCTTTCGTTCTACTCCCATCAAAATACGATCTCGAGCGACTTCAAAATCAACCATATGTACCGTTTCTTTTCCTGCCCTAGCTGCCATAAGCGCTGCTTCGTTCACAAGATTTGCAAGCTCAGCTCCTGTAAATCCGGGTACCATATGAGCTATCTCTTTAATATCAATACTTGGAGAGAGCGCAACTTTTTGTCCGTGAACTTCCAGTATTTTTTTTCTTCCTTGGAGATCCGGAGCTAAGATGTTGACCTGTCTATCAAAGCGGCCAGGACGCCTGAGGGCGGAATCTAAAATATCCGGACGGTTTGTGGCAGCAATTACTACAATTGTATCGGAAGTGGAAAAACCATCCATTTCAACGAGAAGCGCATTGAGCGTCTGGCTTCTTTCATCTTGCCCCCCCGCGGAAGAACTACCAGCACGAGAACCGCCAACGGCATCAATTTCATCTATAAAAATAATACAAGGGGCGTTGGTTTTGGCTTCCTTAAAAATATCCCGGACCCTAGAAGCACCAACTCCTACAAACATTTCTACAAAGTCAGATCCACTAAAACTGTAAAATGGAACCTGAGCTTCGCCGGCAATTGCGCGAGCTAGTAGCGTTTTACCTGTTCCTGGAGGTCCCTGCAACAAAACCCCCTTTGGACTAACCGCACCAATTTTTTCAAATTGACCTGGCTCTTTTAGGAAATTCACAATTTCCTGAAGTTCTTCTAAGGCCTCCGGAATACCTGCAACATCCTCAAAGGTGACAACCTTATGTCCACTGTCAGGCAGTATAAGTTTATCAGAGGCAAATTTATTTTCTTCTTCTTCAATTTTTTTCTTTTTACTTAAGGAGATAACAATCGTGATGAGTAACAGCAGGATATAGACAATTGCAATTGCCTGGAAAATCAGCTCTGAGCGATCTTTTTCGAAATTTATTTTGATATTTCTTTCCTGAAGTTCAGAAATGAGTTTTTCAGGACTTGGAACATTGGTGGAGTACTTGTCACCAGCTGCATGTTCGGCTATGACTTTGTTCCCCTTAAAAGTTGTTGCAACAAGATCATGGTTATTCATGCAGTAACGAAACTCACTGTAGCTAACCTGCCGGAGCTGATGTTCAAGCTGCCATAATCCGTATGAGCCGGCAAAAACAATGGTAATAATAAAGAAGATAAAGAGGTTTCTGATCAAGAGTGCCATGAATAATAAACCCTGAAATATGATTATGAAAAGGCTAGATCTTATAACAAGGTTACAAGATGACTGGTATAGAGCATACGTAGCATTGTGTATTTTTTATACAAAAAAAAAGCCAGAAAGATAACATCTCTCTGGCAAATCAAACCTTGTAGATTAGGACTTAACCATACAGGGTATGAAATATTTTTTTTACTGCACGGATCCGAATAGACCTTTGATAAGGTTAATTGGTCCTTCTGTTAGAGTTGCTGCTACGAGACAAACTACTCCCCAGGCACCAACAAGCGCTGCTGCAATTCCAGTAACTACGGTTCCTACTTTGGCAATTTCGCCAACTGCTTCATCTTCTTTGGTTCCGACTTCTACCTTGACAGCTTCTTTTGATTTTACATTGCTCATTTTGTTTCCCCTTCAGTAGTTGGTTTGGTTGTATCGTTTCCCTATAAAGCACATTGCATGTTTCGTGCCAACTGTAAGCGCAAGCGCCACCAGCGACCTCTTTCCAGCTATACCACTGATAATATGTTACAATCAACTACACAAAAGGGAGTTATACTAGAAGACTATGAATAACACCCGAAAGGCCAGACTGTTGCAAACATGTTGCCACATCGTTACATGTGTTGCGTTATTGTCGCATTAGTGTTGCGTGTCGATGTGGCGGTCCGGATTTTTAGAGGATCACCAATGATGAACATTTGAAAAAAATAAAACAGAAGGGGTCGAGCAGTTACTTTAAAAACTGGCAAATCGAACGGCCAACGAAAATCTCAACCTAGCCTTTGTTGTCAGTGAGCCAGCAAGAGAGTGTCTGTGATTCACAACTTATTCATGCAATTTAAGCAATAACTCCTGAGCACTCACCAGGCGTACTCGTTTGAGTAGATCACTCCTGCAATTCGTTAAGGCTGCAAGTGTTGCCTCATTAGGATGTCCTATTCCAATAGCCCAGCCATTTTTCTCTGCACTCTTCACTAGCAACCGAAGCTGTTTACAAACTTTATCCTGTGAGTGAACATTATCAAGAAAAATATGCCGTCTTGCCGTCAGCACCCCGGCAGCACGAGCGGCCGCAAGCCCCTGGCTATCGGCCGTGGTAAAACTATCAATAAAAAATATTCCCTGGGCACGAACCAGCTGCATCAGACTATCCATAGCGGTTCGATTCTCGGTATACAATGAGCCCATATGGTTATTCACCCCAACTGCATGAGGCACGGCCTGAAGATTCACAGAAAACAACGTTTTTTGTTCTTCTTCACTCTGCCCAAGCAGCAATGCTCCCGGTCCCGGATCCCACTCTTTACTTTTTGGCTCCATGGGCTGATGCAACAGTACAACACGACCTGCTTGAAAAGCGGTCTCTTCAAGTTCTGCCGTATAGGGTGCCGCAGCCAGGAATGAAAAAGTCAGATTCATGGGAAGCGCCAGCAGTTCATTCCCAATTTCTTTATGATACCCCATATCGTCAATGATAATCGCCACCATCGGTAAAGTGGAATCACGAACATCAGGAATATCTGATGGCAACTCAGGAATCCCCCCATAGGGCTCTTCAAAGGCTATATCACTTTTCTTCTCATCAAGTGTTGCGCCATGGGCAATAGTGGTCCTGAAAAATATCACATACCCGGCAGCGCCCATTGAAAACAACAACAAACCAAGGAGAATAAAAAAAGAGCATACCCTCACGGTCAGCAACGATGCCTTAGAGGATTTCTTTTTACGACGCACTGCTGGTTTCTTTTTTTTTCTTACTTTCCTGCTCATAATTCACTCATCCACAAAAGAACTCATACTACTTTTTTCTTGATAATACATATTGTGCCAATGCATGAAACACTGCAAGTACAGGGAGGCACCCCTTATCTGAGAATATATCTAACGCAAATAACGCCTCTTTCACAATTGTTTGGGCTCGATTTTGACTTCTTTCAAAACCATTATATTTTTCGATCAAGTCGTACGCTTCATCCAACCCACCCTGCCGTGCGCTTTCGTTTTCCAAAAGAAACAGAAGCCTTTTTCTATCAACCACACTTGCCGCATCAAGAGCAAGGATTACAGGAAGAGTCATCTTCCCCTCCTGAAAATCGTTTCCAACTGCCTTGCCTGTCAGAGAAGGATCGCCTTGATAGTCAAGGAGATCATCTATGATTTGGAATGCAGTCCCAAGGCTTATTCCATATTCCGCAAGTACTTCCTGCTCGACTTTACTAGCCCCACCAGCAAGCGCTCCAATTTCACACGTTGCTGCAATAAGCAATGCTGTCTTCCCCTTTACAGCTGAGAAATAATCCTTTTCTGAAAGATTATAATTCTGGGCATTACGGAGCTGAATAAATTCACCATCAACCATGGCATTGGTTGCCTGACAGAAAATTCGTAAGGAGTCCTTTCCACCAAGTGAACCAACAATAAACATAGAACGGGAATGTAGAAAATCACCACCAAGAATTGCGGCAATTGTCCCAAACTGTTTACTTACAGATGCCTTGCCTCGGCGCATATCAGCTCTATCAATAACATCATCATGAAAAAGGGTAGCACCATGAAGATATTCAAAGGCAATGGCTAGTTCGTAGATACTCTCCGCTGTTCCTTCTGCCTCCCTCAGCCCGCAAAGACGTGCAGCGAGCACAACAAGCAATGGACGGAGACGCTTTCCGCCATTAAAAATACCATACTCAAGTACTTCGCTCAGCAATGGATCCGCCCCAACAGTTGCCTCCTGCAAGTCCCTACGCATGGTCTGTTCAATCTTTGCCACTTCCGGAGCAATAGATTGCATCAACTGCTCTTTCGATTTGGCACCGTTCACATCAGCCATTGTATTATCCTTTCTTTTGATCCATTTCAAAAAAATCTTTGACATCATCAAGGGTTCGTACCACAGGTGACGCAGGCAAACTTGCCCGGAATATCCGCCCATACCCTTTTGAATAGAGACGTATATCTAAAATCCCGATCACTCCCCTATCCCCGGTGGAACGCATAAGCCGCCCAACGCCTTGACGTAGAGTAAGAATAGCCCGTGGAACCTGGAACTGGAAAAAGGGCTTTCCACCATCTGCTTCAATGGCCTTCATCCTTGCCTGGATAACAGGATCACTCGGCACCTCAAAGGGAAGCTTATCAATAAGCACACAACTCAACGAATCGCCGGAGACATCAACACCTTCCCAGAATGATGCAACTGCAAGCAGCACCGAATCCGTTGTCTCACGAAACTGGTCTAGCAAAGAATGGCGAGAAGCTGTCCCCTGTACCAAAACCGGATACGAGAGCCTGCCGCTAAGATATTCAGCAACCATACCCATAGCTCTAAAACTTGTAAAAAGGACCAGTGCTCTCCCCCGACTGACTGTTAACAAGTCCAAGATACGCTTACTTATGACGTCATTGTAATTGGGAGCAGCAGCATCTGGAAAACCCTGTTCCGGTACATATAACAGAGTTCTACCTTTATAGTCAAAGGGGGATTGCAGACGCAAAGTTTTACAACTGTCATCAATACCAAGGCGTTCCTGCATATACTTAAATGTCCCACCGGTTGTTAAAGTAGCCGAAGTCATAATGCAACACTGGACAGAATTAAATAAACAATTTTCCAGTTCTTCAGCGACCTTTACAGGGGTCGCAGAGAGGCTGACGGTTCGTTCACGCCTCTCATACCAGCGGATAAAATACCCATCCTCTCCATGCTCTGGTCCCGCAATATGAGAGAGATTTTTTTGAAGCTCCAACGCTCGATCTGTAAACGAATTCCAGAGCTCAGAATGCTTTGCGAGTTTAGAACAACGATCCGCGAGATTCTCAAGCCCCAGCAATAAACTCTCCAAAGCCCCCCTCCACTCCTTGCTCCTTTTATCAATAAGAGGTGTAAGAGGATAGCGACCTCTCTGCGCAGGGAAAAGGGCTGCAAAAAGATCCAGCCGCTGTTTTAATCCGCCAATGGAACCAATCAACCGATCAATAGTAGAAGCTTCCAACTCGGTTTCTGCATAGCGTTCAATGTCCCCTAATAGATCAAGCAGTTGATAATGACTGAAATGCTTGCCAAAAAAATTCGATGCCACATTTTCAAGATGATGCGCCTCATCAAAGATCACAGCCTGATAACGCGGTAAAATTTCACCATAGCCCGCCTGGCGCAATGCAAGATCGGAAAAGAAAAGATGATGATTTACGATAAGAAGCTGCGCAGAACCTGCTTGCTTGCGGAGACGATTAACAAAACAGAGCTGAAATTCAGGACAATCACTGCCCATACACTGGTTGGATTGAGCAGAAATTTTTGGCCAGAGCGGCGAACGATCTGGAAGCCAGGAGAGTTCAGCCCTGTCACCAACCTCCGTCTTTGTCAGCCACTTTTCAATTCGTTCAATATCATTATCTTCGAGTAAAGACATCTGAGGACTCGAGCAATACTGAAACCAGCGATAGTGGCAAAGATAATTCTGGCGGCCTTTAATACATAGGGCAGAAATATTCTTTTCAAACACTCTTTCAAGAAGTGGGATTTCTTTTTTTACAATCTGATCCTGAAGATTAATTGTGGCAGTTGAGACAACCACCCTCTGTCCGGAGAGAATAGCAGGTACGAGGTAGGCAAGTGTTTTTCCAATTCCTGTTTCCGCTTCAACCAGAAGAACAGAAGCGCAACCATCACCGCTATCATCACCTGAAGCTAATATTTCCTCAACAGCTTCGGCCATCTGCAGCTGTCCGGATCTTGGCTCAAAGGCATGTAATCCAAAAGAGAGCGTTCCACCCTCTGCAAAAAAATCTTTCACTCACACTCCTCCAACACAGCCATGGCAACTTCACGTACCTGTGACGATTGATCTTGAAGTGCCATGCGTACACAGACAAGCGCTTCTTCACTTCCTATAATTCCAAGAACATTAACAGCCTCCCCACGAACATATGTAGGACCATCAATCATTGCTCTGGAAAGAGAGGCAACGGCCAGGTGAATATCTTTTTCACAGTGAATTTTCAATTCTTCAAAAAGTACGGCAATCCCTAAACGAACAGCAAAACGTTCGTCATCGAGCAATTCTCCAGTCCAGGAATAATAGTTGCTATCTTGCTTATACATTTCAAAAATATTATCAACATGTCCCATTTCCAGAAAATCGGCGATAACCTTTTTCAACTCCTTGTCACTTACTTCGTCTTTCACATGCTCTCCACTTCAAAAAACAAAATTATAATTGGAAATGAAAACGATTTTTCCTTTCCTTTTTCAGCCAGCCCTGTACAATTAAATAGGTCCAATTTCACAAGTCTGTCAACATTCAACTCCAGTTAAATCAACACGATGTGCCCCATGGTTGACTCTACAGCTACAGTTATTGATGACAAAACCAGTCCATCGAAAAATCTTCTTGATCCCGGTGAATCCGTTGTAATTGTTGACGACTCCAAAGAAATTATTCTTCTCTTTGAAACGCTTCTTCTCAGTGAGGGCTTTACTGTTTTCACGGCATCCAGTGCAGCAGAACTTAGCCTGATCCTTACACAACACACTGTAGCTCTTGTACTTCTCGACATTGGTCTCCCTGACCGGGATGGAACAGAACTTCTTAAAGAACTCGTTCCCCTCCATCAGGACCTCAGTATAATCATGCTGACCGGAACAACCGATCTAGAAGTAGCCCTCAACTGTTTGCGGCAGGGAGCTGATGATTATCTTGCAAAGCCGGTGACCCTTGATGAATTCAGCCTGGCCGTTAGAAGGTCCTTGCAAAGACGAAGACTTATCATCGACAATCGACGCTACCAGAAGCAGTTGGAGCTTACAAATTTCCGTACCAGATTTCTTCATCAGCTTAACTTGAAAATGAACAGTGCTTATTTAGACAGCATTGAACTCCATACCGTCCTTCAATCTATCCTGGTCGGTATCACAGCAGAAGATGGTTTAAAATTCAACAGGGCCTTCCTCCTCCTCTTCAATATTGACAATACAGAACTACAGGGAAAAATGGCAATTGGCCCTCAATGCAGGGCTGATGCCAGCCGGGTGTGGGACGGAATCAAAAAAGACAATCTCCACCTTACAGATATCCTCGACCAGGTCAAGACATCCTGTATGGATAATGATACGGAATTGAATTTAATTGTTCAGGATCTGAAAATACCAGCGGACAATCAACACCATGTTCTTATTCAAGCCTGTACATACCGACAAAGTATTCATATCCAGAATGGAGTCATTGGGACTGACCCGGTGTCAGAGCACCTTCTTTCCATTCTCCAGGAAGACAACTTTATTATTACACCTTTGTTCTCGCCAAACAAATCACTTGGCGTCATCATTGCCGACAACTTTGTTACCGGCCATCCAATCTCAGAGGATGACATCAACTCGCTCGAAATTTTTGCCAGCCAGGCAAGCCTTGCGATTGAGCACAGCCACCTCTACAAGGCTATGCAGAATAAGATAACAGAGCTTGAAGATGTAACACAAGAGCTTGAGAAAAATAAAGACCTTCTTATTGACTCTGAACGATACTCAGCTCTTGGGCATATGTCAGCACAACTTGTCCATGCTATTCGTAACCCGATAACCTCCATTGGTGGGATGGCCAGGTTACTTGCGAAAAAAAATTCGGACGAAAAGACTCAAAAGTTTCTAGATATGATGATTTTGGAAGCATCCAGAATTGAGTCAACATTGGATGACCTCTTTAACTTTGTTGATGATGATAAACCAGAAAAATCCAAGCAGCAACTGTACCCGCTTATTCGTAAAAGTATTCTCCTCTTTTATGGCACCATGAAGAAACAGTCCATTCTTTATCAGCTGAATCTACCGGATCCCGACCCGGAACTTTTTATAGATTCAAAGCTTATACGACAAATGTTTCTACACTTAATTAGAAATGGTGTTGAAGCCATGACATCCGGCGGTATCCTAACCGTTTCATGCAAGGAAAATAGCAGTGATATCACAATAATAGTCGAGGACTCAGGAGTCGGCCTAGGCGGTGCAAATATTGATCAAGTAGCGGATCCGTTTTTTACTACTAAGACCTATGGCACTGGTATGGGACTTACTCTGGTGGAAAAAATTGTAGCGGAACATCAGGGACAGTTTTCACTGGACCATGGTAAAACCGGTGGTATGGTCGCAAAAATAACCCTTCCCAAGAATATCCATTAATCAAACCCTCCCGTATTTTGCAGACGCTCCTTCCCTACCATCCTCGTTTTTATGACCAAACACTATCCCTAACTACTCAAACATTTCTTCGTAGTGAGGAGAGCACAGCACCCAGCACTGCAAATAAAGCTGTAACTGTAAATGTTGCCTTCAAGGCATACATAAAATTGCGCGTCTGATCCGGACTGAACTGTTTAAGATCCAACCCATCGCTCAACCAGGAAAAAATCACCCCAAAGAGCAAACCTGCCAAGGATACCCCCATCAGCATTCCAAGATTACGTGCAGTAGCGAGCATCCCGGAGCTCACCCCTGTTTGTCCAGGACCTACACTCTCTAATACAGTTGCACTGTTTGGAGATAAAAACAGAGCCTGGCCACAACCTAGAACGGCTAAGCGCCAGGCAACATCCATCGCAGAACTCTCAGAAGTAAGCAAACAAAGCAGCATTAGACCAGCCGCTGCAATGGCAAGTCCACTGGTTGTAAGAAATCTTGCCCCGATACGATTATAGAGAACCCCGGATAGGGGGGCTACAAAAAAAACAGAAATTGGAACAGCCATCATAACAAAACCAATATGCTTTGCAGAAAGAGACAAAATATAATCGAGATAAAACGGGATCAGGATAAGAACCACAAAAAGTACTGCAAAAGAAAGAGCTGCACAAAACATGGCGATGGAATAGGAACGACTTCGAAAAAGAGAGAGGGGAAAAAGAGGATTCTGTTTCCTTAACTCCACTTTCACCAGAAGAATAAAAAACAAAAGACACGTCAGAGCCTCTGCCACAACAATTTCCACCGCAACGCCAGAATGTTGTGTTGAAAGCAGAACCAGCAAACTAATCATTCCTGCCCAGAGAATCATTCCAGGCCAATCAAATGGAAAATATTTCTTTGTCACACTCTTTTCAGAGGGTTTAGATTTCAAAGAAAACCATCCTGCAACACTGGTCAGCACACTGACAGGGACAGTAACCAGAAATATCTCCCGCCAGGAATAACTATAGATCAGAAAACCTGAGATAACCGGCCCCACCATAAGTCCTATTGAAGTTGCAACCCCCACTAGCCCCAATGCCTTTCCAAGTTGGTCAGCAGGGAAAACCAGCTTAATAATTGCCGGGCCTGTTGCCATCATCATGGATGCTCCAAGAGCCTGCAAGAAACGGAACCCAATCAACTGGAACAATGTAACCGAAAGATAACAAGCCACTGAACCAACTGAAAAGACAACCATTCCGCTAAGGTAGACAGAACTTAAACCAAGCTGGTCAGCGACCCTTCCCCAAAACAACAGGGAAACGGTAATCGTAAGAAGATAAACCAACACCACCCATTCGGTTTGCGGCAGGTTTGTCCCAAAACTGCGCATAATTGAGGGCAGAGCAACATTTATCATGGAACTGTCCATGGTGGACAAAAAAACGCCCACTGCAACGACAAAAAAGACGGTCCAACGATTATGGTTTGAGAGAGTTGCCAAGGTAGAAGAGTAGAGTAAAGAAAACTGGACAAAAAAAAACGAGCTCTGAAAATCAGAGCTCGTTCTTAAACATCAACACGACTTATGAAAAGCGACTAACTAGAAGGTCACTTCCATTTGGGTGTATGCAGAGAAAGCGTCATCTACGAGATCGCCATCACTTCCGAGGTAACCAGCTCTAGCAAGAACGGCTACGCCTTTTCCAACTTGATATTTTGCCTGACCAGAAATCTCATATGGATTCTCGCCATGAATTGCTTTGACGTTATCATCAATGTTCATATAAACAAGGTTTCCAGTGAAGCTCAACTGCTCTGAGGTTTGGAATTTAGAGCTCAAACCAACAAAGAAGGTGTCTCCTTCGCTACCGATACGCTGAACCTGACTGGTAGGTACTACATCACCACCAAACATCAACCAACCAAAGGTCTCATCAGAGCTGAAGCCGTCCTTGGTGTAACCGACACGAGCGGTAGGAGTAATAGAACCATAGGTTGCGTTCCATTCTGCGTAACCACCATATTGATCATCAGAACCAACTTTTACTGTATCACCAGCTTTATAAGACTGTTCGATAAGAATGTTGTTGCCGCCAAAACTCATTTCAACGTTGGCAGAACCCTTAATACCACTCATGTCAGGATTAACAGCACTATCTGCCTGATAAACAAGACGAGCGTTAGCTTTTACAGCATCGCTGAATTTCTGACGGTAGGTAACACCCCATACATCTCTGTCGCCGTCCCAATTTTCGCCAGCAACCTGAGCTACGAGATCAACAAGGTTACCGTTACCATCATCAACTGAATAACTTACTGCTTTGCTTGTTGCAGCATACTCGTAAATTTTCTTGTCATAGGTGAAAGCAAGTGCAAGGCCACCTTCTTTATAGAGTACACGAAAACGATCGGTACGAGCATCATCAAGGAACCATGGAGAGAAAGAAGCAGGCATTTTACCACCAGCTATATCAATATTTCCAACCTTGAAACCAACAAATGCGTAATCGGACCATACGTTACCGCCGCCCATTGCATCTGGGGTATCATCATTACCTAATCCCCAAGTACCATCAAGAAAACGAACACGAGCCTTCACATATCCGCCGCCTTCTGTTTTAGCGTGAATCTTTACACGTACACGGGAGTCCCACTTGGTTACGCCATCAAGACCCTGAATACCAGAGTCATTATATCTCAAACGTGCACGGGCACTACCACTCAAGTCAACCTCTGCAGAGGCAACAGTTGCAACACCAGCAACCATCATAAATGCTGCAGCAACGCAAATTAATTTCTTCATCTCAATCATCTCCTTAAATTTTCACCTCCATAAATGAAGGCGTCTTCTTAGTTGCTCGTCAAAGCTGACTTAACAACCATATCTACTAAACAATTAAATGAATGATATCTATCGCGCCACCACCTGTCAAGTTTTTTTCACAAAAAGTAAAAATTTTTATACCTTCACCTTTTTTTATTGCTCTCCCTGTGACTTCATTGAGATAAAGCTCATGCCAAATACCGACAATCTACTCCCCCCCATTCCAAGAAAAATATTTTCCAGCATAGTGGCATCTTCAGGCTCAACCACAAAGAGGCGACCCTGGGCGCTCCCATCTTCCTGGGGTGCAGCAAAAAACTGAAAATCAATGATACCATTGGAGAAAAGATTTGTATGCCACATTTCCACAAATCCGTCGTCCCAGCCGAGTCCTCGCACCTGTCCATTTCTGTAGAGACGGCTGTTCTTCAACATTTTGGGGGAATACAGCTCGTTATCAACAAGCAAAATATCGTCCTTACCGTTATTATCAAAATCTGTGACAACCAGGCGAATAGGAGCAGTATACTCTTCCAGCAGTTCCCTTCCTCCAAAACCAGACGGTGAGGTGTAGAGTAATTCCAGAGCCGAACTATACACCTGCATCTGTTCCTTCCTGTTAATAGTAACAACCTCACTCAGTTTATCTCCGTCAAGATCAGCAAAAACAAAATCAAATAAATTAGCCGAGCCGGGAAGCAATAGATGTTCCCCTTTTGAGATTTCCTCTCCCTGATGTATAGTTAACCGATAAATCCCGGAAGTCATCATCTCTCCTGAGAAACCACTCTGCTGCCCCGCAAGTACTAATCCTTCGCCCGGGATCACAAGTGGCCTCAAATACCAGTAAACGTTTTTATATAACCATTTGGTGCCATTGGTTGGATGCCATTCCAGCACAAAGGAACGGGCTTCTTTATGTCTGGTACTGCTCAGATAGATTTCCATCACACCATTCTTATCAAGATCAGCCACGTTCACCGCATGAACCTGTAATTCGCCCGGCAAAGAGATAGTATCTACCTGCTCAATTTTTTGATCACGCAGCTGATAAATATATAACTTTGTATTGGTGGCTATAACTATCTCATCAAGACCATCACCATCAAGATCCCCGGCAGTCATCCCCTTTGACTGAGCTGATACGACAGCACTCTTGTAGCGTTCAGTGGCTTTCACCTCAAGCTCTGTCTGACTTATAAACTCGTCCTGGGTAATAGAAAGCCCAAAGCCTGAAGTAGTTTTATAGAGTCTATCCGGATGCATTGCACCCACGTCAACATTATCAGCCCCTTCTTTGGCAGTTTTGTTACTGACTTTTTCCGGTTCTTCAACCTGAAACAGAAGTTTTCCAACATCTCCAACAAGAACATCGAGTGCTGTCAGAATTCCCTTATTATCCTTTGCCACGGACTGAAACTGTAACGAGTTCTCTTCAGACGGCCTGAACGCTTTCACAGAGAGTTCGATGCCGTTTTTTGTGCTGGTTACACGGCTCATTACTCTATAGGAGGTAAAATCCCTTTTCTTTTGCATTGCATTTTCAAGTCGTACTTCTCCCCCTGCAATCGGAGCAAGCCTGCTCGCAAGCATGAGCCGCACACTGTCACGCAAATAAGCAAAACTTCCGGCCTCGCTAACATCTGTTGGATAGAAAACAACTTCTTTTTTCTCAACAGCCTGTGAACTGCTTGCTGCCAGGACCCATCCGCACAACAGAAAAACGGTCACCACACATTGTTTTAAGGAGTTACACATTGTTTACCTCTATATTTATTTTACTTTTACATAATCTATATTAATAAGCAGAATCTCACAATTCTACCGTACTTCCGACTTCATCGCAATCAACAATGTTTTGCAAAGATCTGCCGAAAGCAGTAGCAATACAGAAGCTTCAAGAAAATTCGTACCAACAAAGATTTTCTCCTTGACTTGTATAGGAAAAAATCTTAATTTAAATAATAGTCAAGTTTTTTGTACTTATTGATTTTCTACTCTCGGGCAACGATGAAACAATTAATCACCATACTTCTGACTCTTCTCTTCTCAAGCATCGCCCTAAGTGCGCATGCGGCCGAGAAAGGACTACAGTCTGGAGATTATAGGTTGTTTGCATACACACTGAGTAGCGACCAGACAGGTAACCAATCCAGTTCCAATGAATCAAAAAGTGTAAGCTTCCACAGCCTCTTTATATCCTCTGAGGCGATGAACACCGTTCTTAACAGGGAACAGTATTCTCTCAGCAGCCCTCATATAGATATAAACAAAACGAATGACTATCAGGGTTTTGCCTTTAAGGCAGCCTATGCACCTACATCTGCAATTACTCTTCACAGTTCCTTCGGTGTGACCGATACTCCGGCAAAACAAGACATCGCCTACACCGACCGCGTTGGATGGGAAGTTGATCTTGGGGTCGCATATAAATTTTTAAATAATTTTGCCTATGAAGTTCACTTTGGGTATATGGATACAGGTGAACTCTTTAAGGAAAGTAAAAGCTTTACCGATATTGACGATATTACCATTGTCACCAACAAATTAACAATGAGCTTTTAATTATCAGTTTCCCCCCTGTTCGTCCGCAGATATCTTTCTGAAACATACTCAATACACCTAAGCAGATAAATTCCGTGCGATTTCGAAGTGCCTCACAAACCAAACTGGAACTTGAAACATCACTCAAAGAATGTCGCCGAAAACCGCACTCCAATATCCACAAAGGCAAACTCATTCTTTCTCCCGAAATTTTCAACACAGCCGGGAGCGAAACCAATGTGGTTATCAGTCGCTTCTCTATTTTAGACAATACCGGTGCTATTCATATCGGGCCGTGGTGTATGATAGGTGCACGAGCAAGAATTTACACCCATGACCACTGTCATCAGGGAATGGACCCACTCCTTGCCACCCAGGAAAAGCACGGCATCCTCTGGCAAGACAAGTATATTGGAAAAGACGTATGGATCCATGAGAATGCCATTGTTCTCTACCAGGCATCCATTCTTCCCGACGGTTTTATTCTAGGGGCTGGCTCTGTGTTGACAAAAAATCCTGGGGCCTATGAAATATGGGGCGGGGTACCTGCAAGAAAAATTGCAGACAGAAGAGACCTCTCTCCAACTGAAATAAAAGATTATTTTAAGAAGCCTGCTTTCAGCCTGAAAGATTACCTTCATCTGGACGAACTAAAAGACAGCGAGTTCTGATTTCCCTTCCCCCAATGTTGCTAATAGATTAGAAATTACCGACATGACACACGCTCAAACATACAATATCCTTATGTACTCCCATGACACCTATGGGCTTGGGCACATCAGACGCTCCATGGCTATTGCCAGGCATCTTTCCGGAAAAGAAGTCAATATCCTTATCCTTACTGGTTCTCCTATTGCCGGACGTTTCACCCTCCCCGAACAGGTCGATTTTGTCCGTATCCCCGGGATGATAAAAAAAACCAACGACGACTACCAGTCTCTCTCCATCCGCATTGATCCGAGTCAGGCGCTCCACATTCGAAAAAGTATTATCAGCGCCACTGCAAAGGCCTTCAAACCCGACCTCTTTATCGTTGACAAAGAGCCTCTTGGACTCAAAAAAGAAGTCCTGCCCACTCTTCAATGGCTCCGGAAACATTTGCCTGCGACCAAAACAATTCTTGGCCTTCGCGATATACTTGATGAGTCATCCGTTGTTTGTAATGACTGGAAGAACAAGGATGTGTATCAATATCTGGAAGAACTATACGATGAGATATGGGTCTATGGGAACCGAGATATCTATAATCCCATCATGGAATATAAAATTCCATCTTCACTGGAACCCAAGATATGTTTCACCGGCTATATCCCACGCAAACAAAACTCTAACCGGACCCGAAAAAAAATACGTAACAGATACCGAATCCTTGAGAAAGACACGTTTATTCTTGTTACTGCAGGAGGCGGTGGAGATGGGTGTGAACTCCTTGATCATTACATCTCTATGCACGACTTTTTTCCAACCTCCCTTCCATTTAAGTCTCTTATGATCACTGGACCATTTATGCCAAAATCCAGCCGGGAGCATCTAAAAAAAAGGGCAAAACGGTTTGGAATTAAATCCCAGCCATTCCATCCGCGTATGGAACAGTTGATTGGTGCTGCTGATCTCGTGATTTCCATGGGCGGCTATAACACCGTTTGTGAAATTCTCAGCCAGAAAACACCATCTCTTATCATCCCACGAGAAACTCCTCGAAAAGAACAGCTTATTCGTGCCGAAAAATTAACAGAACAGGGACTGATTGACCATATTCCCTGGAATAAAGTTTCTGCCCAGCTGCTTCGAGAAAAAATATTTACCATCCTCAACAAAAGCGATGAGTACAAAAAAAGGATGAAATCCTTTAAGCTCTCAGGGCTTGACACCATGCGGGATCGTATTGAACACTTCAGAGATATCTCATGACCACATCTCCTCCAGAGCCAACACTTGGGTATATCCTCAAAGGCTATCCACGTATTTCAGAGACTTTTATTTCAAATGAGATCCTGCTGCTTGAACAACTTGGATTTCGGATGCGACTCTTTCCCATGCGTCATCCGAGAGAAGATTTTTGTCATGATTCAGTAAAACAGATTCAAGCACGGGTGGATTACCTACCCACTGAATTGCTCCTCGATTTTCCGCGCCTGCTCCTGCCAAACCTTTTTCTTGCTGTCAAACGCCCGGCACTCTTCAAACATGGACTGGGGCTGGCCCTCAAACGCTATAAACGAACCGCTAATCTGGCCACTTTTAAACACCTCCTTCAGGCAGGATATCTCACAAATCACCATCTGTTAAACGACACCACACTAAGCCATCTCCATGGCCATTTTGCCCACTCGCCAACCTCCGTCACCATGTTTGCGGCACTACTTTCCGGAAGATCATTCAGCTTTACTGCCCATGCCAAGGATATCTACACCTCAAACCCGAAACAACTCCGTGAGAAAATACGACTGGCCAAATTTGTAATTACCTGTACCGACTACAACCGCAGATACCTTGAAAATATTGCCGAAGGACTGGACACGCCAATCCACTGTATTTATCACGGCATTGACCTAAAACTCTTTTCCCCCAAAACCGATCACCAGAATTGCACGCCCCCTTATGCCCTGTTAACGGTCGCAAGAATGACGGAGAAAAAAGGATTGCCAACACTGTATCGGGCACTTCAAATTTTAAAAAGCCAAAATTTTCCTTTTAAGCACACTCTTATTGGAGATGGTGACGATAAAGCACAGATCCTTAGACTCATAACAGAACTTGGGCTCGATGAGCAGTGCCAATGCCTTGGTACCAGAACTCATAAAGAGGTGCTCAAACAGTTCGAGAAAAGTGACCTTTTTGTCCTGGCCTGTGAAATTGCAGGGAATGGTGACCGCGACGGTATCCCAAATGTACTGGTGGAGAGTCTGGCCATGGGTGTTCCCGGCCTCTCAACAACCGTTTCCGCAATTCCTGAAATTCTGATTCACAACAAAAGCGGTATCACCGTTGCCCCATCGGAGCCGGAAACAATGGCAACGAACATTCAAGAGATTCTGGAAAACAGAACACTGCGAAACACTATTATTCAGGGTGGTATCCAGCACACCAGAGAGCATTTTGATAACCGACAACTCGTTGCAGAAATGGGCCATATCTTTCAAAAACAGCTCAAGACTAACCAAGACAAGACTTAACAGAAGCCCGTCAAAATAAACCATACAAAATACTCGGAATGCGGATCTGTTTCTATGCACCCTTCAAGCCCCTTGGACACCCTAACCCGTCCGGCGATCTTATTATCGCCACGGGTTTGTATGACTTTCTGATTTCACAGGGCCACCAGGTACTCGTTGCGAGCAAGCTCAGATCACGATGGATCTATTTAAAGCCCTGGCGCTATTTTGAAATAGTCAAAGAATACCTGGACACCGCAAAACGTATCCAGGACTTTTCTCCCGACATTTGGCTCAGTTACCACTGTTACTACAAGGCCCCCGACCTGCTTGGCCCGCCACTCTGTAAAAAGTTTAACCTTCCCTACTCAATTTTCCAGGGAATCTATTCCACAAAGCAACGTCGGAGCCTAAAAGGAAAAATTGGATTCTACCTCAACCGCCACAGCCTTCTTCAATCAGGTCAACTCTTCAGTAACAGAAAGGCGGATCTTGAGAACCTGCAAAGAATCATTCCAGATGACAAACTCGCCTATATAAAACCCGGGATCTTTCCAGAATCATTTACCTTTGACAAGAGTGCCCGGAAAAAGCTACGGAATAAATGGCAAATCAAAGATGAAATTGTCATCTTGACTGCTGCCATGTTTCGTCCCGATGTTAAAACCCAAGGGCTTAGTTGGATGATCAAGGCTCTGGCAAAGCTTGCACCTGAAACCGTTCCATTCAAACTGATTATCGCAGGAGATGGCAGCGAACGGGAAACACTCACCAAATTAGCCGAAAAGTACCTTCCGGGCCGGGTACTCTTTACCGGTCAGACAGATAGAGCAGAAATGTATCAATTCTACTCCGGCGGTGACCTCTTTGTATTTCCAGGAATCAGGGAATCGCTCGGTATGGTATACCTTGAGGCCCAATCCTGTGGCTTACCCGTTATTGCCTTTAACAATGGCGGCATTCCAGAGGTTGTCCAGCAGGGAAAAACGGCATTTCTCACCACGCCCTTTGACGTGGATTCTTTTTGTAAAAGAGTCAAACAATTACTGCAGAACAGACAACAACGTACTACAATGGGGCAAACAGCAGAAAAACATATCCGGGAAAACCATGACCTCCACTCTAATTACCTTCAATTTGAACGCATTCTGACACGTTATGCAGAGACTTCTTAAAAACAGCAAATCGGATACAGAGCAAACGATTATCGCTCTGCTGCGTCATGGAAAAACTGTCTGGAACGAAGAGGGACGAATACAGGGTCGTAAAAACTCGCCTCTTTCTGAAAAGGGAGCCAGTCAGGTGCACGACTGGGGGCAATTTATCGGCAAGTATAGCATTGATCATATTATTGCCAGTGATCTTGGCAGGGTAAAAGAAACAGTTGCCATTATCAGGCAATACTGCAATCCGGTTTCCGTGGAATGGAAACAAGAACTACGAGAACAGGCCTGGGGCGAATGGGAAGGAAAATCATTTGGTGAGCTCAAAACTGAACAACCGGAAGAACTTGCTGCTCAGATACGCAGAGGCTGGGATTTCCGCCCACCAGGTGGAGAGAGCAGAAAAGAAGTTTTACAACGAGCCCTTCCCGTTATAGAGGATACGATTCGTGGCCATTCCGGGAAACGGGTACTTATTGTTTCTCACGAAGGAATTGTAAAATCACTTATCTACCATCTTGCAGGCCGTGCCTTTCTCCCGGAAGAGAAGAAACTCCTGCAAAAAAGACAGCTGCACCTCCTGCTCGGAACAGGGGATACACTGCAGCTTGGCCCGTTAAATATCTTTCCTGCTACCGACAGAGCCTAAACAATTATGAAAATTGCCTGCTATTGCCAGCATGTTCTTGGTATCGGACATTTTCATCGCAGCCTTGAGATATGTAATGCTCTGGCAGAACAGCATGAAACGGTGATGATACTCGGTGGCCCGAATGTCAATCTTCCTGACTCTGCAGTCAGTTTCCTTCAGCTTCCCGGTCTGAAAATGGATGCTGATTTTTCGAAACTTCTACCATGCAGCGCAGGTGCCGATCTTGAAGAACTTAAGCAAGAACGAAAACAACAACTTTTTGATTTCTTCACCTCCTTTCAACCTGACGTTTTTTTAATTGAGCTCTACCCCTTTGGACGAAAGGCCTTTCGCTTTGAGCTTGACCCAATTCTGGATGGTATCGGTTCCGGCACCTTGTCTCCCTGTCTCCGCCTCTGCAGTCTCCGTGATATTCTCGTTGAAAAAACGGATAAACATAAATATGAAAGCAGAGTATTAAAACTACTAAACAACTCTTTTGACGGCCTCCTGATCCACTCCGATCCCGAGTTCATTCCGTTACAGGAAACATTTGGAAGCATGGAGGCCATCACAGTATCATACCGATACACAGGGTTTATTACGCCAAAAACAGCGAAACGAAAAACCAGAAATTCTCTACGACAAGAGCTTGGTCTGTCCGATAAGGACAAGCTTGTTGTGGCATCCATTGGTGGTGGCAATGTCGGGGCTGAGCTATTGCATGCCACTGCACAGGCCGTTCTTCTTCTGGAGCAGGATGTAGAAAACGTCCATTTCCATATCTTCACCGGAATATACAGTGCCCCCGAATTACAGGAGACACTGAGAGCAATTAACAGCCCGATAACCGTACATGATTTCTGCTCCAACTTTCCAGACTGGCTTGATGCTGCAGATCTTTCCATTTCCATGGCCGGTTATAACACCTGCATGAATCTTCTTGCTGCTGGAATCCCAGCACTTCTTTACCCGTTTGGTCAAAACCGTGAACAACGTATGCGAATTTCAGCCTTTGCGAAAACGTCTGATTTTATGCTGCTGGAACCAGAAGACCTGGAACCGAAACGCTTAGCTAAAAAAATATCGGTACAGCTCCAGTTACCAAAACAACAGACCTCGGTGCAACTTGACGGTGCCGAACAAAGCTGCAAGATGATAAGTGATTCAACACTGTGGAGTAAAAACGTAATATGATCTCCGCTCTCTACACAGATCTTCCTGACAACACGGGACAGCTATTACAGGGTGCCCTGGAAAAAGGACTTACAAACGGAAACGGAGAGGCAAATATTTTTTTTCGGGCCGATGATATTGGCGTTCCCGGTAAACAATTCAGTCAACTCGTGGACCTTTTCAAAAAACACAAATCCCCCCTCTGCCTGGCAGTGGTCCCCTCGTGGCTCACTCCCACACGTTTTGCAACCCTCCAAGCCCTCACAGAAAGTAATAGCTCTCAGTGGTGCTGGCACCAGCACGGATGGCTCCACCGAAACCATGAACTCGAAGGAAAAAAACAGGAATTTGGACCAGGCAGACCTGCAACTGAACAGATACAAGATCTGGAAAATGGAAGGAATCGTTTAAACACTCTTATGGGAGATGCATTTACTCACATTTTCACCCCGCCCTGGAACCGCTGCAGTATCGATACCCTGCACGGATTACAAGACCTGGAGTTTAAAGCAGTTTCTAGAAGCATAAATGCCAAACCTCAGTCCCCTTCTAGGCTTCCAGATTTGCAAATCAACATTGATCTGCACACTAGAAAAGAAATTGCCCCCAGCATTTCTCTTAACAACCTGCTCCTGGAAATTGAGGAAGGGATTAGCGCAGGAACTGGGGGAGTCATGATCCATCACCAGCGAATGAATACACCGGCATTTGATTTCTTAGATCTGCTTCTTAAAACCATTTCATCATTTCCTGCCATTCATCCTGTGCTCTTTCAGGAAATATTATAGGAACGATTGCCAAAAGAAGGGAAAAACGATATGCTTACTTCATCGAAAAAAGAAACTTTTCACAGACTATTCTAACCAAGCAGAGAAGCAATGAGCCAATTGGTAGTATTGCCATGGAAGCAATCATTTATAATGTCCTACAAGTCGATTCGGGCACGTTTTTTTCGATCGCTTATAACGACTCTAACTCTGGTCCTTGCCGTTTCCTTTCTTGCCTTCAGCCAGATAAGTCTTGATATTGCAGACGAAATGCTTGCAAGCGGTGACCCTGATCTGCACCGGAGCCTCCTTCAGTCCGGATACGATATAACCCCAGGCGACACCAGCCTTGCGTCCTCTCCCAAACAGCGCTGGATTGTAACCCTCTCTCTTCTTGTCTGCGTCGTGGGAATTATTAATGCCCAGCTTATGTCAGTGACCGAACGTTTCCGGGAAATCGGTACCATGAAATGCCTGGGAGCACTGGACAGATTTATTGTACGGATATTTGTTTTGGAAGCTGCAATTCAGGGCCTGGCAGGGTCAGTAAGTGGTGCAGTGCTTGGCGCGCTTACTGCCTTTTTAGGGGCGCTCCTTCGCTTTGGAACTGGCATTATACCGATATTTCCCTGGCAGACTATTTTTTTATCATCCGCTCTTGCCATAGCAACGGGTATAGGATTGAGCTTGCTGGGAGTGTTATATCCGGCAATTATGGCTGCCAGAATGCAGCCGGTTGAAGCCATGAGAGTAGAACAATAAAAGGTAGACGATCCCAGAAACTGCCTACTTAGCCGAAGAAAACAATGCGATTACACTACAGATAATTGAGTGAATGAATGACTGAAAAAAAACTAATCGTTCGTGTGACAGATGTGACCAAAGATTTTGACCTGGGAAAAATTGTGGTCGAGGTGCTGAAGGGGATCGATCTTGAGATTGAGACCGGAAAATATGTCTCTATAATGGGGCCATCCGGTTCTGGAAAATCTACTCTCTTCAATATGATCGGTGGGCTTGACAAGCCAACGGAGGGCAAAGTATTTATCGATGAGGTGGATATTGCGCAACTTGATGCCTATGAACTTGCCTGGCTGCGCTGTCGTAAAATTGGATATATCTTTCAGACATTTAACCTGATTCCTGTAATGACGGCCCTTGAGAATGTTACCCTTCCCATGACCTTTGCCGGCACCCCGAACGAAGCCGCCATTCAACGGGGCATGGAACTTTTGAAACAGGTAGGCCTTGAAGGCAGACACAGTCACAAACCCGCTGAACTCTCAGGTGGTCAGCAGCAGCGTGTGGCGGTTGCCAGGGCCCTTGCCAATAGTCCAGCTATTATCCTGGCCGATGAACCCACGGGAAACCTGGATCTGAAAACCGGTGAAGAAATCATCTCACTCTTAAAAGAGATGAGTGACGAACAGGGCGTTACAGTGATCTCTGCCACCCATGATTACAAGATGCTCAATGTCTCGGATCAGGTTATCTGGATACGTGATGGCCGGGTGGACAAGATTCAGGAACGCGATGAACTGGAAATCAACACCGGAGGAATGAGCAGCTAACAGCCATGACCGTCCTTCGACTCCCCACACTTTTTGTATCCATTGTTCTCGTTTTAATCTGCTGGACGTTACCGTCCTTTGCAACTGAGCCACTCTCTCTACAGGAGCAAATTGCACAACTCAGCAGTGGGGCAGAGCGAACAACGGGAAGCATAGGTAGTAAAACAGCGGCTGACTTTATAAAAGGACAGTTTGAGGCCATGGGGATAGCGCCCGAGACCTACCATTTCCTGATCCCGGTTCGCAAGATAAAAGGTGCGAGCCTGCAGATTGGTGAAAAAACAATTCCTCTGAATGCTCTTCGCTACAACGCTGTCACTCCTGAAGCCACCAACGGAACGCTTACCGGTCCTCTTTATTATGTGGGTGAAGGAAACTGGTCTGATCTGAAAGGCATGCAGATCAAAGATTCCATTATCGTACTTGATGCCGATTCAGGTCAAAACTGGCAACAACTGGCATCCCTTGGTGCACGGGCCATCATTTATCTCAACTCATCCCCAAGACTCTCCAAATATATCTTCAAAGAAAAAGAAGAACTCACTCCCATTCAACTCCCCTGCTTTTGGATGGAGGCAGATGAGATCAGAAGCTATTTTAAGAATTTTTCTTTTAAGGCCCCGGGGCTTATTGCAACAACTGCCAATCTGACAGCCGAAGTTCAGTGGCAGGAAGTTGTCTCGGAAACAATCTATGGCCTGATTCCCGGTTCTGATCCTACGTTCAAGAACGAATTATTAATAATCGATGGTTTTTACGACAGTTCAGGATACGTTGCAGGACGTGCACCGGGAGCCGGTGAAGCAAGCTCTATAGCCACTCTGCTCCAAACGGCACAACGATTAAAAGACAACCCTCCGGCACGATCGGTTCTCCTTGTAGCCACCAGTGGTCATCATGAAGCACTTGCCGGAATGCGTGAACTTTTATGGAGTATCAGCTCTAAATCAAAACTTCTCAGGAATCAGAAAAAGCAGTTTAAAAAGGAGCTTTCAAACACTAAGGACTACATACAAACCCTTAAAGGCCTTACTTTTCCCTTACCGGAAGATGCTGAACGTGATGCAATCATCAGCCTTGCCATAGAAGATCACCTCAAACTTTCCGTTGATGCTATATCGCGAGACCTTAACCGCCTGCGTCTGATCCATGGCAGTGACCCGAAGAGAGACGAAACGATAAAAACACTCTCCAAGACACGATTACTCTTTCGTCGCCTGAGTTGGCGCAACAGCTTTCATGATATGGGTACAGAGGAAGCTGAATTGTTCCAGAAAGCTGTTCCTGCAGCCATCGCCATCATGCAGAACCGGAAGCAGGAACTGAAAACCCAAAAGTCCTGTCTACAAAGTGCCTACGCCTTCAGAAACCTGCTTGCTGATTATGAAATAGCTGCGTTTATATCCTTGCATCTCTCCAGCCACGGGAATGGACTGGGGGCATTTCACCAGGGTTTCTTATATACTTTAAAAGCCAGGGTCAACCGGACAGGGATATTCTCGGTAATTGCAGACCTCCTTGATGCAACAGCTGCCAAGAGCCACAGCAGCACTTCCTATATAAACACCCTTCGTCCCAGCCGTCTTCGTTCTTGGGACTCCTGGTTTCTTGATAAACCAGCACTCGGTGGTGAGGTCGCCTCCCTTGCCGGATTCTTAGGGATCAGTCTGGTAAGCACAGGAGATGCAAGAGCATTGTGGGGTACGCCCTGGGATACGCCTGAAAACATCAACTGGGAGACACTTGAAAATCAGGTGCAGCTGGTTGCTGATATGGTTGAGGCCATGGCTGGAACGGCCCCCCTGCAGTCGGGGAAACTTCCACGAAACGGATTTTCAACGGTCACCGGGCGGGCAAACCTCCTTCTCCAGGGTGAACTTTTTGCCGACTATCCAGCTGCCAAAACTGTGCTGCTTGCCTACCAGGGAACACAGAAACATTATAATATGGTAGATGCCTCAGGAACTTTCCGCATCAAAGGCATAGCCGACAAAAAACATGTTCTCGACAAGCTGATTATTGAGGGCTATCGCTTTGATGAAAAAAACGGTGAAGTCCTCTGGGCCATCGATAAAAAGGCAACCGGAAAAAGCAATTACCGCCTTAAGATCAGAAGACGTGAAGCCAAAACAGATCTTATCCTCTTCAGCTGTAAAGAAACAACAATCTTTGGACTGCTGGAACCCCGCAATTTTAATTACCTCACCAAAATTGAGCTCCTCGATGGACGGCGTGACGCTCCCCCCGCCCATTACTGGTATAGCAGAATCGACACCCGCAGCTCCACCATGGCATCCATCTACACGGAACCAGGAACCTGGCTGAAAGCAATCCTCTCCGACAATGTACTGACCCGGAAGATGATTCTAACCAACGGAACCCAGGAGAAGTCCATGGGATTTGGCTATCCGGTGGATCAATTTGCTGCCATCGACAACACCGTATACCGTGCCGCCTCTGATATATGGACCCTTCTCTCTCCTCGAATTAAGAACCTTGAGAGCCACGGTATTTTTGATGACAAGATCAGTCAGCTCGAAGAACGCGGACTCAGCGCATTACTACGCGCAGAAAACAGCCTTAAAGAATTTGACTACGCAACCTTCAGCAGTGCGGCATCGGAATCCATGGCGCTGGCAAACCGCGTCTATGTCCAGGTGGAAAAAACTCAAAAAGATGTCCTCTTTGGTGTCCTTTTCTATATCGCCCTCTTTGTGCCCTTTGCCTTCTGTATGGAGAGGTTTCTTTTTAATTATGCAAACATCTATAAACGGATCATTGCCTTTTGTAGCATCCTGCTTGTTCTGATCACAATTATCTATCAGGTCCATCCCGCATTTCAGCTTGCCTACAGTCCCACAGTTATCATTCTCGCCTTCTTTATCCTTGGCCTGTCACTAATGGTGAGTCTTATAATCTTCTTCAGGTTCGAGGAGGAGATGATCCTCCTGCAGCGACGTGCCAGCCACAAACGACCATCTGAGATCAGTCACTGGAAGGCCTTTACCGCCGCTTTTTTCTTAGGCGTATCCAATCTCAGACGCAGGCGAATACGCACCGTACTGACTTGTCTGACCTTGATCATTCTCACCTTTACCATTATGAGTTTTACCACCGTAAAATCAGGAGAGCGACAGAGCAGGCTCTTCTTCCAGGAGACAGCCCCCTACCAGGGACTCCTGTTAAAACGTGTCGATTGGCGCTCTCTTCCCGTGGAAGCGGTGAGCAGTCTGGTTGATGGTTTTGAGGATGCCAAGGGGATTGCCCCCCGTATCTGGCTCGAAGCCCAGGATCCAACCCAGGCGGTGCACGTTCCTCTGCAAAATAGAAAGAATAGCGCAGAGCTTCAGGGACTGATCGGACTCTCCCCAGCTGAAGCTGAAGTCACAGGACTCAACAAGCTGTTAAGCTCCGGAAGATGGTTTACAAGTGATGACCGGACCACGATTATCCTTGATCAGGATATGGCACATGCCCTCCAGGTAAAGACGGATGGCACTGAAACAATACAGGTATGGGGACATACTTTTACCGTGATCGGAAGTTTTGACGGAGCACGATTTGATAAGGCACTGGATCTTGATGGTGAACCTCTCACTCCTGTGACCTTCCCCGAAGAATCAGGATCTGAAATCAGTGAAGTTGAACAAGAAGCCATGGAATCGGGCGACGATATCCGCTCCTTCCAAAGCAGATATCACCACATTCCCGCTTCGCAAGTAGCAATCATCCCAGCCACAACCCTACTGACCATTGGTGGTAAACTTAAAAATCTTGCAGTGCTCCCTCAGGGAGAGTCGTCTATCAGTGAAACAGCCGAGGCACTTGTTGACCGTTTTTCCATGGCCATCTTTGCTGGAGAAAGTGACGGCGTCTGGCTCTATAACCAGAGTGATTCAATACAATACAGCGGTGTTCCTAATATTATTATCCCGCTCCTTATCTCCATCTTTATTGTGCTGAACACCATGATCAGCTCGGTATATGAGCGAAAAAATGAAATTGGAATTTACACCTCCGTGGGACTAGCCCCATCGCATGTCTCCTTTCTTTTTATTGCAGAAGCACTGGCACTTGCCGTAATATCAGTTGTACTCGGGTATCTGCTGGCCCAGGTCTCTGCCTCATTCTTTGCCGGAACCAGTCTCTGGGCTGGACTCACCGTCAATTACTCTTCCATGGCAGGAGTTGCTGCCATGGTGCTTGTTATCGGAGTAGTATTGCTTTCAGTTATCTACCCCTCACGGGTGGCTGCACAGATTGCCATCCCCGATGTTAACGCCAACTTCAGTCTGCCACGTGCGGTGGATAATCGCATTACCATCACACTTCCATTTTTCATGAAGTATGATGAACACGATTCAATTGGCGGATTTATTTTCAGCTATTTTAAGTCGCATCAGGAAGTTTCCCACGGGCTCTTTTCAACCGGCCCGGTGGATCTTGTGTCCAGCTGCTGCAATATCAATGAGATGAAAGCAATGATAGAAAACGCAGAGCAACCGCATACTATGTATTGCACCTATATCCGCTCCAAGGTATGGCTGGCGCCTTTTGACTTTGGCATCATGCAATGGGTGGATGTACAGTTCTGCCCGGTTGAAAACAACGCAAATTATTTGGAAATTAAAGTCACTATTGAACGTCGGTCCGGCGAAGAATCATTATGGGAGAGAATTAACACTTCATTTCTCCATGACCTGCGGAAACAGCTCCTGGTATGGCGATCCATTGATGATGCCAGCCACACGCATTTTTCACAACAGTTTCAGGAAATTATCACAAAGACACAGAGCATTAAGGAGAGAGTAGATGGTTGAACAAAAAACTACTGTTTCTTTTATTCGGCTGCGTGCCATTCTGGTTGGTATGCTACTGGCCGTTGCCATCTGCCTCCTTACCCCATTTAACAATATCTACCAGCAGGCAACGCCCCTTGGAGGAGGCCATTTTCCTCTTGCTCCATTTTTCATTTTTATCATTCTCGTTATTCTGACGGCTATCATTTCCAAGATATTCCGTGGTAAATCACTACTGTTTACCGGAAGTGAACTCCTTATTATCTGGATTGAGATGGTCATTGGATCAGGAATTGCCTACACTGGTATGGCCCGAACCCTGCTTCTCAACCTGACAACTCCCATTCATTACGCAACCGTTGGCAATCAGTGGAAGGAGACTCTTTGTGCAATTCTGCCACAGGGAATTACTCCAACGGACCCTAAAGCCATTGAAATGCTCTACACCGGAATTCCCGGTGGACGCAGCATGAGCTGGTTGGAAGTAGCCGGGGCAATCCCCTGGCAGGCATGGCTTAGCCCCATTCTGCTCTGGGGGAGCTTTATCCTGCTCTCCTACGGATTTATGCTCTTTATTATCAATATCCTTTCCCGCCAGTGGATCCATAACGAACGCATTAACTTTCCTCTGCTTCGAGTCCCGGAAATGCTGAGCAGTTCTCTTGATAAGGGCCAGGTCGGCAGCTTTTTTGCCAACCGCTTTCTAATTGGTGGGCTGCTTATTCCGGTCTTTCTCCATCTGTTGAATGGACTCAATTTTTACTATCCTTCGGTGCCGCAACTCTCCACACTTATTCTGGCTGGCCCCTATTTTCCAGATCACGGTCTTTTTGCCGGATTCCATAAACTGAAAATCTATATCTATCCAGCCTTTATCGGTTTCGCATTTTTAACTTCAAGGCAGATCTCTTTTAGCTTCTGGTTCTTTTTTATTCTCGGCGGTCTGTTTTTTGGTGTCCTTGGCCTGCTGGGCTACACCATTCCAGCCTCGGAGCTTGGCATCACTTTTGGCCCTACCCTGGCAAGACCTGAAGAAACGCAAATGATCGGGGCCTACGGCATCTTTTTTCTCTTTCTTATCTGGCTTGCCAGAGCACATCTGATTGAAGTAACAAAAGAGTCTCTCTTTCTTGCAAAACCAAGTAAATCCCAAACTGAATGGTTTGATGTACGCTATTCCTTCTGGGGGGCAATCTTCTGTTTTGGCGCCCTGTTATACTGGGCGGTCTCACTGGGAATGAGCCTTCTCACCGCCACACTCTTCTTCAGCGCAGCCTTTATGATTATGCTGGTTGCCACCAGAATTATCTGCCAGGGCGGGCTTGCCTATTTTACCCTTACAGCGGCCCCGATGGATGGCCTGGTGGCCATTAGTGGCACAAAACTTTTCAGTGGTATCAATGGTTTGCTTGCGGGAATGAGTCAGAAGGTACTCTTTGTCGATCTGCGTGAATCCCTTATGCCATCACTGCTCCATGCCAGAAACCTGAGCCATGGCAAAAGTCCTGGATTGCTTATTTTTTCAGGTCTCTTTTTCACTATCCTGACAAGTCTTATCGCCTCAATACTAGCCATGATGACTCTCTACTATCGCTATGGTACCCGCGAGTTGCAGATGGAATGGGCCAGCAGAACCACGGTTACCGTATTTGAAAATGTGCATCGCCTGGTCACTGCTCCGGTTGAAAGTGGCAGCTGGATCACCTTTTTTGCCATTGCAGGCGCAATCGTTATGCTTATTCTGGTGGTTTGCTACCATCGTTTTTACTGGTGGCCCATCCATCCTTTAGGCTATCTCACAGCATACAGTTCAGCCATGCGCATTCTCTGGATCAGCTTTTTTATCGGCTGGATTTGTAATACCTTATGCATGCGCTATGGCGGTGTTACCCTGTTTAAAAAAGTTCAATTTTTCTTTATCGGCCTTATCATCGGTGATTTTCTGATGGGAGGAGGCTGGGCAATTGTTGGATTATTTACGGATTCTGGTTATCAAGTATTGCCGGATTAAGTAGACTGACGGTACAAAGGCTACCAGCCTTTCAACCTCAACACCTGATCTTTTAACTATGTACGACGACAAAGAACTTAAAGAATATAGAGACCTTCTCAAGCCTCCGGATCATTTTGAAGAAGGATTTGACTGGAAGACCATCGTGGGTGCCGTTTTTATCGGCTTTTTAATGATGCCTGGCTCCATGTATCTGCAGCTTGTTATTGGCCAGGGTATCGGCCCTGCTGCCCGCTGGGTAACCATCATTCTTTTTGCAGAAGTAGCAAAACGTGCTCATTCAGATCTTAAACAGCAGGAGATTTTCCTGCTCTACTATATGGCGGGAGCCGCCCTTGCCTCCCCCTTTTCAGGCCTGCTCTGGAACCAGTACCTGGTCCAGTCCGACGCTGCGCGAATGCTTGGCCTCACTGAATTTATTCCCACCTGGATAGCTCCCGGACCGGACTCCATGTCCATGGTGGAAAGAACCTTTTTCCACCGGGACTGGATGACTCCTGTCCTCCTTCTGGTGGGGTCTCAGATCATCCAGCGCATAGATCATTTTGGCCTCGGCTACGCCTTATACCGAATCACCTCGGACGTTGAAAAACTCCCCTTTCCCATGGCACCGGTTGCAGCACTGGGTACCATGGCTCTTGCTGAATCCACTGAAGAAAAGAAGAAAAGCTGGAAGTGGCGGGTCTTCTCCATAGGAGGCATGGTCGGACTGGTATTTGGAGCAGTGTATGTCCTGCTGCCCATTGCCTCAGGTCTTATTTTTAACGAACAGATACGTCTTATTCCTATTCCCTGGATAGAACTTACCAGCCATACAGAAGATATCCTTCCAGCCGTAGCGACTGGAATTCAGCTCGATCTTGGTCTGGTCTTTATTGGAATGGTACTCCCCTTCTGGGCCGTTATTGGCGGTCTTATCGGACTGATCATCACCATTATCCTCAATCCCATACTCTATGCTGAGGGAATCCTGCAACGCTGGCATCCTGGAATGGCCACAGTTGATACAGTCTTTGCCAACAACTTTGATTTCTATATGAGTTTTGGTATTGGCCTGGGGCTCGCCATTGGTGTAATCGGTATCTGGTCTGTGGTGAGATCATATCACAGTACCAAAGAGCATATGGGAACCCTCCATGATCTCTTTCACCCTCCCGAGGGACGAGGTGATTTTAATTTCTGGATCTCAATTGCAATTTATTTTTTCTCGACCCTTGCCTATGTGGCTCTTTGTGTCTGGCTGGTCCCCAATTTTCCATGGATTTTTTTCCTTGGCTATGGCTTTATTTACACCCCCATCGTTTCCTACATTACTGCTCGCATGGAGGGAATTGCCGGACAGTTTGTAAGTCTGCCTCTGGTTCGGGAAGCCAGTTTTATAGCAGGAGCACGTTTTTTTGGCTATCAGGGGATTGAAATCTGGTATGCACCCATTCCCATACACAACTATGGGGAAGCAACGGTACAGTTTAGACAGATAGAACTCACAGGAACCTCTATCCGTGGCATTATCAAGGCAGAAATTGTGGTTTTTCCAATTGTTATGGTGGCAAGCCTGCTCTTTTCACAGTTTATCTGGCGGCTGGCACCCATTCCATCAAGCCAATATCCTTATGCCCAGGAACTCTGGCATCTGCAAGCTCTGAACACCTTGCTAATGCAGACTTCTACCATGGAAGGAAATTCCATGTTCTATCAGGCCCTGAATGGTACTACTGTATTCTCAGGCCTTAGTTTTGGACTACTTATGTATTTTGTGCTCAGCCTCTTTGGCCTACCTATCTTACTCATCTATGGAGTGGTACGTGGACTTGGCCAGTCAACACCCCACGGACTGATTCTGGAAGTACTCGGGGCATTTCTTGGCCGTTATTTCTTTTTAAAACGATATGGACCAATGTGGCGGCAATATGCTCCGGTGTTACTTGCCGGGTTTTCCTGCGGTATGGGGCTTACTGGAATGTTTGCCATGGGACTGGCATTGATTATGAAATCACTTGGTCATATGGCCTATTGATTTCAGCTGTCAAAGAAACGGATTCTGTTCTTGAGGATACGAGGAAGGGGGAGGAACGTGCTTAATTTGATGATGATTTTTCTTCGAGTGCTGTAGCGACTATTTCTATAATCGCGTCAACATCCATACCGTATTCTTCCAGAGTCCTTTCAAGTTTTCGTATTTCGTCGGTCGTCATACTATTCAGGACACTGCAGGAAGGATTGTACTTGCAATAATATTTTCACATGACACAGACACTCTGGACCGAGCTTTATTGTTCCTCATCTCCACTCCCTTGTATTATGGCTCTAAAAGATATTCTCAGGCAACAACATCTTTTTTATAACACATTCAAGAGTCACTTCATATGGGTATAAATACCCATTTTTACCTCTTACCAAACAAACTTTAACAACCTGACTGACCCATAAAACTTATGGGTTGCTAGCGGCGGCGTCAGCTTTTTGCCTTTGGGGCACAGGATGCCTTAGACGTTGTTTTACTGGAAGCTAGAGTTGCTCCAGTCACCAATCCCTGTGTCTTTGGAGCAGAGCTCCCATTGCCCAGTTTTCTCATCACATCAAAACGGGTCTTCCTATAGGGATTTACTCTGGTATTCATTACAATGGTAACAGGATTATCAGTTTCAAATTTTTTCCGCTCTTCAGCAACTGCCTTATCAATAACCTTATCTGCTTCCTTGGTAAGTGTTGGAACTTCTTCTTTTGCAGCATTTGCATCCTCGTAGGCAAGTTCGTATTTTCCGACCGCCAGAAGCAACTGACTGCGCTCGAGATGAATCCACCCTTTATGGTCAAGTTCCAGGGCATTGTTGTAGTCTGCCAGAGCCTTTTCAAATTTTTCGATTTTGCTATATTGCCTGGCTCGAAAAATGTATAAAGTACTTTTTGCCTTTGCGTCAGTGCTCTGCTCAATATCACAACTGATCAAATCAATAATTACCTGCGGATTACCTGCCAGAGCAGGGGAGCTGAAAAATAACGTTAGAGAAAGAGACAGAATACAAAAATTGGAAGTCATTGAAAGGCTCTGTAGCTTGGGTTATTAATAAACCAAAATCGGATTAGAAAAGAAAAATCGCAATCATCGCTCATCCATTAAAGCTTGCCTGGCACAGGGAGAGCTGCTTCTATACATAAAAGGAAAGACCTCAACAATTCCAGGTGCAGGCTGACGAATTGTCCCAATATCCTTCTTTGAATACCAGATTCCTATTTGCTGACCATCCGGTGCAATCAACACCCCGCCTTCAGGCTCACAAAAACCATGGCTGGCACTTTGCATCCAGAAAACTGCTTTTTCAAGATTCTTGGCTGTCCAGTCTCCTCTTTTTGACCACAGTTTTGTTTGCAGTTGAAATGCATTAGAGATCGCAATAATAGCTTCTGGTTCAATCTCCGAGCCATCGGTATAATAGGTATGATCAGAAAGGAAAGTTCCTGCTTCAAAAAGCTGCTCAATTTCCATCCGTTTTTGAAGTCCATAAGATGAAGAAGAGATAGTGATACATCCTTCAAGCAGCAGCAATAGAGTTAGTACAATAATAAAATAGAATGGATTTTTTTTAATCAACATAACGCCCTCTTATAGGATTTATCCGTCAACCGGGAACTCCCGCCAAGCTTCTGGAGAAAGATGTTCCATCAAATAGTGCTGCTGATCTCTAAAACGAAGAATTCTGGAATTAATAATTTTCTGAACCATACTCTGGTAGGACTCGGGGAAACGCTCCATTACTTTGGAAAAGGCTTCACGACTAATGGTAAGGACCTCGACGTCTGTCCATGCTATGGCCGAGAAAAACCAGTCAAATTCAGCTAGTAGAGCAAGTTCACCGAAATAGTTAATGGATTCACTACTGAGCAGTTGAAGATGAAAGCGGCGTTCCTGATAATACTGATAAATATCTATTTCACCGGAAAGAATAAGAAAAAACCGATCACAACGTTTTCCTTCAGTCATAATCACCTGCCCCTTTTCATACTCTTCTTTTTTTGCAAGATAGGCAAAAAGACTCACCACTCCGGCTGGAGCACCGGAAAAGATATGGGATCTGTTCAAAAACTCCTGAGTATCGGTAAGATGGTTCGTACTCTCCTGATCAGGATTCTGCTCGAGCGAGCTCATAAAAATCTCCTTTTTGTTCCATAAGTTCACTATATGTTCCCTGTTCAACAATCCTACCAGCCTTCAACACAATAATCCGATCATACGCTGGCGTTAAATCCAGACGATGAATAACAGAAATAACCGTTTTTTTACCCTTAAATTCATTTTCGAGAAGCCCCTGAATACGAGCCTGAGAGGTATTATCAAGACTGGCCGTTGCCTCATCCATAATAAGGATAGATGAATCTTTCAAAAATGCTCTGGCAATAGCCAGCTTTTGTTTCTGCCCCCCCGACAAACGATCCCCCTTACTGCCCACTTCAAAATCAAGCCCGATATGCATAACCTCATCAAGAAGGTTCTCATCCTGAAATGCATGAGCGGCAAGATCTCGAAGACGCTCATCTAACAGCTGTTCAGATCTTACAGCACCAAACAAGATATTCTCAAGAAGTGTACGTGTATATAAATATTCACTTGGGCAGAATGGAATAAAGCCGCTCTTTTCACCACACCGTGGAGTTTTCCGACATGGTGTACCAATATTATGCTCCTTGCAATGATCCATATCAATACCAGCGATACGCTCCTGGAAAAGATGCCGTGCTTCAAGAATCCTTTCCTCCATTACAGAGGGAAGTGACACGATAGAATGTTTTTTTGGAATAAATCTAAGAGCAAGAATCAGCAACAATCGGCGGTCTTCATTATCTTTTGGCTGCGGACTTTTTAAACGCTTAAGCAGCCCGCTATAGGTGTCAAACTCACCCATTTCCATTGGATTATCACGAAAGAAGAATTCATCATCCTTAAAATTTGCTAACAAATTAACAGTCTGCGTTGCAATGGCAAACCCCAGAGTCAAAAGAGGTTTATCAAGCTTTATATCCTCCAGCAAACGCATTACAGACAGATGGTGAGGCAAACGCTCGACAGTAAATTCACCACTCAGGCTGTCACCAAAAACGATATTGTCTCGAATATTGGAATAGTAAAGATATTTCGTAGCATCATAAAATTCAATTACAGATTCGAAGTCTTCCCGTAGAGTCGTCTGAATAATTTGCCGCATACGTAAAAACTTCTCCCTGAAAGGACGACACTCTTCAGGGGAGAGCACGCTCTGCAACCCAAAACGAACAATATCATCCTGAAGCCCGACATCCTGGATAACCGAAAGGATTTTCGACCGATCTGGAAGATCTTCACTCTTCAAAATTGCCCGTACGCCATAGAGTAGATTATCGGAAATGGTACCTGAGAAGATAAAAGGTTGCTGGGCTATCATTGCCACATTGTTCCCGATATCAACCTTAGAGAGTTCGTTAATTGAGTTTGTATCAATCTCGATACGCCCCTGACTTGCATCATAGAGTTGTGCTATCAGCAGGGCAAGAGTCGATTTTCCGGAGCCGGAATATCCAACCAGAGCAATCTGTTCATTGGCCTTAATTTCAAAACTAATATTTTCAAGCAGTCTGACACCGCTAGGAACCGTAAAGGTGACATTCTTCATGCTGATATCGCCACGCAAATTCAGCGGTTCACGTCCCGGCGGCAACAGAAGGTGCGGAGGGTCCATATCAAAAATCTGCATAATCTGACGATAACGGATCTGGGCATCCTGATAACTCTGATAATACTCAATAAGTTCCTTCCACGGGTCATACACCTTTTCATAGGCTGAGAGAAACGCAACCAGAGCACCAAGAGTAAACTGACCATGGATAGCCATGTATCCACCCACGAGAAACAAAATAAAAGGCCCCAATGATTGGAAAAAATTATTTGCGAACTTAATACCATATTTAACAACAAATAATTTCTTTACCAGACCATAAAGGTAAGCGATATATGTGGATAATTTTTTTTCTTCCAGTCCGTAACTGACATTTCCGTGAATCTCATGAATCCCGGAAATTGATTCGTTCACCACATTCGCCATAGCTCTGGTGGTTTTCACACGTTTTGTGTTGAGAATATTATACTTTTTCTGAAGATAGGGGATAACCACAAGTTCGAAGGGATAGATCCCCATACTGAGCATGGCCAGCAGAGGATTCAGCTGAAACATAAATCCAATAAAAACGATAAAGGTCAGTATGCTGGTAACGGGAATGGCAATTGCCCCGCCAAGAAAGAATCCGATGGCATTCAACTCTGCGGTCATTGCAGAAATAACTGTACCCGGCTGCATCTTTCGGTAAAACTGCAGCGGCAACTGCAGGACATGCCGGTACAGTTCTTCCCGCATCTCGATCAGGATTTTCTGACCAATATATACCTGAAGGACATTGATACCATATTTCAGCAGTCCGGCGATAGTTACCGCGCCGATATATAAACCGCAGTACAGGTATAATAGCTGGATATCTTTTAAGTAAATGGCTTCATTAATAATGCGTTTCTGCATTTCAAGGGGAAATACTTTAAAGAAGAGACTGACAACAATCACCAGCAGCAGAAGCAACTGCATGGGCCGATGCCGCCTGAGTATCCAATAGAATAGAGAACGTTCAGTGATACGGATGTCTGATTTTACTGCTGTTTTTTTCATACCTTACAAAGAGAGGGACAGAATTAACGAACAGAAGGTATATGTTCGGTTTTTATCTCTATCATTTTCATTCTATGACAAAGCATAAAGAGTACATCCTAAAATTACTGGAATGATGTATAATTACATGATACAGAGTAATATATACAAGAGCCAGAACTATTACTATTTATTCTATCACAGAGGTCTTCTTGTGAAAAAACAAATATTCATCGGCAGCATTGTCCTTTCACTGCTCTCTTTCCTATCGCACTCAATGACCTTCGCCCAGGAGGTTCCGCGTGAAGTGGGAGGATTTATCCTCGGCAGTGATATCACCGACTATCCGGACATTGAATACTCAAACTTTCTCAAAGAAGTCGTAATCTATGACTGGCATGGCTTTGATAAAGGAATACTTTCCTATGCAATTTGTGAAAAGCCCGGTGAGATTGTCAAAATTAAAATGAAGTACAGTGATTCCAGTAAAAAATACTTCAAAAAACTGCTCAAAAAATATAACACAAAATATGGCAAGCCAACCCAGTGGAAAGGAGACTCTTTTGGGATTCTTCATATCTGGAAATGGAAGTTTGTTGATAAGAATAATAACAGAGTCCACATGATCCTGCAGCACAACACCAAGAATCCAAATGAAAATACCGGGAATATGGTCAAACTATTCTATCCCGACAGTATTATTAGAGAGCAGGCCTGTTTCTCCCAACAATGCACCCAAAACATCAGTGAAGAGGAAAAGGAAAAGCGGATTCAACGCAAAAAAAGTGACTGGAAATATTTAATTCCGAACTAGACCGCCGTGAGCACCGCAACCGACAGCAACCTGCAGACAATTGGCTGGAATGGGATTACCCTTAGTTGTCCGCGAAGATGGGAAACTATTATCACAAAGGCAACCCATCTGCTCTTTGAAGAAAACTTCAAACCCGTTTTCGAGCTGCGCTGGCATGAGGAAAAAAGACATAGCGAACGTTCCATCAAGGCCACTCTTCACAAAATTGCAGAGGAGACCGGATTGCTGGTTCAACGTGACCTGCCGCCTCACTGGGAAAAGCTACAGGAACACTATGCTCTGAAATTGCTTGCCGACTCCGAGACGAAGGAAACAAAAGCTGCAATTATGATTTGTAAAGAATGCGGTACCACCCTTCTGCTCTACTTCTTTCATCCTCAAAACAGATTGTATCACCGGGAATTAACACAGATCATCCACTCCATACACTGCCATCAGCAACAGAAAAATGCCGAAACTCTCTGGGCCATCCAGGATTTCAAAGTCCTCCTCCCTGAAGACTTCACCCTCAGCGGGCATAATTTTGGTGCCGGACTTACGCGCCTTTCCTTTGTACGATCAGGGCTGACCATACACCTGTGCCGCATAGCCGGCGCGGCTCAGCGCCTGGAAAGGACATCCATGCTCAGCCTTTTGAACCTCCTTGGTGATCTGGACATATCAGAAGAACAGGTAGAAACTCACAACGATGCCATAAGCCACTGCTCATCCCCCTCCATACTGCAGCAGATTCGTAGCCGTCTGAAGCGTAAGGCCCCCTTTCACCAGGTAATCCTGCGCCACCATCCTGAATATGATAGATTAAGCGGGCTCTTCTTTTTTGATAAAAAGCCAATTCCCGAAACGCTGACCACCTCTATTCTGGAGAGCTATGAAATCTTCTCGCTCTGATACCACCGAGCCACTCAACCGAACCGATTCTCTTGCCTGTATTCCACGGCAAAGCGATACCGTTCAATGGCAGGAGCTTGATAATGGCGACATCCTTTTCACCTATGCAATCCCGCTCAGCAGAATGTTCACGGCTCTGCACCAGAAATTTAGTAAAAACAAGGCCGAGCTTCCGACTAAAAAGCTGCAACTCGATCAGATGGGAAGTTTTGTCTGGAATCTTATCGATGGAAAAAATACGGTAAAAGATATTATCAGGATTTTTGCTCAGGATTACAAAGTAACAACTCAGGAAGCGGAAACAGCGGTGGCTGCTTTTTTGAAAAGTTTGGGGCAACGGGGATTTATTGCACTATACGGACCAACTGACTAGGAGGCTGTCTGAAAATACCTATTCTCGAACAGCCTCCTAGGGAGTGTCCGCAAGCCGTTTCTGAATAGCCTGCAAATCAAGCCATGTGGCATTCTTCATCTCCGGATTTTGCAAAAGATACCCGGGGTGATACGTGGGCAGCAGCGGTATCTCCTCCCCTTCACTCACGCTATAGGAATAGAACTTCCCCCGCAACCTGGAAAGCGGCTGAGAAAGTCGCAGCAGCGTTTTAGTGGCCACCATTCCCATGGTACAAATAAGTTCCGGAGACAGTGCTGCTATTTGTCTTTGCAGGTAGGACGCACAGGCCTCAATATGTTCGGCCTGCGGCTGAACATCTTCCCCCACACCACATTTAATAATGTTGGTCACAAAGACCTCTTCCATCGACAGCTCAATAGCAGCGAGCATTCGGACCAGCATCTGATCCTCTTCCACCCCAAACACTGCCCCAGCATTCCCTGCTGCAGAGACAGGCAACCAATGTCCAATAATAAGAAGACGAACTCTTCCAGTCCCCCCTTTACCCGCCATCGCCGAGAGGCCTTGGGCACCAAGCGGACAACTTTTACACCCTGCTACTTCAGACGCTATCTCGGCAAGACCTGCATGGTCACTCTCCTGTTTCTTCACAACGACAGCTTGGTTCTGTGATGGAATACTCCGGGGAGATCTTTCTTCTCTCTTTACTGCTGTACTGGGTAATGAATGTTTGGAGCAGGAATCAAAGAAAGACAACAGCTCAGTACCGGTAGGATAACTCTCTATTGAGCTTGTCTGGTGACATGCAAGAACTCCACGAACATCCTGAAGCAACTCAATAATTTTATTTTCTCGTTCCACAATTCACCCCAATATTCCAGCTCCAGCTCTTTTCACTTATTTGCTGGAAAAGAAAAACAGCATCTTGACAAAAACACGCTGAAGATAAACACTATAGGGACAATTATGCTTATCGATCCCTTTTTTATTACTATATATTTTACAGGAGTAGCCAAATGCCCATCTATGAATTTCACTGCGAGGACTGTGACAAAGACTTTGAAAGTCTTATCATGATAGCCTCTGCAATTGACAATGTTACCTGCAAACACTGCAAGAGTTCCAATGTCAAAAAACTGGTCTCTGCCGTATCAAGCCAACCAACAAAAGGGAGCAGCATTCCCGCAGGAGCCCTTTCCGGATGCTCGTCACGTTCTGGATTCTCCTGAGCATAAAACGAAAAAAAGCCCGTGCGGCTTTTACCAGACAGGAAACTATTTAGTGCCTCACTTATGGATATACACTAAATAGTCTCCTATCACTTCTTCTCCTTTTTCTTCCTCGCAAAATCAAAAACCATTTCATTGTCCTTCAGCATGCCATGCTTTTCTCTTGCCACCTGTTCCAGATATTCCCGATCATTCTGTAGTCGTTCAATATCCTTCTCTATCACATCATTCTGTTCCTTCAATTGCAGTTTTTCAGCCGTAAGTTCTGCAAGATGCTTTTTCTGCTGACGAATATGGTACAATCCGCTTGTCGGAGCAAAAAAGACCCAGACCAAGGACAAAATAATAATGGCAAAAGATATGCGCAATAATTGTTTTCGCTGTACAGGTGATAATGATGATTTTGTTTTTTGTTTCCTGACCATTGTATTATTTAACTACTGTCTGGTTGAAGGCTATACAGATTATTACTCCACTCACTGGTACCCCATACTATGAATACCCCGGCAAACAAACCACTCTTTCTTGTCAGCGCCTGCCTTATGGGACTTTGCACCCGCTATGATGGACTGGTAAAGAGCAACAAAGAGTGTGAGGCGTTTTTAAAAGAAGCAGTCTGGATACCTATCTGTCCCGAACAGTTAGGTGGACTCCCCACTCCACGTCCTGCTGCCGATATCGTTGGTGGTGACGGCCATGATGTCTTTCAACAAAAGGCTGTTGTCTGTACAAAAACGGGTGATGATATTACAGGCTTTTTCACCCGGGGTGCAGAACAGGTTCTGCAAATTGCAAATGCCCACACAATACAGGGTGTGTGTCTAAAAGCCAGAAGTCCATCCTGTGCAGTATCAGGGGTTATAGGGGTTACCGCCGCTCTCCTACAAAACAATGGATTCAAACTGTACGAATTCTAACGACCGTTTATTTAATCCGCATAACCCGAAGAATTATTATCCCGGCTTCATACAACAGATATAAAGGCCCACCCATAAGCAGCATATTCACCACATCGGGTGTCGGAGTCAACAGGGCTGCAAGAATGGCAATGACTAAAAGTGCATATCGCCTGTTGCGCTCGTAAAAGCCTCTGGTCAGTACTCCAACCTTTGCCATAAAAACCATAAACATGGGAAGTTCAAAGATCACCCCGAAAGCCAGGATAAAAATGGTCGTAAAATTGACAAAACGTCCGATGGAAATTACCGGCTGTAGATCCGCAGAACCAAAACCAAGTAAAAATTTAATGCCTAAAGGAAGTGTTACATAGTAACAGAAAAGAGTCCCGGCATAAAAAAGTAAACAGGTAAAAAGGACAAAGGAAAAAAGCTGAGCACCTTCCACCCCGAAAGGTTTGCCCATGGCACGCCAGAGCACTGCCATAATCCATGGCATAGTAACATACAACGCAGCAAACAATGCCAGCTTAACATGGGCCAGAAAGGGGCCTGCCACGGAGAAGAAATAGAGTTTATCGGACAGATGAGCCTGAACAAAACGCAGCAGTTCCGGAGAAAGAAAAAAAATCGCGATTGTAGCAACTACAAGACTGATCCCTAAGCCTCGAACCGAGCGTCTTAGCTCAGTAAGAAATATAACCAGGGTATTATGTCGATCTAATGCTTCCAGAGCCTATCTCCTGTTTTTTGTTTAGTACTGACAATATCTCATTTTCTGCCAACAAGATAGCAGATGCCTTTTCGAAAAGCAATTTGATAGAGGTTGATTTCGATTTTCAGTCATGCTAAAAAACAGCTATACACGCAATCAGGCTGCAGATAAATTATTGAGGGATACCCCCCTCCTACATATTGAGAACAAACCCGCCATGCTAGAACTTCGTTTTATTAGAGAAAATATTGATCTTGTTCGCGAGAAAACTGCCCATCGAGGTATTCCCACGGACAAGGTCGATGAATTCGCCTCGGTTGACCAGCAGCGCTTAGCGTTGCTGGGAGAAGTTGAAAGCCTGAAAAACAAACGCAATGTCGCCTCAAAAGAGATTGCCAGGCTCAAACAGGGCAGTGACGAAGAGAAACAGCAGGCGGATACCCTGATTCCAGAAATGCGTAAAGCATCGGAAAAAATCAAAGAACTGGATAAAGAACTGGGCGGTATTCAAGATACCCTGCAGGATCTGGTACTCTCCATCCCAAATCTGTGTAGTGATGATGTGCCAAAAGGGCAGGATGATGCCGATAATGTGGAATTTAAAACATGGGGTGAAAAACCCACTTTTTCTTTCCAGCCAAAGCCTCACTGGGAGGTTGGTGAAGATCTGGATATTCTGGATTTTGAACGCGCAGCCAAGCTTTCAGGGGCCCGCTTTGCACTTCTCAAAGGCTTTGCCTCAAAAATGGAACGAGCACTCACCAACTTTATGCTTGATCTCCACACCCAGAAACATGGCTACGAAGAAGTGCTGCCTCCATTTTTGGTGAACAGCGCCTCCATGACGGCCACCGGCCAGCTCCCCAAGTTTGCCGAAGACCTTTTTGCCATCAAAGACTGGGATCTCTACCTGATCCCCACGGCTGAAGTTCCAGTGACAAATATATACAGAGATGAAACACTGGACGAGGACCAGCTTCCAATAAAATTTACAGCATACACGCCATGTTTCCGCTCCGAGGCCGGTTCTTACGGGCGCGATACAAAGGGGCTTATTCGACAGCACCAGTTTGACAAAGTAGAGCTTGTTAAATTCACCACCCCTGAAACATCTGCCCAGGAACTCGAAGATCTGCTTGCCGATGCCGAGGAAGTTCTGCAGTTACTTGGCCTGCATTACCGGGTCGTTACCCTCTGTAGTGGTGATCTTGGATTTTCTTCTACAAAAACCTACGATATCGAAGTATGGCTTCCCAGCCAGGAAACATATAGAGAGATATCCTCCTGCTCAAACTTTCTTGATTTTCAAGCAAGACGCGGCAGTATTCGCTATCGTCCAAATGGGCAGAAAAAAAGTAAGCTTGTCCACACACTCAATGGATCGGGACTTGCTGTTGGCAGAACACTACTGGCCGTACTCGAAAACTATCAGCAGGAAGACGGCACAGTAACCATCCCCGATGTGTTACAGCCCTATTTTGAAAAAAGGTTTTAAGGCCTTAGAATAGCTCACTCCTGTCAGACAACCTGCCATGCGCCAGCATCAGGATATGATGTGCCAGCCGTCTGCTTTGCGCAAGGTAATGGGTGGCCATTATGATGGAGGTCTGATTCTCTGTGTTAATCCGCTCTAGGATTGAGAGAATAACATCCTGGTTTTCCTCGTCGACATTTGCGGTGGGTTCATCACAGAGCAGGACTTCAGGCTCAATGGCAAGAGCTCTTGCAAGAGCAACCCGCTTACTCTCTCCTCCGGAGAGTTTGTGGGCATCAGCCTGGGTAAAATCCCGCATACCGACAAGCTCCAGCACTTCCAGCACCCGCTTTTCACGAAGTGCCTTTGCAACCCCCCGAACCTTTAACCCAAACTCAACATTTTTCCAGACAGAGCCGGTAAAGAGAATGGGATACTGATCTACAAGGACCACCCGACGCCGTAATTCCAGCAAATGCTGTCTGTTATAGATCGCATCCCGACCAAAAAATTGCAGGGTTCCAGAAGATGGTGGGACAAGAAAGGCCAAAAGATTCAGCAGTGTTGTTTTTCCAGCACCATTGGCTCCGATAAGGGCATAAATCTTATGCTTCTCGAGTTGCAGTTGCTCTAGGTCCAGAACTGTCCTCCCTTTAAACTTCTTTGTGAGCCTGTCTGCGCTATACAGTATCGACATAAGTCCTTCCCTGGAAAAAATGAAACAGCAGATTTATTCCAAACGCAATCGTCATCAGGGTCAGCCCAAGTGCTACTGCCAACACAAATTCGCCCTTATCATATTCAAGAGCCATGGCCGTTGTCATGGTACGTGTAAATCCCTTAGCATTACCTCCAAGCATCATACTGATTCCGACTTCGGCAATAACCCGGCCAAAGGCTGCAATCACCGCAGCGCCGATACCATAACGAGCCTCCTGAATAATCACCCAGGCCATCTGTAGCTGGGTGGCACCAAGAGTCAACGCAGTGTTACGGTAACGATTGTCAATTCTGCTGATCGCCGCAATGGTTAGTGTGGTAACAAGTGGAACAATCAGGATAACCTGACCAATAATTATGGCCTTCTGGGTATAGAGGAGTTCAAGTGAACCAAACATTCCTCGTCTTGAGATAAAGGAGTAAACCAAAAGCCCAATCACCACAGTGGGCATTGCAAGTAATGTATTTAAGCAGGTAAGAAGCAAACGTTTTCCATAAAAGCTGGAGTACGCGATTATAAAGCCACAGGGCACTCCCAGAAGAGATGCTAGCAAAGTTGATATGGCGCTGACCTTTAAAGAGACACCGACAATGGCAAACAACTCCGGATCATAGGATAGCAAGAGTAAAAATGCAGATTTCAGACTATCCAGAAGAAGATCCATTGGCTCCGCTTTGGTTGTATATGTTTTCCGGTCATAATTTTGATATCCTAAAAATTAAATCGATTCTCTGCACAGTAATACAAATCACAGAGCATCGGGATAAAAAAGCTGTTTCCCTTCCAGCCTGTAATCTTCAATTAATTGTTGTCCATGAGCCCCTGTAATCCAGTTAACAAACTGCATCGCTAATGCAAACTGAACATGTGGATATTTTTCAGGATTAACCGGAATAACACCATAGGGGTTTGCAAGTTCCAGATCTCCTTCACTAAGGATATCAAGTTCGATGGCAGGAGTTTTCCCAAATTTATACTTAATATAGGTGCCACGATCGGCTAAAGTATACGCCTGCTTTTCATCGGCATAGGTGATAACTTTCCCCATTCCCTGCCCAACAGAGATATACCAACTCTCCGATCCAGCAGGTCGATTGGAGGTGATCTTTTTCTCAATTCCTTTTTTAATTATCGTTTGACTCATTTCCTTCATCTCAACATCGCTGCTACCCCACAGTGCCTGCTCCTTGGTATGCGTGCCACTATCATCCCCCCTAGAAATAAACATTGCCTTTGCTCCAGCGATCCTGGCAAGTGCTGCAGCAGCATTCTTTTCACCTTTAATCTCCGCCGGATCAGAAGCAGGGCCAAGCAGGACAAAATCATTATGCATAACCGGGTAGCGCTTTGTCCCAAAACCTTCTCTTACAAATGCATTTTCACGTTCAATGGCATGAACAAAAATCAAATCAACATTTCCATCCTGTCCGTCCCGGATGGCAGCTCCCGTACCCTTGGCAATAACTTTTATTTTTATTCCGGTAGCATCCTCAAAAGCTGGCAGGAGAATATCGAGAAGCCCTGAAGACTGGGTACTAGTAGTGGTTGACATCTTTAATATTTTCTCACCACTCCATCCACTCACAGCAAACATCAAGACAACAATCAACAATCCAAACACAGAGCAAATACGTTTTCGCATTTCATTATTCCTCATCAATAAAATTATCGGGAAAAAGCATTTTCCCACATAGTGAAAGATCATAGCCTTCAAAAGATTCCGCGAGTTGCTTGAGTTCTTTCTCATGAAGTAAACTGAGAAAACTCTGGATACCTTTTTCAAAAAATCTTTCTCTGCTAATTAACAAATCAAACCGTTCCCAGCGCAGTGGAATAAAATCAAGGCCCAGTAAACCTGCCATAGCCCGAATAGCAGGGGCCGCGTCGGCCGTTCCTGAAAGCACCTCAAGCCCGGCATCAAAATGCCGTGATACTTCAATATCGTATCCCTTAATCTGGTTCGTTGAGATCTCAGATCTTGCAATTTCATAGTCGAGTAAAAGCCTTGTTCCCGTACCAAGAGGACGGTTGACAATGCGTATCCCATCTTTTGAAAAATCGTTAATAGACTGAATATTCTTGGGATTCCCTTTTTGAATAAGTATTCCCTGTTCCCGCTTACTGAAGTTGACAAAAACTGGTGGTTCATCAAGCTCCTTGGCCGCAAAACTAAAATTATATTCGCTATCATCATCCTGTAACAGATGGCACACGCCTATATGACAGAGACCGCGCCGCATACTGGTCAGCCCACCCATGCTCCCCTGATTAGCAAAAAATGCCACGGTATCCTTCCGTTTTGTATGAAAGAGAGACAGGACTTTCTGGAAGAGTGGATCATCACTGCCGGCAAGAAGAAGCAAGCCGTTATTGGAAGAAAAGTCATTGCCTGTATTCTTAAAATTCAGAATTTGTGCATCCAGCCACTCCTCCACCATCCTGCGCGGAAACAGCCATTTCCCTGTGATTTTCGTGGCAGGTAATCCCTTGTCATTGACAAGAGAGTAGACCATTTTTTCATTCACATTGAGCAACTCTGCAACTTCTTTTGTTGTCAAATACTTACGATGCGATCCTGTTGTCATACCTTTTGCACTCCACAAATTCATCCTCAAACAAACAGCTATTGACTTACCTCAAGGGCCAGATAAAGACTACACAATACAGTATATTGACCATAAGCAACCAGAAACAACCAGAACAGACATCAAAGATGCGGAAGAAATATTCACGAAAAAAACTCGAGACAAGAGCAAGGTGCGCAGCATTGGGATCCTTCAAATAAAGGAACACCTGTTTATGATAGAAGAAAGACAGGCAAGAGATAAGTACAGGACAGATTAAACTGGAAGCTCATCACGTATCTCAACAGTCCTCGTTGCTGCAATGAATCCAGATAGGAAATTGCTCCAGGGAAAAAAGATCACCAACCCTGAATCCATGGTACGGAGAGATATCAATGGGAATGGGAAACTAGACAATCAGACTTTCAATTCATATCGTTTAATCTTTTTCAATAATCCTTGACGGGTTATATTTAACAGTCTTGAGGCCTGGGTCTTGTTTCCACCTGATTTCTTCATAGCTTTGTGAATAAGTCGCTTTTCAAGTGCAGTCACCTGATCGGGCAGGGAAAAGCCATTGCTTTCCACAGGAGACTCTCCAATGTAGTTTGCATTGGAAAAAGTACGCAATTCACGTGAACAGGTTTCAACCTGCATTATAAGATTATCCCGTGTAAGTGCCACCAGCCGCTCCACCTCTTTTAACAACTGACGTACATTTCCAGGCCAGGGATACTCTTCAAAAAGTGCGAGCAATTCAGGACTAAAGCCAATAACATTCTTATTAAATTTCAGATTGGTATCTTCCAGAAAGGAAAGAGCAAGCGGCAGGACATCCTCTTTCCGTTCACGCAGAGGCGGAATCTCTATATCTACGGAAAACAACCTGAAAAACAGATCTTCCCGAAAGCCTCCCTTTTCAACTTCTTTGGCAAGGTTACGGTTTGTGGCTGAAATAATCCTTACATCATAAGGAATTATAGTACTGCTTCCCAATCTGGATCCTTCCTGTTCCTGGATGGCACGCAGAAATTTAGGTTGCACCATGATCGGCATCTCGCCGATTTCATCAAGAAATAAAACTCCACCCTTTGCCTCCTCAAAACGACCTTTCCGGCTTCTATCGGCCCCGGTAAATGCTCCTTTTTCATGACCAAAAAATTCACTCTCCACCAATGCTTCAGGCAGACAGGCACAATTCACAGGAACAAAGGGACGCCCCGCTTTCCCGGCATTTTCATGAATCATCTTTGCCACAAGCTCTTTTCCGGTCCCATTTTCTCCCTGAACAAGAACATTCACAGGAGTATCCCGAAGAACCATAACCAGATTCAGAACTTCACGCATGGCTGGACTTTCAGCAATAAAACGCCCTTCCCGGACAGCATCAAATTCCAGGCGGGTTACTTCACTGTCAAACTCCTCGGCAATGGTTGCAATTTTCTTTTTCAGAAGAATCGATTCAATGGAAATTGACAGGTACCCGGCAATTTCCTCGAGTTCCTTCTGTTTCTCTTCGTCAAAAGAGTCATTATCCAGACTATTAAGAATCTGTACAACTCCAAGCACCTCGTTACTGGAAACATTATGTATGGGCGTGCAGAGTGTATTACGGCTATGAAACCCCGTTTGCTCATCTGCTTCATGGTGATATCCGTTTTTTACCCTGAGATCATTTTCAATAACACTCTGACCACTAGCCATAACCCGCCCTACGATACTTCCCTCCAAAGGGGCCTCGATAACATCACTCTCAAGCCCTGTCCCATGCATTGAAAGCAATGACTCTGTACCGGGTTCCTTTAAAAAAATGGTACACCGTTCCGCCTGCATCACCTTCGGAAGAAGCCGTATATAAAATGATACCAGAGAGTTATACTCATCAACCGACCAGCTGCTGCTCACATGCGTAAGGCGCTGTTGCAGTGACGAAAGTGTTTTTACCAGTTCCATTTTTTTACTCTCACAATTTTAAATAGCGAAAACTTACTTAACGACTGATAACTATCTTTACACCTTTTGAAAAATTCCGCAAACAAGATTTTCGACAGGTGCATCCCTGTACCTATCTCTTCAAAGGAGAGCAGGAGGGAGCGAGGAAGAAAAGTGTCACCTACAATTACAGAGCAACAATAAAAGGAAACAACGTTGTCAGTTTTCTGACACTCACTCTAAGCCGCACAAATGGCCAAGATCCAAAAAGAACGACAAGTCACTGCCATCAAAAGAAAAACAAACATTGGTATGATTTTTGCTTGCTATGGTACACACAATTATCATCGACCATCCATCCACACTCAAAGGAACAGACAATGGCCCATATATTTGACACTATTTCTGACAAATCAACTGAGACAACCCAGGCGTTGACCTCCCAAAATGCCCCCAACAAACAACCGCCATCTCTGGTCGCCCAGCAGCTTCAGTCCGAGAAACTTCTCAGCCACAAGGACGAGATCAAACACGCCAAAACAATCCGGGGAAATTTTTGTGCCATTGTTCAGAGTGTTAAAGAAATCGAATCCTCATCTGAAAAGATACAAGCCCTCCAGGCAACCGTACTGACATGGGAGAAGAAAGATGATCCCATCAAACCCGGCAAGCGTCGGCTCGACCATATTCTCACGACCTTAGAGTCCGCATGCGACACTTACCCACATGACGACGGAACCCACTACCTCTGCGAACAATTCAAAAGCCTGGCCCACGAAATTGAAGAAGCCAAGGATATCGTTATCACAGCCAACCTTAGACTCGTTTGCTCTATCGCCAAACGATATACAGAACGAGGATTGAGTCTGGGCGACCTTGTCCAGGAAGGATGCATCGGATTGATGCGGGCAGTTTTTCGCTTTGACCACAACACGGGACGACGGTTTTCCACTTACGCCTCATGGTGGATACGGCAGGCAATAACCAGAGCAATCCCTGAGAAAACCAGAACCATCAAGCTTCCAGCCCATTTTCTTGTTTCGCGCAATCACTTCAACAAAACCTACAGTGGACTGCGAAAACAACTTGGCAGAAAGCCAACAATGCAAGAGCTATCCCAAGACACCTATATGGACCATGACAAAATGCTCTCCATTATCGAGACCAGCATGGAACCAGTTTCCCTAGAAGAACCTGTGGGAGAAAACAGTCAAAACCTGATGGGTCTTATTGCAAACAAAAGTGCAACCATGCCCGACGATATCGCAATCACCTCTGACCTTCACAGGCAGATAGAGAATATCCTCAGCACATTAAGCCACAGAGAAGCCCAGGTGCTTCGCCTTCGTTTTGGACTTGGCGGAAAGTGCGAATGTACACTTGATGAAGTAGGGAAACAGTTTAACGTTTCACGGGAACGAATTCGTCAAATTGAGCAGGAGGCACTCAAGCGCCTCAGACATCCGACACGAAGCGACCATATGCGCTGTTTCCTTGAAAGCCATTAATGTGCAGTCAGTCTTTTTCCAAAGCAAGTTGTAACAATTTGTCAATAAGCTCCGTAAAGTTCAGGCCAAGCTCTGCTGCTGCCTGTGGAAGAAGACTTGTGGGCGTCATACCAGGGATGGTATTCGTCTCCAGCAAATAGAGCGTTCCACCTGGAGTAAGCATCATATCAGTCCTTGAATAACCGCGCAGCTGCAGAACCTTGTGAGCTGTCACCGCATATTCTTTGGCACGCACAGCCACACTTTCATCCACATCGGCTGGGCAGATTTCACTCGAGGCCCCCTCTTTATACTTAGCTGTATAATCAAAAAACAGATACTCATCGCCAGGAATTATCTCTATCAAAGGAAGCGCGGTGACGTCACCATTACCAAGCACCCCCACAGTAACCTCCCTGCCGTTAACAAACTGCTCCACCATTACTTCAGAATCATGTTCGTAGGCCGTCTTAATACCGAGTCGTAACTCCTGCACGCTCTGGACAACACTCATTCCAAGGCTTGACCCCTCACGAATGGGCTTCACAACCAGTGGAAAGTTCAGGGTATCAAGAAGTCGCTCGGGGTTTTCAATATCTTCAGGCCTGGCCATTTTCCAATCGGCAACGGGAAGGCCATTTAAGCGATACAGGATTTTCGACATATTTTTATCCATCGCAAGAGCGCTGCCAAGAACCCCCGACCCCTGATAGGGCACGCCAAGAAGATCAAGATAGCCCTGCACTGTCCCATCCTCGCCATAAATACCGTGCAGAAGAATAAAGGCAACATCGATAAGCGCTGCGTCTTCTGCAAGTTTGCCAAGATCTGTCTTAGGATCATAGCGGCGTAACTCGTACTTATCACGATCAATGGCGTCTTCAAATCCAGCGGCCCCGGCAAGAGATACCTCACGTTCACCCGAGGCCCCACCAGCAAGCAGCGCAACACAAATCTTCTTTGTCACCGTCAACTCCTTCATTTTAAACACATCAAGTATTCCATCCCCTTTCGATTTCACCTAGTTTACTTCACGAAGCACCGAACTTCCACAATCAGCTGCAATTCCTTACTGTTTTTTTTTCCACTGCAGAGTACCATGAAAAAATGAACAAGGACCTGATTCAGAAAATGTCGGATATTGTTGGCCCCAAACACTGCAGCAGTGAAATTGAAGAACTGCACTGCTACTCCTACGACAACAGCAAACAGACCTTTCTTCCAGACGTTGTAGCCCACCCAGGCACGGTGGAACAGGTTGCAGCTCTTGTTAAACTCGCTAATAAACATCAATTCCCGGTTGTCCCACGAGGTGCCGGCAGCGGCACAACAGGCGGCGCCCTTCCCGTCCATGGCGGTATGGTACTCAGCTGCATGCGCCTGAACCGTGTCCTTGAAGTTGACACCGACAACCAGATTGCCATAGTTGAACCCGGAGTCATCACAGGAGAGTTTCAAAAGAGCTTAAAAAAACATAACCTGATGTATGCTCCAGATCCTGCAAGCCTGAATTTCTGCACCATTGGTGGCAATGTGGCAGAATGCGCAGGAGGTCCATCGGCCATCAAATATGGCGTAACCAAAGATTCCATTATCGGCCTCGAAGTAGTACTTGCTAGTGGCGAGATCCTCACCACAGGAACCCGTACCGAAAAAGGCGTGGTGGGTTACGATCTCACCCGGCTCTTTATCGGCTCCGAAGGTACTCTTGGAATTATCACCAAAATAATCACCCGCCTTCTTCCTCTCCCAGAATACAAAGAAACCTTTCTTCTCAACTCCACATCCCTGCAACAGGCAACGGAGCTAGTGGCAACACTCCTGCAGCACAATATCCTGCCCTGCACCCTGGAATATATGGACAGAACGGCGCTCCAGGTCGTCTCGGATATTTTACCGGTCCCGTTGGAAAGAAACACCCAGGCAATGCTTATTATTGAAATTGATGGCAGTAAACAGCGGGTACTGGAACAATCAGAAAAGCTTAAGCAATTGGTGGAAAAAGAAGAGCACTGCAGCCTCAAACAGGCAACAACTGAAGATGAAACCCAGGAACTCTGGAGAGCCAGGCGATCCATTTCGCCCGCCACCCACAGACTCAGCCCTTACAAAACCAGTGAGGACGTTGTTGTACCACGAAGCCGCATCCATGAGCTGGTTCATTTTTGTGAAGAGCTCGCAACAAAGCTTGCAATAACCATCCTGACCTTTGGCCATGCCGGAGATGGAAATATTCATGTAAATATTTTGGCAGCAGACAACTCTTTGGAAGAAGTTGCAAAATCCACAAACGCCAAGACTGCACTTTTCAAAAAAGTTCTCAGTATGGATGGCACCCTCTCAGGAGAACACGGTGTTGGAATCACTAAATCTTCTTTTATCTCCGAGGAATTAGGCAGGACCAGCATTATGGTAATGCGACAGCTCAAGCAATTATTTGATAAAAATAACATTATGAATCCCGGGAAGATTTTTCCCGTTGATAATCTGCACGATGCCTCATCGCCGTCTTGAAAAATCCATTGACAGACACGGAACTTTCTCTTATATAAGGAGGATTACTGTCGTGACTTTTTATAATTGTAATGAAAATCCCAAATATCGTATTTCGGGATTTCTCGTAAATATTGTTGATAACGGAGCCCCAAATGATAGAAGTTGAAGTTCGTGGAGACCTTGAGTATGCCATCAGGCAACTAAAAAAGAAACTGCAAATTGATGGAATCAAAAGAGAACTCAAACGTCGTGAACACTACGAAAAACCAAGTGTAAAGAAACGTCGCAAACAAGCTGAAGCTCGTCGTAAACTCCGCAAGTTTAACCGTATCAGACGCGGCTGAGTCCCGAGCAGCATTGTTTCACTAACGCTCGTTGCATTATAGTGCAACGGGCGTTTTCTCTTTTCCATCCGACTCTGCCATCGCCAGAAAACCCCTCCCACAAGAGTTTGTTTCTGCAAAAGAACTTTTTCTCCATTACCTGATCACCGAGAAACGATTTGCAGAAAATACAGTAGCAGCCTACGATGCTGATATTCATTTTTTCCTTCTTTTTCTTGCAACAAAGAAGAAATCTCTGCAGCAGATTACCAGTAAAATCATCCATTCTTTTTTGGAGCAGTGTCGCAGCAGAAAAATCTCACACCGCAGTAACGCCCGAAGAGTCTCTGCCTTAAAAACCTTTTTCTCATATCTCCACAGCAGAAATCTGGTCAGCAGCAATCCATTCAGTACGATAACAACTCCGAAAAGTGGTTCAAGTCTCCCAAAAGGCTTGTCAATTGAGGAGGTAAACCGTCTTCTCTGCCCGCCACCATTGTCAACGCCACTACTGCAACGCAACTACGCCATGCTGCAGCTCCTCTACTCCACCGGTTTGCGTGTTACAGAACTGGTCACCCTGCCGCTTATAAGTTGTAATATTTCATCCTGTTTTGTACGGGTACTTGGTAAAGGAGAAAAAGAACGTCTTATCCCCTTTGGAATACCAGCAAGAGAGGCGATTGAGACCTATCTTGAGTCAGCCCGCCCCATGATCATGAAGAGCAGGCGCTCCAACATTCTTTTTGTCAGCAATCGCGGTAAAGGTATGACACGTTTGCGATTCTGGCAAATTATGAAAGAAGCCGCACGAGCCGCCGGCATCAAAGAAGAGGTATCACCACACAGCCTTCGGCACTCCTTCGCCACTCACCTCCTCTCCCATGGTGCAGACCTGCGTTCCGTACAGATGATGCTCGGCCATTCCGATATCACCACCACCCAGATCTACACCCATGTGGATGAAGGAAAGCTCAAGTCAATCCACCAGAAGTTTCACCCCCGTGGCTGAAAACCTCCGATTTCGGCCACCCATGAAAACCTTCAGACAACAAAGAGTTAAAGAGAAAAGAGCATCAATAAACAGGCTCTGGTTGACAGTGGATAACGGATAGTAGATAGTAAAGGCATGCAAGTCATCACAACTCACCTGAACGCAGACTTTGACGGTCTCGCTTCCATGATAGCGGTACAAAAACTCCACCCGGATGCAGTGATGGCATTCCCCGGTTCTCAGGAAAAAAATGTCCGTCGCTTTATTGCAGAAAGCCTCCCCCACAAGTACACTTTCGAAAAACTCAAAAACATTGATCTTAAACTGGTGAACACTCTTATTGTGGTGGATACTAGGCAGAAATCACGAATCGGCGATTTTGGCAAATGTCTTCAAAATCCTGACTTAAAGCTTTACCTGTACGACCACCATCCCGATAACGAAGACGACCTGAAGGGAGATTTCGAGTCAGTTGCTCAGGTTGGTGCAACGGCCACCCTGGTCAGTGATATATTGCATAAAAAAAACATCCCAATCAGCCAGGAAGAAGCCACCATTTTCGGACTTGGAATCTACGAAGACACCGGCTCTCTTACCCATTTAACCACGACTCCCAATGACCTTACTACCGCAGCATGGCTGCTGAAACAGGGGGCTCAACTTGATATTATTTCGCAATTTCTTTCCGATGACCTGACAGCCAGACAGGTCAACCTGATCCATAAACTCACAAAAACTGCAAAGAAATATATAATATCAGGGATTGAAATTGTAGTTCTAAACCTCACGCTTGAAAAATATGAAGACGATTTTTCACTTATCGTGCGTCGCTTTATGGTGATGGAGAACCTGAATTGCCTCTTCGCTCTCGTCTGTATGGAAGGCCGTATCTATCTTATTGCCAGATCTCGTATTGTTGAGGTAAATGCAGGCAATATTGCAAGAGATTTCAATGGTGGAGGCCATGCCTCTGCAGCATCTGCCACCCTCCGTGATATGACCATGATTGAAGCCCAGGAAAAACTGATCCGCAGTTTTCACCGTCATATAAAGCCACAGGCAATTGCCAGAGAAATGCTTTCCCAACCAGTTATTTCCATTCCGGCAACCACAACAATCAGTGAAGCAAACACACTCCTGACCCGCTACAATATCACGGTGCTACCAATACTGATAGATGCCCCTCCAGGCACACCGGCGACGTCTCTGCCTCCTGCAAAAATAGTTGGGACCATCTCCCGGACACTGGTTGAAAAAGCAATTCATCACAATCTGGGATCTTTTCCGGTAAGTGACTATATGAAAACAGACATTGAGGTACTTCCGCTCAGCGCAACACTTGCCGATATAGAGGAGTTAATCATTGAGCGCAGACAACGCCTGATTCCCATTATCCACGAACACCAGCTTGAAGGAGTTATAACTCGAACAGATCTTCTCAATATGCTGATTGATGACCCCGGACATCTCCCCAAAGAACTTGGGGCTAAAGATAATGATCCGGCACGGGAAAGACGCAGAAATATCCTGCAACTTATGAGTGAAACTCTGGACCGTGACCTTATTATTCTACTGCGAACCATCGGGGAAGTCGCTGAACATTCCGGATTCAAAGCCTATGCCGTTGGCGGATTTGTCAGAGACCTGCTGCTGAAACAGAAAAACCTCGATCTTGATATAGTAGTGGAGGGGAATGGAATCGTTTTTGCCAGACACCTTGTCAAAAAGCTTGGTGGCCGCATGCGAACCCACGAGCGTTTTATCACAGCCAATGTCACCCTCGCATCAGGATTCAAAATTGACATAGCCACTGCACGCCTTGAATATTACGAATATCCGGCCGCACTTCCAACGGTTGAGCTCTCATCTATCAAACTTGATTTGTATCGGCGTGATTTTACTATTAATGCCATGGCACTGCAGCTGAACCCTGCACATTTTGGAACCCTGCTCGACTTCTTCAGCTGTCAAAATGACCTCAAAGACAAACTTATAAAAGTTTTGCACAACTTAAGTTTTGTAGAGGATCCAAGCCGCATTCTACGAGCTATTCGTTTTGAAAAACGAATGGATTTTAAAATTTCCAGACATGCAGAACGCCTCATTCGCGGAGCTGTTAAAATGGATCTCTTTAGTCAGGCAAACAACTCCAGGTTATTTTCCGAACTTCAGCATATTTTTTCAGAAGAAAATCCAATACTTGCCATTAGAAGACTGGCAGATTTTGAACTCTTTCAGTTCCTCTGGCCCGACCTGTTGCCAAACCTTAAAACAGACAGACGGTTTCTACATATCCTCAGCCAGGCTCAACAAACTATTGCCTGGTTTATCCTGCTCTACCTGGAAGAAACAATTGATCCCTGGCGTATCTACCTGCTCTCCATTATGGCTAGGTCCCGTCCGAAACAAATAGAGACATTCTGCATTCGTTTCCAGGTTCATGATCAAATCTGCCGGGAGCTAATTTTCCAGAAGGTAACAGCCGACACACTCGCAAGCAAACTCTATGGCAGGACTCCATCAAAAAACAGCACTATCAGGCGAATGCTCGCTCCTCTGTCAAATGACGGCCTGTTATACCTTATGACAATCGCTCGCAAAAAAGAGATCAAACAGATCATTTCGCTCTATGTCACTTCATTACGTGATATTCAGCCTCTGCTGAACGGTGATGATATGATTTCAATGGGCTACCAGCCGGGAGAAAAATTCAGGGAAATGTTCTCGACCTTAAGGGATGCACGACTCGATGGAAAAGTGGCAGATAAAGAAGACGAAAAATCATTCCTTTTAAAAAAGTTCCCCCTATAAATCACTCTGGCAGCCACCCAACCCGCTAAGCCCACACCTCTCCCCTAGCAAACAAAGTGCTCTTTCCCCAGAAATAACGCACAAATACCCATTAGTATCTTGTAATATTTTTTCCAATTGATATACTTTTTTAAGTGTTATCGGAAAAAATTCGATTACAAATTTTACACCATACGAGTTAGATAATGAGATTAAAGACAGAGCTGATTCATGGCGTGTTTATAGTCACCTTCGAAGGTGAGCGATTAGATGCCCCCCAGGCTGAAGGATTTCTGATAGCTATGCAGGGGTTCATCAAAAAAGGTAATGTTTTTATTCTCCTCGATATGAGTAATATTATTTTCATGGACAGCACTGGACTCGGCTCCATGATCAGAGCACTTAAAGAAATCTACAATAACGGACAGCTGGTAATATGCGGTGTCACGGAACAGGTCAGAAGTCTTCTTAAGATCACTCACCTCGACGAAGTATTTACCATTGCCAGAAATCGAGATGACGCATTTGCAATTTTCTCAGTACTGATCGTTCCCGTGATTGAGGAACCGATTGAGAAGCCCGCAAAACTTGCAAACAACGACACAACGATTGACACTGGTTTTTATGATCAATTTATCCACAAGGAAGAAAACCAACCGAAAAAAGAACCTGAAGATCGACGACGTTATAAACGAATACCGCAGGAACATATTGTTGACGAAGAGCTTTTTGCCTTTTGCCAAAATATTAAGACGAAAAAGAAGAGTAACGGGGTCATACTCAATATCAGTGAAGGAGGGTTTCTTATGGTCTCCAGTGCTTTCCATAAAATGGGAGATAAAATGCATGTCGAATTTTCCATAGGGAATGCCTTTAGGCTCTCAGAAACAATCATTATCAGGTCAATAAACGAAGGAAGGTATGGCGCACAGTTTCTTCACATGTCCGCACAGGCAAAAGCATTTCTCACTCAACTTACAGGCTCCGTACAACTTAACAATGGTATGAAATAACATATTTTGACCATTGGTATAGTTCGAGTCCATCTTCACATTCAACCTTTCTGAAATAGCTGATACTCCACTACCACCTTCTGCTTTCCATCATTTCTGTTACCTTATCTTTCTTGATGTACCACATATAACGATCCATTTTTCACTATAGAGTAGGACCTAAAGTTGTTTTAATCGGCTTTGTGATTATTATTTTATTGTTTCGATCTACAAAGAAGTGATGAGTTACAAAAAACATATAATTTCTAAGAGGTACGGTGATATGGTTACATTTTCTCGATGGGACGACTGGCTGGTTGCTGAACATGAAATGATAGAACGGGCCATGGAAGTGCTAAAAACAAACCTTGGTAAGGTTTCAAGTGGAACATTTGATGTAATACAAACTGCTAGAGCCATAGATTTTCTTTTGGAATTTGGTGACAAGATTCACAATAGTAAAGAAGAAAAATTCCTTTTCCCCCGCATGGGTGAACGGGGAGCTCCCGTCGAAGGCGGACCTATCGGGGTAATGCTGCTGGAACATGATCTTGAAAGAAATCTTCTTGTTAAGATGCAAATGGCGCTTGATACCTTAAAAACGACTTCCGATGATGAAAAGGCGGTCTTTGTTAAAGAAGGTTTAGAGTATCTCACTATCCGGGCTGAGCATATCTGGAAAGAAAACGATATCCTCTACAATATGGCGCGTCAGATTCTTACTGAAGATGACTTTGCCTATCTTCTTGAGGAGTTTCAAAATTCAGACCTGCAGCATTATGGCGAACAGGCTTCTGCCAAGTTCCAAGCCATGCTTGAAGAAGTTGAAGAAGGTGGCGCCAAGATGAAGTTGGTCAATAACCTCAGCATGGATCAGCTCCACGCAATTATGGAAACATTGCCAATGGAGGTAACCTTTGTCGATGCTGATGACACGGTCGCCTATTTTAACCGGCTGGATAAGGAAAAGATTTTTGCTCGTACCCGGTCGGTCATTGGCCGGAAGGTGCATAAATGTCATCCGGAAAGATCAGTGGACACTGTTCTCAAGATCGTTGACGGATTTAAGAACAGGACCATGGACAAGGCTGAATTCTGGATTGATTTTCGTGATGAAAAGGTTCTAATCCGTTATTTCCCAGTCTATGGCGATAATGATGAGTATATGGGTGTTCTCGAAGTAACTCAGGAGGTTGCCTGGATTCAGAAACTCGAAGGACAAAAAACGCTGCTGGATTAGCCGTCTAAAAAAGATGTGGTTGTTCAGATTTGATTATTGTCACATCTGTTTGAGAAAATTTGAACAACTACAACTATCACATTAGCATGAAAAAGGGACAATACCGTGGAAATACTAGGCGACATTGGCGAAAAACCAATAAAAGACATTATTGATGAGCATCCGAAAATAGGTGAGATTCTGGGTAAACATGAAATAGGCTGCATTGAATGCAGCATCGGTACTTGTCTGTTCAAAGAAGTGGTCAAGGTCCACTTTTTAGGAGATGAGGTTGAAAAACAGATTGAAACAGAAGTTAATGAATACCTTTCTTCCCTATAGGGAAATCAGATCAAATAAACATTTCTCAGAAAATACTTTTTTTGAATCGCGTACCAAGCAAAACCAACAGGTAAACAGCTGCTGCAATAACAATAATTACAGGACCACTGGGAAGATCAAGATTGTAACTCAGCCCGAGCCCAGACACCACAAACACTGCACAAAACAGAACGGCAAGAACCATCATCTGTTTGATGTTTCGTGACATATTACCAGCAACAGCAGCTGGCAGAGTGAGAAGGGCAATAACCATAACTATCCCGACAACCCGTACCAGCAAAACGATGGTTAGTGCTGTAAGACAGAGGAGTAACAGATACACCCATCCGGTATTAACTCCTCGTAACCTTCCAAATTCTTCATCAAAGCAAACTGCCAGAAACTTATTATAAAAAAGCCCAACAAGTCCAAGCACCAGAAGATCAAGTACCAGCACAAAAATAAAATCCTGTTTTGAGACGAGAAGGATATTTCCAAAAAGATAACTCATGGGATCAACATATCCAGGTGTTTTTGCAATAAAAAGCAGTCCTGTTGCCATCCCCACAGCCCAAAGCGCTCCGATAACACTATCTTCACGCTCAGCCGCATAACGACTGACCAGTGTCAAAGTAACCGCTGCCAGCAATGCCACAATGACTGCTCCCTGCATGGGCCCAAACCAGGTAATCCCTACAGCCTTTTCCAGATATAGACCAAAGCCAATTCCACCAAGTACACAGTGGGCAATAGCTCCTGCAATATAGCTGATCCGCCGCACAACTACAAAAGTACCAATGATGCCAAAGGGAATGGAGGCAAAGATACCAGTGAGTAAGGCATAGCGAAAAAATGGGAGGTTAGGGTCCATCAGAGCTGCCAGGAATTCAGTCATGCTTATGTCCTCCCGGCGTGCAACAGTGATCGTGACGAATCATCTGCAAATCACCGCCATACAGATCACGAATAAGATCCCCGGTAAGCTCACTCGTTGGATGGACCACAACCTGTTTATTAACACATGCTATCCGCTTAAAAAAAGTGGACGCGAAGCCAACCTCATGGGTCACCATAAGGATAGTCATGCGCTTATTAATCTCTGTCAGCAAATCAAAGAACTGCACTTCCGATTCATGGTCAATATTGGCCGTGGGTTCATCGAGAATAAGGATATCACCTTGAGTGGCCAGAGCCCTGGCAATCAACACACGCTGTCGCTGCCCTCCTGAGATAGCTGCAAAAGAATGTGTGGCAAGATCTTCTACCCCTACGAGCGCCAGAGACTTACGAGCCTCTTCCTTATCTCTTTTTGTATAACGGCCGCTCCACGAATTTCCAAGCCGTCCCATACAGACTACCTCAAGTACGGAGATCGGGAACTGCGGATCATACCTGGCATACTGCGGGACATAACCGATGCGTAACCGTGCCGCCTCCGGCTTTTCACCAAAGATACTAACTTCACCACTACTAGGTGTAAGGAGACCTACCATTAATTTGATAAGGGTGGACTTCCCTCCACCATTTGGGCCGACAACACAGATGGAGTCAAAAGCAAGGATTTCAAGATTAACATCGACAAGAATATTTTGAGTGTCGTAGGAAAAAGAAAGATTTCGAATGGAAACTGCAGTTTTATTATTCTCAACAGTAGACATTATTTTTTCTGACCAGCTAATGCCTCGGCAATTTTCACAGCCATGATTTGTATATTGTCAACACTGTTTTCAGCAAGAGGATCAAGAGCGACAACCTTGCCGCTAATGGCCACTGCAATTTTTTCTGCACTTCTTGGATCAAACTGAGGCTGTACAAAAATAACCTTCACCCCATCAGCTCTTGCCTTCTTGATAAGAGAAAGAAGTTGCCTGGGAGTAGGAGCCTTGCCGCCCATTTCCACCGCTACCTGTTCCAAGTGATAGCGATTGGCAAAATAACCAAATGCCGGATGAAAAACAAAAAAGGATGCTCCCTGAAAATCATCCAACTCCTTGGCGACCTTCCTGTCCAGGGTGTCCAACCGGGTATTGAGATCGCTAAGATTGTTTTCGTACACTTTCTGATTTTCAGGATCCATTGCGACAAGGGATTTGGCCATAACTGCAGCCATACTTTTCAGATTCGGCGGTGATAGCCACACGTGGGGATCAAGCACTTCCCTTGCACTGTGCTCATGCCCATCATGATCCATGGGGATCTTCTCTATATTTTTACTGGTATCAGCAATTTGTAATTTTGGTGCGCCTGTTTGCAAACGCCGAACGATCTCCTGCTCAAACTCCATGCCGGTGGTAAAATATACCTTTGATCTGGAGAGGGACTGAATTTGCCTGGGAGAAGGTTCAAAGCCATGGGGTTCCTGCCCCTTATCAATCAAAAGATTGATTTTCAGATACTTGCCTCCCAATTGCTCACAAAGCCATTTCTGAGGAGGGATGGAAACAGAGATCTCAACCTGTCCGGAAACTCCAGCAGACAAATGAAGAGGAAACAAAACACAAAAGGTAAACAAAAAAACCTGCAAATATCTGTAATTCACAAAAATCCTCATACTATTTGACTATACCTTAAGCCTTCAACCGGATATCACACAATATTCCTAGTAGTATATACTGTATTAGGCGGCCATTGTATCGTCAAGGGGGAATAATTCTTGCGAGCGAGGCCGATATACCGTATACACGAAACGACTATGCAAAAGCAACTCTATGAAAGCCTGAAGGCATCACTTGCCAGTGCAATCCTGATCCTGAAACTGGTTATTCCATTTTATATCCTAGCCGACATCCTTCTCTACTTTGATCTCCTGCGACCGGTCAGCATTCTTTTTTCTCCAGTTACCAACATATTACAACTTCCTGCCGAGACAGCAATGGCCATTTGCGCCGGAGTCTTTCTTAACCTGTATGCTGCAGTCGCTTTTGCCGCTCCTTTAGGACTCGGTTCATATGAATGGACAATCCTTGGCGTCTTCCTCGGGGTTTGCCATAGTCTTCCGGTGGAAAACAGTATTATGAAAAAACTTGGTATCGGTTTTCTTTACTCCACCGGACTAAGAATCTCCATGGCCTTTCTCACCACCATTCCGCTCTTTTTTCTCCCTGCCTCATTTTTCACTGGAGAAAAGAGCGGTAAAAGCGTCGAACTTCCCTCTTATGCAAATATTGCCGACATGCTCTCCCACTCACTGGCCAATGCCGCAATCCTGGCAATGAAGATCATTTTCCTTATTGCCGCTGTTATCTTTGTTATGGATGCAATCAAACAAACCCGATTTATAAAAAACTATGGTCAGCGGGTGCAAACTTCGTTTTCATTACTTACAGGACAACTTCTTGGGATAACCTATGGTGCTGGTATTTTACTAAAAGAAGCCAACTCCGGTAATCTCAGTAAGAAAGATATTTTTTTTATCGGTACCTTTCTTATGATCTGCCATTCCCTCGTTGAAGACCCTCTGCTCTTCGTCATTTTTGGAGCGAACTTCTGGGTCATTATCATCTGCCGATTAGCCATGGCCTGCATTGCGAGCCTGCTTCTCAGTGTGCTATTTCAACGCCTGGAAAAGAAACGTAAAGGAAAGAATTTCACTGATTCATAACCCAAGCCCTGTTCTTTCGACAAAATGCAATCGTCTTGCGGGCCAAGTAAACGGGTCACAAACAACTGGAACCAGCTCAAGAGTACCTTGCAACCGTCCCATTCAATGATTACGTTAGGGTCTTACCTACAAACAACCATTGGAAAAACAAAAATATGAATGATATTATCCTCCAAATAATTATTTTAGCTCCACCAATTCTTTTAGCACTTACAGTCCACGAATTTGCCCACGGCTATGTTGCTTACAGATTTGGTGACCCCACGGCAAAACTTGAAGGTCGGCTGACACTAAACCCTCTCAAGCACCTTGACCCTCTTGGAACTCTGGCATTTTTTATTATTAAAATCGGCTGGGCAAAACCAGTTCCTGTGAATCCAAACTATTTCAAAAATCCTCGTAAGGATATGTTATGGGTTGCACTCGCCGGACCGGCTGTAAACCTTGTTCTTGCTGTTATCAGTGCAATCTGCACCAAAATTGTCTGGTTTATCGCTGCCTCTATCCCCTATTCGCCCATTGCCGAGGCTATCCTGGTTCCATTGAATGAAGTCCTTATGGCTTCAGTCTGGATTAACCTGGTGCTCTGTATCTTTAACTTTCTTCCCATTCCACCGCTGGACGGAAGTAAGATTCTTGCAGGACTTCTCCCACCCGATTTGGCACGGTCCTACGCATCGATTGAACGGTATGGATTTGTTATTATAATGGTTCTTGCGTTTTCAGGGTTATTATCGAAAATGATTATGCCGGTTATTGGCTTTGCCAGAAATATTTTATTATAAAAAAAAGCCCCCACTGATAATTGTCAGCGGGGGCTTTTCTTTAGATCTTCTCAAGTAAGAGCGATACGGGTTATTTTTTCTTCCAGGCACCAGCCTCCTGAATATATTGACCGGCAGGCGTTTTCTCCATTGCCTTTTCTCCAGCCAACTTTTCCACAGCATCAAGAGAAGTGTTATTCCCTTTGGAAATCTTTTGATAATGTGCCCTGCGTTTACCATTAATCGTTTCCACTAGCTGCTGCACTTCAGGGCTTGTCTTGACAGGAGCCAGATACCCCGTTGCTGTTTCTCCAACCAGTCCCTGTGCTTTTGCAGTCGACAAATCCAAGGCCATGGCGGGATGACAAAACAATACCAGGGACAACAATACAAGACTCACTATTTGCTTCATAACTATTCTCCATAAGCGAAAAAATTCTCAGACAAACTATTAGAATAAGCCACTTTCTTTACTCAGCACATCATCAAGTTCTTTGTCTACTTTAACAAGAATTTCATGCTGTATTTTAACATTCAGGTTTATAACAATAGGTTTTTCTGGTGCAGCCACCTTCACGGTAGGACTGCATCCGAAACTGCAAAGAACGACTACTGTCAGTAGTATCAGGACTATTCTATTTTCCATAGGCTTCTCCATCTTATTAAACAACGTTACTTCTAGTTGTAATGTTGTTTAACTCGTTTGTCCAGTTCCTCGGTCAGCCCTTTGCTAAAGCGAAGACTCTGCATCAGTGCCGGCAGGTTTTGTTCCGCATGAATATTCAGTTGTACTGGTCGACTGCTCTGCAGTCCCGGACTGGTTCCCTGCAAACTCATTTCAAGATCAAGTTGTCCGGAAGGAGCATATTCAGATTTTATCACCAAGGTTTTATATTTCAGGTTTTCAACTGCTTTCAAGGCATAGCCGGTAAGCCCGGACTGATTCATCGTCCCTGGTTGATACCTTACTTCTCCCCCGAGTTCACCGGATTGAAGTATCCCATCTGATACGTGAACCTGTTTGCCCTCAATACGCACAGGAATAGAGCCACTTACCCTTCCTGTTACCTGTAGACTCTTCATTTGTATCAAATTCACAAGGCTACTCAAATTAATTGAATCAATATCCACCACAAAATTACTCTGTGGCTGATTGAGGTCATACACTACCTGGGACGTTTTTACTGTGCCATCAAAGAGTGACGCCTTAAATGTATCGACTCGCAATAATGGCTGTTTTCCATTTTTTGATATCCCAAGATTCACATCGGCTCGAATATCATCCATGTCTATCCCACCAATAAGATGCTGTAAAGATACGCTTGCAGATCTTTTTGACTCAAGTTTCGGTAATATACGAAGATCATGGCTGAAATCTAATCCTTCAAACAGGAACTGTTGAGCATATCCACTGCCGCCTGCAAGATCTACAGATGCAGAGAGTTGCAATGGAGCAGATCCCCCCCAACGGCCATACAGCTCAAAAGATACACTGCCAGCATCCAGATTAAAGGGATAATCCCAGGGAGTCATAAGAGTATCAAGCGAGCCTCTCTCCGGACTTAGCTCTAAGCTCTCCCTTGTCTGCAGATCAAAGCTTCCGCTGGAAGATTCAATATTATAATCAAAATGCAGAGTGACTTCTCCAACGACATTTTGCGGCGCAAACTGCAGGTCCCCTTCGATACGTTTTCCACTTTGCTGTACAGTTCCGGTAAGCTCTTTCAGAGAAAGCCGCCTGGTTCCATTATCAAGAAGAAGAGTGGATGTTTGAACGGCGAGAAGCGGTTTACTCTCAATAGATGATTTTCTCAGCCCGGAAAAACTCAAATAAACAGGAGCAGACTCAACCCGACGCTCTCCTTTTTCCAGCTGCATACTACTACTATAGAGTGTGTTGTCAGTCACTGACCATGATTTTTTCTCTGTATTACCAACAACCTCCAACGGGTTCTGTAACTGCACGTCAAAATATTGAATTTGCAGGGTTCCAGTTTTCAGCCCTTTGACCGAAACTCTTTGCGATTCAGCAAACAAGAGGTGTATTTCATTTTGCAGCCCTTGATAACTCCCGGCTATATCCGCAACAAATTCCTCAATCTCTGTGGTTCCAAGATGGATCTGTTTTGCCAGAATTTTTGAGCCATTATCAATAACAAGGCCGCTACCCCCTATCCTTCCCGCAAGCTGCACTTCAAGAGAAGAGGCGCTGATTTTCGGTGTCTCAAAATTGGCAACCATTGCTTTCACTGAAACAGATCTCTTTTCAGCCGTAAACGAGAGATCAAAAGTACCGGATAAATAACCATTGAGCTCAGAAATGCTGTTTTTTATATCATGGTCAACAAACACCTTCCGAATAGTTTCAAAATCCAGAGCAATCTTTCCAGACAGGTTACCAGGGGAGAGCACGAGGGCAAGTTCTGCATTCTCACCTTCTTCCGTCTCCATTCCAATCGTTGCACTGGCATGAGCGGAATCAAAGCTTTCTATTTTTAGAACACTCCTTTTTGCAGCAGACGATTGTAGCAGAATGGTTGCACGTATCGCAGTTTCCTTTACCGCTGCTCGAACCTGGATATTTTCACCCAGAAGCAGTGTCGGGAAATCGCCGTACAACTGCAGTTTATCAATTTCCAGCTCCTCAAAAGGCAGGCTGCTACGGACACGATCTTTTAATAAGTGAATTTGTTCCGGAAGAGTAGACTCTCTTCCACTTTTTGTTTCTGTCTCTGTTTGAGCCAGGGTAACCCCAACTTCTCTAATCGTCAGCAGACGGCCCCTTCCCCTTTTCAGAAGCTCTTTAATATCATATTGAAATGAGGCATCATGCAATTCAGTACGAACAGTTCCTCCACCGGATATATTCCAGACCGTTGTCATCCGCGCCACGTGGATCTGTTGGAAATCCAGCGTTACCCCCTGGACATCCACATCAGCCGCCCCCAGCCTTTGCAGAAGCAAGGTCACACCCTGATCCAGAAAAAACACTCCGCCAGCAAACAGTAATGCAACACCGAGAGACAGAAATAGAGAAACAACTTTCACAATTCGCATACATTCTTCCCAACAAAAAAGCCCCCTGCCGACAAACAGCAGCAGGGGGCTTGAAAGAAAAAAAATCTTTCTACAATACTAAAAATGGTACACAGTATCTACATCACTAAAACTCATAGCTCAGTCCAAAACTCAACAGATGTGCTGCAGAATCGGTGAATTCGCCATTAAGCCCGGTGGTAGGACTGCCGTTAGAAACAGTTCGGTTTTCTTTGTGATCGTACAGGTAAGCCACTCCAAGTTCCATTGCTTCGTTAACACGATAGCGGGCACCTAAAGAATACAACCAGGCGTTACTTCCTGGAAGTTCAAAGCCAATTGTTTCATCGGGTATTGGAGTCTCATCATAGCCAAAACCCGCCATCAGAGTAAGCTCCGGATTCACTACATAATCAAGACCAATACGATAGGCATTGGAATCGTCCCAATCTTTAGGAACGGCTGGAGTAAAAACAGCATTCAACACGGGATGCATAACCGGATCGGAATAATTAAAGTCAATACGCTCATATTCTGACCAGAAGGTTCTGTCCCAGGTTAAATCGACAGTTGCTGGACCGAAGGTATAGGCCAGGGAAAGAGATAATACAGCGGCTGCAGGAAGGTCAACGGATCCACCGGTGTCCATACTATATGGAGCAGGTGTATTTGTTGACATTTTCACATCGCCATCAAGTGTCATATCAACATTCGAGCGATAGGTCATTGATATATTCATATCATCATTCGGACGAACGGAAGCAGCCAGATTGTATCCCCAATCCACAGAATCACCATCCATGGTTCGACTAACCATCAGTCCGCTACTCTGGACCGCATAGTTGCTTACATCGGCTGAGCTGTAAAGCATACGGACACCACCAGCAAATGAGAACATATCACTAGGAGCATAGGAAACCGTTGGGTTTATCTCATAAACCGTGAGACTATACTCTTTCGCGGTGCTTCGTGGAAATGGCTGGTCCCAACGTTTTGACAAACCAAATGGGGCAACAGTCGCAATACCGAAACGGAAATTATTATAGTCTGGTGAAACAAGAAAGAAGGTGGGAAGCAGAAAATGCTCAGATGTGGAGCTGCCGTTCATCAAAGGACTGCGATTGTCCTCATAGCTAACAGACGGTAAATTGAGATAGGTCAGAGCACCTTCAAGCAGCCATACATCTTTTTTCAACCATGCCATATTGGCAGGGTTGAAATAGGCTGCATCAGCCTTGTCAGCAGAAGCTATATTAGCCCCGGCTTTAGCAACTGAATCAACAGACTGCTCAGGAATACGATAGCCCGATGCCATGGCAGTTCCGGCGATCATCACAGCCCCTAAAGCCAATACGGAAATTTTCTTTTTCATTAATTTCTCCCTCTTCTTTGAAAGAATAGTGTTTCCGATCATTCCGTAGATGGATTGACGGATCAATTACAATTATTTACTCGCCACTATACAGATAGCGTTTAATCTTATGTGTTGCCGTTTTGATAAAAGGTTCACGCCTCTCCACTATCCGCATCAAACGAGATGCGGTGGACACCTGGGTGTTTACTTCCTTTCGCAGAGTTTCACAGACTTTATCAATATACTCCCGACGCTTAACCCGGGATTGCCCCTCGGTCACCGCATCAATAAACTCATAATCCGGATATACCCAGGCGTCGAGCTTACCGTTATTTTCCACAACAAGCGACTCTACCACCCATGAATAGGCATTAATTTTATGTTCGATGGGCTCGGGGTAGACATTTTCCCCGTTTGCCATCACAATAACATTCTTCGATCGGCCACGAATATGGAGGTTTCCCGCATCATCAAATGATCCAAGATCACCGGTAATCAACCAGCCATCTTCCGTAAGGGCTTCTGCAGAAGCATCGGGATCGTCATAATAGCCTCGCATAACATTGGGTCCGCGACCATAAATTTCACCGACACCACTATCAGGGTCAGGATCAACAACCTTTACCTCAACTCCTGGAAAAGGTTTTCCCGTTGAACCCAGGGCTATAGTTGGATCCCCAACGGGCCCGCCAGCAAGAAGGGGGGCAGATTCCGTTAAACCATATCCTATCAGATAGGGAAACTCAGCTTCTCTCAGAAACCGCTCAACCTCGGGATTCAAGGCTGCACCACCGATTCCCATAAGTTCGAGTTTGCCGCCAAAAAACGCTATCAGTTTGGCACCAATTTTTTTATACACAAATTTGCGGCCAAAAGAGCATTTACACAGCAATGAAAGAAAAATACTTTTTTCAACCTGTGGCAACACCCGTTTCTTGTAAATTTTCTCCATAATCAACGGCACCGCAAACATAACTGTAGGCTGTTCATGTTTACACAACTTCTGGAGAATAGCAGGAGTCGGAGTCTTGCCGGCATAGGCAATTTTACACCCCTTGATCAGAGGTGTAATAAATCCGAGGGTAAACTCGTAGGTATGGGACATGGGCAGGACCGAAAGAAAAACATTGCCACTCTCAACCTGTATCATTGTGGCAGCACTGTATGCATTTGCTGTCAGATTTTTGTGGCTGAGCATTACAGCTTTTGAATACCCGGACGTCCCTGAAGTATATAATATGGAAGCAAGATCATCCTCTTCTACCTCCGCAAAGGATACATCTTCCTCGGCATCCACCATAACTTTCCTGGCAGCCATGGCCTCTTCAAGATAACTGGTGAAAAATGTTACATCCACCACATCCTGTGTCGCACCCGAATCATCGAGTGTGATGATTTTCTTTAAAGTCTTTTGATTTAACTCGTAGATTTTCTCTATCTGGCGATGAGAGACAAACAGCACAGGTACTTCCATCTCATTAAGGATATGATGGACATCCGCCTCCGGAAGATCAGGAAGGATGGGTACTGCAACCGCCCCTATACGGACAATGGCAAAATAGGCCATTCCCCAGTGAGGCGAATTTTCCGACAGGATTGCCACCCTGTCGCCTTTTTTTACCCCTTCCCTGATAAGCTGACTGGCAAGCGCTAAAATTCGATCATAGAATTCACGATAACTCAGAGACTCCTCAGCAGCCATCCCAATGGCCGGAAGGTCCTCATACCGTTCAACACTGTTATCGAGTATATAATTTAAGGTCATCCGTACATCGTTCGATTCCGGCATACACACCCCATTAAAGCAATAAATTGATTGTAAGGTTCTTATTCTGTAACTGTTCAATAGTGCCTCAGGTTCGTTCATTGAAGTCTTCGAAGTGTACTAGTGCTACACCAGAGGGCTGAAATAGACAAAAATGAGATGCTAGTGAATAGTTCCCTTATTCTTAAGTGAGGTGCATACTACCTAAAAGTAGATTTTTGGTCAATTAAGAATAAAGATCAGCCATTTTCCTAAGTAAAACAGCTATTATTCCACAGGATAGAGGAATAATCTTGACAGTCAATGGCACAGCTTATAAGAAACAAGGTAGTAAACTCCACTATTTTGGTATCAGACTAGCTCTGTAAGCTACTTCCCATATACATATATTTTAATATATTTTATGCACAACATGTCGCGTTCCTCTTTCGCACTTTTATTGTTTACCCTCTTCACACTGTTTATTTCGAGCAGTATGGAATGCAGGGCTGGGATTCCTGTTCTTCAAGATGTTGCAAAATGGAGAGTGGCAAACTCTGCTCCCGTTACCACTCAACAAGTCAAACAATCCAGCAAGCCATCTCCTCGTCCCGCGGGAGTTGTCTCGGGAAACTCTCTTAAAATTCTTGGCCAGGCCGCCAATATTTCTTCTGTGAAGAAGCGGATTGGCCCCGTTGTCACAGCAGCAACCACAAAACGACTCAACAGAAAGATCTCATCCAGAGCCGCCATCATCGTTGATGCTGTAAACGGCAAGATACTGTACTCCAGAAATCCTGACCACCAGAGACAACCGGCATCTACCATTAAGGTACTCACCGGAATGATTGCCCTGAAATCATTAACTCTGGGTGAAAAAGTTTCTGTAAGCAGAAAAGCTGCCAAACAACCTCGCTCCAAGGTCTATCTTGATCAAAAGAAACGGTATAAGGCAAATGACCTTATAAATGCAGTACTCCTGGCCTCGGCAAATGACGCCAGTGTCGCACTTGCTGAGAAAATTGCCGGCAATGAAAAAGATTTTGCCAAGATGATGACACTCCGCGCCAAGCTCTGGGGTGCCAATCGCACCGTGTGTAAAACCGCGACAGGACTCACCGCAAAGGGACAGAAATCCACTGCCCGTGATCTGGCAACAATTTTTCGACATGCCATGAATGACCCCGATTTTTCCACCCGAATGAAACGCGTTAAAGCACGTACCACCGAAGGAAAACTCCTCCGAAATCACAATAAAGCCCTGTGGCAGGTCAAGGGGACACTTGGCGGAAAAACAGGCTATACCAACGCAGCAAGACAGACCTATGTCGGGAAATTTAAACGCGGTAAAGATGAAATCATTGTTGCCATTATGGGCAGTGAGACCATGTGGGCTGACATTAAACACCTGGTAAAATACGGGTTTCAGAAAAAAATCGTTCTAAACGATGAAATTGACACCATGGGTGGTGAGATTGAGCTTGTAGCCGATCTTCAATAGATCAAGTCCTGTTCAAGTTTCTGCACACCGTTCACAATCAGGGTCACAGCACCATACTCTTCTTCCACTTTGCCCTGTAACATATAAGCATTCCCCGAAGACAAAACTGCTGCATAGCGACGATACACCCGTGGAAAAAATATTGTTTCCACCACTCCCGTTTCATCTTCAAAGGTCAAAAACTCCATCACCTCACCTGTTTTTGTTGAAACCAGCTTGCCGCTGAGTAACCAGCCGGCCAAACGTATAGCCTTTCCCGTATATCTCTTCAAATCACAGGCCCGTACTCGCCCATTCAACTGACTCCCATAGAGCAGCAGTGGATGCCCGCTACAGAGAAATTCCAGGGCTGCATACTCCTGCTGCTGCATCTCCTGTTTCGTAAAAGGTGGAAGACACGGAGCATCAGGCAATTGAGCGCCAAAAAGAGGACTGTTTTTTTTTGCCTTTGCAAGACTCCTGAATTGCGCAAGCTCCCAAAACAGATGGCTTCTACTCCTGGTACTGGTTGTACATAACGCATCCATGGCTCCTGCTCGAATCAATGCCCTGTATTCATCTTTTTGAGGCTGCACCCGCTGCCAGAAATCAAGAGTGGAGATAAATTCTTTTTCTTTTCGACACTCTACGATCCTGGCCATGGTCTTTGTGGATAAGTGTTTCACAGCCATCAAGCCCACCCGTATACTTTTTACCGGAATATCTGCCCCTTCTCCATGCCATCGAATGTTACTACGATTCACACATGGAGAAATGATGGAGAGCCCCAGTCGCTTTGCCTCGGAGACATAGGCAAATGTGGAGTAATATCCTCCCTGATTGGAAATCACTGCTGCCATAAATTCCACTGGATAATGTGTTTTCAGATAGGCCGCCTGATAGGAGACTCGGGCATAGGAGGCGGAATGCGGTTTACAAAATGAATAGCCATCAAAACTCATCATCATGGCCCAAAGTTTTTCGATGGTTTCCCTGTCCACATCTCTTGCGGCACATCCCTTCTCAAACTCCATACGATAATCTTTTAAACGCAGCACCTTATCTTTTTTAGACATTACCTTTCGCAGACCGTCTGCTCTGGCATGACTAAAACCCGCTAGTGCAACAGCAACTCGTGAGACGTCCTCCTGATACACCATAAGCCCGAAGGTCTCACCCAGCACCATTGCCAGTTTAGGATGAAGATGCTGCCATGCACCTCCATGGAGCCTGCGCACATACTCACGCACAAAATCATTTGCAGCAGGACGAATAATAGAAGACTGCAGAACAAGCTGTTCAAACTCCCCGCTTCCCGCCTTTTGCTGCAGCAGTCGCATAGCCGGGCTTTCTATATAAAAACAGCCCATTGTTTTCCCGGCAGCCACTGCCTTCTTTGTTTCCAGATCTTCTTCCGGCTGCCAATATTCCTCTTCAAAATTACGATCACCACTTGTTAGTGATGCAATACAATCCCTGATCACTCCAAGACTGCGATTGCCAAGCAGATCAATTTTCACAAGCCCCCCAGCCTCCGCGCCATCCTTATCCCACTGAATAACAGGGACTCCCTTGGCAGCAAACTCGACAGGCACATAGTTGGATACAGGTTCCGGTGTAATAATGACGCCTCCCGGATGAACGGATATATGACGCGGGATACCTATTAGAGAAGAAGCCAGTTGGTTGATTTCGGGCCAGGGTTCCCGCTGGTTTTTTGTTTTCTCTCCGGGCAATCTGCTGTGCTTACTTATCCGGGAAATTTCTTCTGCGGGAAGACCGAAAGCCCTGGCTGTTTCCCGAATAGCCATACGGGCCTGAAATCGGATGGTAGTTGATACCATGGCAGCATGAGCCCCATATTCCTGAAGAACCTGGGCAAGGACAGCGTCCCGTTCATCCCAGGGAAAATCAATATCGATATCAGGTGGATCCGAGCGGCCAGGATTAAGGAATCGTTCAAAATAGAGGTTGTGTTTCAAGGGACAGACGTTGGTTATTTCAAGACAATAGGCCACAAGTGACGCTGCACCAGATCCACGTCCACAGATACGGGAAGAACGTTTTGTATCTTTCCCGATAGCCCGACACACAATATCGTGAACCACCAGAAAATAAGTGGAAAAACCCATGGTTTCAATTACTCGCAGCTCCTTTTCCAAACGTTCGACAACTGCTTCGGAAAGATCTGTTCCGTAACGAAGACAAGCTCCCTTATAAGCAGCTTGCCGTAATAAACCTGCCGCTCTTTCACCGCTTTCCTTCCAGGGAGGCATTATCAACTTGAACTTAGGACCCCTAAATACACAACGCCTGCCAAGAGTTTCTGTCTGTGCTATCACTTCCGGCCATACTGCAAACCGTTTTTTATAAAGTGCAGGAATTTCCAGCCAGGAAATCGGGGGATTAGGCTCTTGTTTATCTGCCTTCAAAAGTCCCTTGGCAGCTATTGCCGCCATAAGTTTTAAAAGTCTTCTATCGCTTTTTTCCGCCATAAACACAGAGGGAACAATAATGGCAGGGATGCTTTGTTTTTGTGCCCATCTTCGAAGATTACTGGTTTTTTCAGTTGGTCTGCCGCCAAGATTTACAGCTATATCCAAAGAGTGTTTCTGAAGAGTTTCAAGGAGAGGAAGTGAGGAACTGATAAAGAGAAGACCATTACCCTGCCGGCCAATATCCTTTTTGAGGGTGAAATTACTGTCTGTTTTTCTTTTTGTTATTAACTTAGATAAATTGATATACCCGACCGAATTACGCACCAGACAAATAAGTTTTTCAGATGTCCTGTCATCGGTTATTTCTGCAGCAATAAGAGGCCGAAGCCCGTGTTTTTTACAGGCAGCAAGAAATGACCATATTCCGGCAAGTGAATTACGATCAGTAAGTGCAATAGTTGTATAACCAAGCTCTTTGGCACGTTTGCAAAGACTCTCAGGAGAACTGCATCCCCGCATCAACGAATAGTACGAACGGACAAAAAGAGGGAACACAGGTTAGCTCGTCCCCAGATAAATACTTCCATCCCCAAACTGCTTGTTGACCATATCCATTGCAGTTATGATTTTTTTCTGCTGCAGCTCTTTCCTGTTTTGCATAACAAAAAGAGTCTGCTGCTGCGAACGAGGCAAAAAGCGGTCACAAATAAGAGCACAGCTACGAACACGAATACGCCTTCCCCATGCTTTATCAAGTACGCTTAAAGCAAGATTACGCAGAATAAAATCATTATCACAGCCACCTTTACGACTAACGCTTCTGCATGTTTTTTTCCCGTCACCGTAGCTCAGACAAACCCCCAATCGTTGACCGACTATTCCCTTATGACGAAGCACTCTTCCTATTTCGTGAACCAACCGGGTAAGAGCAGACCGCACTTCGGAATAGCTTCCCGTATCCTCTTCAAAAATATATTCTTCTACTATCCGATCATTTTTAATTTTTCCAGGACAGACTCCGCTTTCATCCCGGCCACGACTGGCATCATACAGATATGCACCTCGCCTTTGAAATGGAACCAGCAACTGTTTTCTGCTCAACTGTGCCAACTGGCCAATCCACTTCACATTAAAATCCTCAAGAATATGCATCTCATCGGCTGTTACCCCTGGCAACATCGATAATGGCAGAGGAGCCAAAAAGGTATCTTCTTCCCCGGCACCCACAATATACTCCCCAAAAGGCCGTACCATTCTTGAGGCAACTTTGGAGACCAGCTTATTGGAAGCAAGGCTCCAGACAGGATCAAGCCCCAAATCATTCTGCACTTCTTTACGCAGCCTCCAGGCAATATCGGGAGCTGGCCCGAAGAGTCGATGCGTCCCGGTGACATCCAGAAACAAATGCCCATCCTCTTCTCCCTGCTCCACCAGAGGTGTGTAGGGAACAACCCGCTTTACAATTGCAGTCATAGCTTTGCGATACAAAGGAGGACGGGGAGCGATAACCCGGGCCTGCCTACAATATTTACGGGCAAGGCTCAGGCGCATTCCCTTGCGCACCCCATCCTGATATGCCTCTTCACTCATATCAAAAACCAGGGTTCTTGCCTTAACGCCCTCACCACTTGCAACAATCAGCGGAATCCGTTGCAGAGAACTGTCACACAGACGTTCCACGGCCACTGCAAAATCAGTGATATTAAAATGAATAATGGATCTATCCATCTATCTGCTTCTGTATAATCGTCTGCAGAAGCCTTCCATTCTCCGGTGCCTGGGCACACACGTGGTTATTAAAAAACACAATGCCGCGTTCAGCCTTTCTCCGCAGGGACGTCAAATGGCTCTGATTCCACTCATTCAATTCTTCTTCTGAATAGGAATAATCAAATTTCTTCTGCATATTTCCGGATTGCCACCCCTGTATATTGCGACCATGAAAGCGAACAAAGAACAGTTCGGGATTGGTTACAATATCAAGACAGGGAAAAAGATCAGGCATTGAAGGTGCGTCCACTGTAACCATGGTCACCCTCCGTGCCTCAAGTTCTGCAAACACCGTATCCCTTGACCAGGAGATATGGCGAAATTCAACCGCAAGTGGAAAACCGTGCAAGCCATCGAGCAGATGTGCCAGATAGTAGCGATTTTTTCTGCTCCAATCAAAATCAGGCGGCAACTGAACCAGAATTGCTGCCAATTGTTTACGCAGAGGCTGAATTCCTTCCCGGTACAGTTTCAATTCCTGTTGCCAGTTTCGATCCCGTTCATGGGTAAGTGTTCTGGTAAGCTTTGCGGCAAATTGAAAACTTTCAGGTGCCTTACTGATCATACGACTGATAGCTTCTGCCCGTACCATCTGATACCAGGTGTAATTCAACTCAACGATGGGAAACACATTCGCATAAAGAGCAAGCATTCCAGGAGTTCTTGTGCCCTGGGGATAAAACCCGCTATCCACCCACTCGGTATAGGAATACCCGCTGGTACCAATAAGTACCGGACACAATTTATCGTTTGTCATAACTTCTGATCACACCCACCACCTTGCCCTGCACTAAAATATCAGAGAAAGGATAACGGACAGGCTGAAATTTCTTGTTCTCCGGGCGCAGTTCGATATACCCATCTCCCAGAAAGAACCGTTTTACAGTGGCCTCCTCCCCCTGAATAAGAACTGCAACAATTTCTCCATTCTCCGCGTATTGCCTGGGTTCACAGATCACCAGATCGCCATTCAATATTCCCGCATCCTGCATGGAATCACCCTGTACACGCAGACAGAAAAGATTGCTCCCCATAAAAAGTGTTCCATCAACCAGTACGGAACCATCCCATTCCTGCTGGGCATACATGGGCAAACCAGCTGTAATTCTGCCCACCACTGGCAATTCCCGGACCCGTGATTTCTCCTTTTGACGCTGTGGTGACAAAATACGAATCGACCTGCTATAGCGCCCTTCCCGCTCAATCACTTCTTTTTTTTCCAGCTGAGTGATTAACTGAGCCACGGCATTATGGCTTACTCCCAGATCTTCTGCAGCCCGACGGAGACTGGGCGCATGCCCCTCCTGCTCCAGCTGTTCCTGCAGATACTCAAAAAGCTGCTGCTGCTTTATTGTCAGATTCATATTTCCCTCTTCACCAGAAATGTACATTTACATTTCCCTTCTACAGCGAAACACCCACAAATGTCAATGCACATTCACCTGTCACAAAAAAAGAACACTCCCGTTCGGGTATTCTATAATGGATTTGTGCTTCAGTTATTCCTCTAGAGAGTGTGTTCTGTTTTAGAATTTTGAAAAAAAGGATCAGAAAGGCCCCTACATGGTGGTATTTTTTTCTATCTCTACAACCTACAATCATATACACTCTTAATAGCATATTCTCATTACAGCTTTTGATTTTGATGGAGTAGCATCAATAACAATTGGTGTAAGAGCCCATAATGGTATTGAGGCCGCACAGGACAGTAGAAGCAGAATATAAATGATCTTTTTGCGAAGCGTGAGATCAGGATTAAGAAACTCAAAAACACAATTATGGGATTAAAGCAGGATACAACAAAAGGCGGTTAAATATGTTGAGGAGAATGGTTTTTTTTCTGATTGTTATTATTGCAGCATCCATATCAGCCTGTCAGGAGCCACAGGACACGATCCCAGAACTGCGCATAGGACACGCTCCACACGACCATCACTCAGCACTCTACATTGCCTGTATGAACCCGGATTATTTCAAGAAAAATGGAGATGTTAATTTAAAACAGATTGTATTCAAAGAAAAATATGAATTACGAAAAAACGATCTGCTCTTAGCCAGGATAACAATTCTGCAGGGTACCGGTGGGAAAAAAGGAGTGAAAAAAATTATCGAAGGGGAACTCGATATGACTCTTGGCAGTGTCCCTTCCATGTTATATTTTATTGATAAAGAGCAACCTATTTCCATTATCCTGCCGTTAATGGCAGATGGTGCAGGCTTTGTTATGAGCAATAAGTATAACACCATCAGTAACTGGGATGATTTTGTGGCACTGGTGAAAAATTCCGACAAAGCTCTTCGGATAGGATTTAAAACAGCCCAATCGGTTCAATCCCTCATCCTGGAACAGGCCTTAAAAGAGAGTGGCATCACCTACAGTTATGACATTGAAGAAAGCAACTCACAGGTTATCCTTGTCAATGTATCGGCTGCCAGAAATCTTATTCCTGCCCTGGCAAAAGGCTTGATAGACGGATTTGTCATCAATCAGCCCTATGTGGCCATGGCTGAAACAGAACACGTCGGCAAGGTTATCGCATATCTGAATGAATTGCCGCCAAAGGGAAGATGGGATGGCGTCCCCTGCTGTGCACTGGCGGCAACAAAGACATATTTAGAGAAATATCCTGAAGTGTCACAGTCCTTTGCCGGACTTCTCCTTTCTGCAAATAAAAGAATAATTGAGAATCCGGAGCTGAGTATACGGCAGATCGCTGAATGGCTGGACATTTCGCCTGAAATCGAAAAACGATCCGTGCCAACGATCAGCTTTCTCTCCGAATATAATGACAACTGGAACCGGGGGGTGGACTTCTGGATTGAAACGATGATACACAATGGCATTTATACAAATAGAATCAAAAAAGCTCAGGAAACCGGTTCAGTGAATGACGTAATATACGATATGTCTTTTTACAACAGAGTTACAGCAGAGCACAAAGACCTTCACCGTACAGGAAAGTAACTGCAATGAACCTGATTTTAGATATAAGGATCAGAGACAAGCTGCTGATCAGCTCTACTATCCTTTCAATTATTTTCTGCATTGCCGTTGCAGTGTACCACTTGACCCTGACCATGGTGATCAGCGATTATGAACATCTTACCAGCCATGATCTTCTGGTTGCATATAAGGCACAGACTATACAGCTCCATATTCTTAAAATCCGCAAAGCCGAAGTGGAATTTCTTCGGGATGGTGATGAAAAATTTCCGTCCCGGGTTCGCGACAATCTACAAAGTATTCAGGATCTGACAGTTTCAATAAGACAACTTGTCTCAACCGAGCCTATGTTTGCCCTGGTGGCTCTGGATGCTGAACTGATTCGGAAACGTATTGGTGACTATCGTGCAGTATTCGAACATATTGTAGAGGCCTACAATGCAAAGGGAACAGATGAAAATTCCGGTTTCTATGGCCGTTTCAGGACTATTATTCGTGATACTGAGGAGTTTTGTCTGACCCACAAAACACAGGTTCCCCAGGGGATGGAACTACTCAGTGAAATCCGAAGGTATGAAAAAGACTATCTGGTACGGGGCAGATATACATACCAGGAGAAGATTCATGCGGCAGTAGCCCACCTGCTGATGACCTTTCGCTCGTCTGGGTTGCCATCTGAAGTCGTTATCACCCTCGAAGAACAATTAACTGCCTATCAGCTCCATTTTGACCAAATTGTGGCAAAAGATAAAACCATAGCCATCCGTTCCTTTGCGCTCATTGAAGCCGCTGAAGAAATTGAACGCATTGCCGATACAATCATTGCATCCGTCGAAAAAGTAACAAATCTGCAATTGCATGAAATAAAAACCAAATCTAAACGATACGTTGCCTTGGCGCTTTCATTTTGTCTGATCGCCATTCTGGTCGGTTTGGGATTGATGCACTTTTTTAATAATTCTATCACCAGACCTCTTGCCGCTGTAGTTGAGAAAATCCAAGAGATATCAGCAGGAAATTATAATGTTGTGGTACCGGTAAGTTCCCGTGACGAAACCGGGCAACTGGCCACGGCCTTTAATGAGATGGTGGTGGCCAGGCGTTTGGCGAATGAGGCGCTCTATCGTGCAAACCTGGTTATCGAGAGCAGTCCGGTGGTACTGTTTCGATGGAAGGCAACGCAGAGCTGGCCGGTGGAAATGGTCAGCGACAATGTAAGCCAGTTTGGCTATACACCGGATGAACTCCTCTCCGGGAAAACGCCCTATTCCGCAATTGTGCATCCCGAGGATCTGGAACGGGTTATACGCGAAGTACAGCAATACTCTGAGAGTGGAGTGAGTCCTATCCGACAGGAATATCGTATAGTCAGTCCGGCAGGAGACGTGTACTGGACCGATGATCGCACTACTATCGAACGAGATGCTGATGGAAACATCACTCACTACCAGGGTATTGTCATTGACATTACCGAACGAAAAGAGGTCGAAAGTGCCATTCGCAAGAGTGACGAGCAGTGGAACAGGACCTTTAACTCCTTCACTGATATTGTCACCCTCCAGGATGTTAATCTGCAGATAGTGAAAACCAACCGGGCAGCCTGCACGACCCTTGATCTTGCCTGTGATGAGGTTATCGGCCAGCATTGTTATCAACTTTTTGCTGATGCAGATACACCCTGTCCGGAGTGTCCCCTGCTGGATACCAGAAAGACCTTTCAAGCCTACAGCCGGGAGATGTATCATGAAAAACTTAAAAAGACCTTTCTGGTTTCAGCCTCACCAGTATTTGATGAGCAGGGCAAACTTGAATATATTGCTCATGTAGCCAAAGACATCTCAGATCTGAAGAAACTTCAAAAAGAACTGTTTCATGCCCAGAAAATGGAAGCTATTGGTACCCTGGCTGGCGGTATTGCCCACGATTTCAACAATATCCTCGCTGCAATTATTGGCTATTCGGAATTAATAAAAAATGAAGTTCCTGTGGGAAGTTGTGTGGGAAAAGATATCCTGGAAGTTATTGGAGCAAGCAATCGTGCTGCAGAGCTTGTAAAACAGATCCTCACTTTCAGCCGTCAGAAAGACAGTAAAAAGCAGCCTCTTCGCCCCCACCTTATCGTTAAAGAGGCGTTGAAAATGCTACGCTCAACCCTGCCGACAACCATCACAATACAACAGTACATTGATCCTGATTGCGGACTTATTCTGGCTGACCCCACCAATATCCACCAGATTACCGTCAACCTCTGTACCAATGCGCTGCATGCCATGACCGATGGCAAAGGAACCTTGAATGTTGAGCTGCACCACCAGGAACTGACTGCTGCAGCACTGGGTGGAGGCATCGTGACTCCTGGGCCCTTTGTTGTCCTTACAGTAAGTGACAGCGGTTGTGGTATGAACAAAGCAACTATTGATCGAATTTTCGACCCCTATTTCACCACCAAGGAAATAGGAAAAGGCACAGGCCTGGGTCTTGCGGTTATCCAGGGGATAGTCCAGGATGTTCATGGTTTTATCAGGGTAACGAGTATACCGGGAGAAGGAAGCTCTTTTATTATTTATTTTCCGGAATTTCAGGAAAAAATGTATACTGAAGGATCTGAAGAAATAGTGATTCCTCAGAGAGGAGATGAACATATCCTGGTTGTGGACGATGAGCCTTTCCTTGTTCGGGTAACACAGAGGCAGCTGGAAAATCACGGCTACACGGTTACGGGGATAAGCAGCAGTAAGGACGCCCTGGAGATGATCGAAGCGAATCCCTGGCAGTTTGACCTGCTTATTACGGATCAAACCATGCCCAGACTCACCGGCATGGAGCTTGCTCTGGCTGTGATGGCAATCAGACCGGATTTGCCAGTAATTTTATGCACAGGCCACAGCGACCTAGTCTCCGAAGAAGAGGCCTTGCAATCGGGTGTTAAGAGATACATCACCAAACCCATTGCGGCAAATGAGCTTACTCTAGCCGCCAGATCTGTGCTGGATGGAAATTAAAAACGTATTCTCCTATTCTATTACCTGTGACGATACCTCATTATGGCTGAAATTTTTGTTGTAGATGATGATATAACGCTTGGAAAAATGCTGGTCAGACAGCTGCAGACTTCTGGCCATCGAGCAGAGAGTGCCACCACCCTGAGCGAAGGGATACAGCAGGTCACTGCCGGAAGATATGAAATCATTCTGCTTGATGTTGGTTTGCCAGATGGAAATGGGCTGGAGTATCTTACAAAATTTAAGGAGGTCTCCTCATCTCCTGAAGTTATTATTATTACAGGAAATGGTGATCAGGATGGTGCGGAAAAGGCTATCATAAGCGGTGCCTGGGCCTATCTGGAAAAACTGAATGTTGTTAAAGATCTTCTGCTGCATATCACACGAGCACTGCAGTATCAGAAAGAAAGAAAAAGGGTGCAGAAGGTTCCACTTATTCTGCAACGGGACTCCATAATTGGCAATAGTAGCCTGCTTACAAAATGCCTTGATCAAGTGGCGCAGGCCGCTGTCTCCGATGCCAGTGTCCTTATAACCGGTGAAACAGGAACCGGAAAAGAACTTTTTGCCCGGGCCATCCATGAGAACAGTAAACGCAGAGACCAAAATTTTATCACAGTTGACTGTACTGCTATTCCGGAAAATCTTATCGAAAGTATCCTCTTTGGCTATGTGAAAGGAGCTTTCACCGGAGCTGACAGCAATCGGGAAGGTCTGATCCAGCTGGCTGATGGAGGAACGTTGTTTCTTGATGAGGTGGGAGAACTCCCTGTAAGCATGCAAAAAAGGTTTCTCCGGGTACTGCAGGAACACAGCTACCGACCAGTGGGATCCACCCATGAGGAGCATAGTGACTTCAGAATCATTGCTGCAACAAATATTGATATTGACCTGAGTGTGGAGCAGGGAACATTCCGGAACGATTTACTCCATCGTCTCAAAGCCTTCTCACTTTCCCTTCCTCCCCTCCGAGAAAGAAAAGGAGACATTCAACCCTTGAGCAGGTATTTTCTGACCCGAATATGGGATCGATCAACGATTGAATATAAAAGCATTTCACCGGAATTTATAGAGCATCTTGCAGCCTACGACTGGCCTGGAAATATACGGGAACTGCAGCAGACCCTGGAACAGGTCGTTGCCGGTGCAGTACAAACGCCCACATTATTTGCCTGCCATCTTCCGGAACATCTTCGTGTTCGACGAGCCCGGGAAGCGCTCCAGTCACTACCTCCCACTGCCGGGCCTGCTGTATTATCGAATGAATCTTTCTTTCCGCCACCATGGCAAGAGTATAAAAGTGAAAGTGAGAAGAAATATATCTATAATCTTATGCGCCATAGCAAAGGTAATGTAACGATTGCCTGCCAACTCTCCGGACTCTCAAGAACCCGCCTCTATCGATTACGCAAAAAACATAATCTGCTCGTCTCCCCCTAAAGCCTCTACAACTCTCCCCCTCGACCGACGGTCACAAAAGGAACCATAGCACCCTGCGAAAACATCTGGTGGTCACAAAAGGACCCGACAACAATCGACTGCCTCCAACCTGTCCCCCCTTGTATAAGTAGATATCATTACACTTCTGTTTTATTTGTTGCCTCTTCGTCTGTTGGTATGACTTTTGCTACCTATGGAAAAGGAAAGAAGATATCCAGTTCTTTTCTGAGAACGAGGAGTGTACAAAAAACATCAAGGCACAGACTGGGAAAAGAGATGAATATTTTCTTTTATACAAGCAGTCCTTCAACCGGATCTAAACACTATTTAAAGCAGCTGCAAGGACTAGCGGTTCTCTACAACATGCTGATCCTTCCTCCAGGTCCACTCTTTCGTTCTCCATTGTCACTCAAAATGCGCAGCGGAGATTTGCTTCTCCTCTTTGCGAACACTAGAAAAAAAATAAATGAGCTGCTTGCACTGAAAAATGAACTTGTTGATTTTCGGATTATTTTGATTCTGGAAGAAAGCGCAGCCCTTCCCAAAGCATATTCGATGCAACCACGTTTTATCGTTTCTCAAAATGAGGAAATAACACGAATAGAGGCCGTTATAAGAAAAATCAAAGAATCTAGTGTGTCAAGCAACAGTTATGAGTCTTTAAAAATTGATAGTTGATACGAGTCGCTTCGGCAGAGCCACAGGCTTTCGGAGTTCCATTTATTCAGGAGGGGAAAAATGTTTAAGGTAAAATTAAGGGTTAAGCTATTGGGATCTTTTGGCCTGGTGCTGCTACTGCTTGTAACTGTTATGGCTGTCTATCAGTATTTGTCCAGCTATACAACAAGCAGCTTCCAGGATCTCTTACAGGAAGAATTAGCCATTGCCGACCATGCAGCTGCAATCCATGCCTATGAGTTACAATGCCGCCGCGACGAAAAAGATTTCCTGCTCCGCCATGACAAAAAGTACCTTCAAAAACTGAACGAAAACATAGACAAATTGAAACTAGAGGCACAAAGCATCATTACTCTGGCTCAACAGATTGATGACCAGGAGTCACTTGCCAATGCCTTAACAGTCATTGACTACACAGACGAATATCAAAAGGCCTTTACAGAACTGGTTGCTTCCTGGGAACAAAAGGGACTTGATCATACATCGGGACTCCAGGGAGAATTTAGAGCAGCAGCCCATGAACTCTCTGAAAATTTAAAAGAACATGAAATCGATTCCCTACAACTGGCTCTGCTTATGATGCGCCGCTATGAAAAAGATTTTATACGCACTGGCAGTGATCGCTACAAAGAGAAATTAACAGCGGCAATCGACACCTATAAGCAGCTTCTTCAGGAAAGCAGTTGTGAAGAGAAATCAAAGCAAACCCAGACACAGGCTTTATCCTTATACGAAAGATCCTTGAACAAATACCTTGCCGCTGATTCATCAGACAATCAACGAGAGCAGGCCTATCAGGGCATGAGAGCTCCGTCCCACTATATGGAGGAAGCTATTGGTCATGTACTCGTGCCTAATGTTGAAGTTTTCCTTCTGGAGATTCGTAAGAATGAAAAAGACTACATGCTTCGCGATGATGAAAAATACATCAAAAAAACTCACGATTCCATCGCCCACTTAAAGAGTGCTGTTACTGAATCTGGAATTCTTCAGGAGCATATTGACAGTATTTTCAAGGTAGTAGATGCCTACCAGCACTCCTTTGATCTTATGGTGGCAGAAGATCAGAAAATAAAAGTCTTGACCGCTACCATGAGGGCAGCAGTCCACAAGATAGAACCTGCTGTGGAAGCTCTGCATAAAAAAGCGGAAGAGACATCAGTAATCACAATTGAGGCGATCTCCGAGAGGAACACCTTTCTCTCCCAGGTTGCCATTGGAACAGGAGTTGGTGCCATTGCTATTGGTATGTTTCTGGCATTTTTTATCAGTGGCATGATAATACGGCCACTACGTCGTATTACTGATAACTTAAAAGACATGTCCGATGGTGAAGGAGATCTCACCCAACGTCTGAAGGTGGACTGTCTGGTCTGTTCAGATGTTAAGAAATGCGGCACTCCATCCTGTCGAAGCTACGGGAAGAAGGTTCTCTGCTGGGAAATCAGCGGTACCATGGCTGATGATCCTGACTGTATCGATGTAATCAATGGTAAAGTCACAGATTGTAAGGAATGTGAGGTCTTCGAAAAAGCCAACTACGATGAGCTCCAGGAGCTCTCCAATAATTTCAACATCTTTATCCTTAAACTGCAGCACATGTTCAAAGATGTGGTTCAGGGTGTCGTCACCATATCCTCTGCAACCACAGAGCTCTCTGCCATTGCCGAACAGATGTCCGGTGGTGCCAATAACGTCTCAGATCAATCCAACTCCGTGGCCACTGCTGCTGAGGAGATGAGTGTCAATATGGACTCCGTGGCTGCAGCCACAGAAGAAACCACCACTAATATGAATATTGTGGCTTCAGCCGCAGAAGAGATGTCTGCTACTATTGCAGATGTTAACACCAATACAGAACAGGCCAGCAAGGTAACAGGTGAGGCTGTAGCTGAGGCCAAGAGTGCCACGATCAAGGTACAGCAACTCGGGCTTGCAGCAAGCGAAATCAGTAAAGTCACCGAGGTGATCACCGAAATTTCCGGACAAACCAATTTACTTGCCCTAAACGCCACCATCGAAGCTGCTCGAGCCGGTGAGGCAGGCAAGGGCTTTGCCGTTGTTGCCAACGAGATCAAGGAACTGGCCAAGCAGACGGCCGATGCCACGGGTCAGATCAAGTCACAGATTGAAGATATCCAAAATTCAACATCAGAAACAGTGAGCCAGATCAAGAAAATCACCACGGTAATCAATAACGTCAATGATACTGTAGGTACCATCACCGAAGCAGTCAGCGAACAGACCGCCGCTACAGATGAGATTGCCTCCAACGTCGCTCAAGCAGCACAGGGCCTGGCGGAAGTAAATGAAAACGTGGCTCAAAGTTCTTCTGTATCTGCCCAAATTGCTCAGGATATCACAATGGTCAATCAGTCTGCAACTGAGATGGCGACCTCAAGTTCCGAGGTGCAGTCCAGTGCCACTGAACTCTCTGAAACGGCGGAAAAACTCAAGGATATGGTAGGAGGATTTAAACTGTAGAGCTTTTGTATGTCTCCTCTGTGGGGCCTGCCCTTACAGGCCCCTCACGAGAAGGGACAATACATTAAAATATTACCTTTCTGAAAAAATGAATCGTAAATGGAAAGTTATACTCTCGGTCATGGTACTGATAAGTGCACTCTGCAGTATATTTGTCATTCTGCTACTGCAGCAGCATGAGTAGAAAAAAATAAGGCCTGATATAGCTGCTGTAAACAGGGAAAAGCTACAACACTCAGGATTTGATGCGGGTTATATGGGGATACAGTATCGTATTGTACATCCAGTATTTTTTGATGGGAAACACCTTGGTACGCTATAGTTTGGTATTCGGGCCAGTATTATTTTTGATGCGCTACGGGATAAATTAAATACTTTTTTGCTTACCATCGCAACTCAGCTTTGTGAATCCGGAGCTATTCCGTGTCCATTATTATGTGACGCCATAAACCCATCCATGGGGGCTCTGCTGCGGCCGTCCGGGCCGCAGATGCACATATAATGGACCCGAGACAGCTCCTCTCTATCGTGGAAGGCTGAGGATTAGTGGTAATCAAGAATACTTTTGCAGGAATGGCTATCTTGAACGATGAATACATTCACTTGTCGCAAAAAAAATACAAAAAAAAGGAAACTTTTTCGGGTATCCGGAAAACGTTCAGGAATTACGTACTACCATTCCAGCCTTACTCCTCAGGATTCTTTCATTATATGAACAATTTGCAGGTCCATGCAGGAACGCAAAAACATATTCATTGGCTGCTGATCGTTTGAACGGTAAAACGCAAGCATCAACTCATTAAATTCCAACTGACGTTTCGCAGGCAGGTTTATTACCGGAAAGCCATTGGCCAATAACAGTCCATTCATCATAAAACGCCCCATACGTTTATTCACATCATAAAAGAATTGAGTTCGGGCCATGGTAAGAAAAACATCTATTGCCCGATCGTAGATATCATCCTGTTGTTTAATTTCTGTGACCATAGCATCAAACAATCCCGGCAAATCCTTAGCTTCCGGAGGCAAATAATCAGTTCCGGCAATTTTCACACCACCCGACCGGAATTCCCCCCACTCAAGAGCCTCTTCTTTCCCTGCTATCGCATGCAGCTCACGGGCAACATCAGGTAAAACAGAAAACTCCCCACGCTCAACACGATTAAATAAGTGGCCCCATGCTGCAGCCTGATTCAAAACTATTTGCTGATCCTGTATTTTATGGCCGCCAATAGTAATTCCATCAAGCAATGTCTGAATCTCCGGTAACGTACAATTAATTCCTTCAAGATTTACAGCATCACAGACAAGCTCAGAAAGCTGCCGTTTTGCCAACATTACTGCTTTTGCACGATTTGGCCTGATATCCCATCTACAATCTTGCATTTTCACCCCATAAAGAAAAAACCTTTCCACCTCGGTAAGAAAGTCTACCCCCTTTTCTCTATACCTTCAATACTCCACTTGCAGTTCCCGGGAATGTCTTTCTCCTTTAATTGTTCAAAGAGTAGTCCTCCCCCCGTCTTCAGTTGCCTATTCTTTATTTGATTACCACAAAAAAATACCCGAAAAAGAAAAGCTCTTTTTCGGGTATTCAGGAGGAGGAGAGAAAAAAAACTACACAGTGCGGCAGAGCCTCGCAAAGCCGCCGGGAATAGTCCCGGAAGACCAGAAGGCACGACCATGCTTGTAATCCACATACCAATAGCCACCGGGTTTACGCTGGGCATCAACAAAGATAAAAGGCTGGTCCTTGGAGAAACAGAGATTCAAGTGGATATCCTTGCTATTCACCTCTTTATCCATAAGAGACATGGCCTCTTCCATGGTTGGCATCCGCCAGTCATGGAATTCTGCAAAGCCATCCTTATTCAACTGCTCTATCTTACGTTTCATACTTCGTACGGCTGTAATATCAAGACCGCCCCGCTGCCACATCAGTCCGGTTCGCTGATCAACGACAACCCGGCCATCACCCGGATCCGCCAGGGAATTCTCAAAGCTTCCCTCCGTATTCTGATCGCCATCGTAGAAATTCCACTTTTCCATAAAAGGAGCAATTTCATCATCATTAATAAAACTATGTTCCGTCGGCAGTGAAACCTTTTCCCCTTTAAAGTCTGATTCAGAAAGAAGCGGCAAAGCTTCTCCCATATCTTCCATCTCAGGCTTTTCATACAGAGGAATAACAGCAGAAGTATCGTCTGCTGTTATAACGTTACTTATCAGCCATTCTTTAATTTCATCATTGATGGCATAACTTTTTTCAAAGACAGAGGACGTTCCCAGGTTTTTCACGCACGCTTTAATCATCTGTAGTGGAGCCTTAATTTCAGCAGCCACCCGTGCATGTTTTACGCCACGCTCCATAAGACACAGCTTGGGTTCATCATCCCAGTTATCGATAAAAAAGTAGTAGATCCGCTCGGTAGCACTGACTCTGCTGCGCATCTGATCTCTTCCACCCCAGGATTCGAATGTTCCAAAAGTCATATCCGGTGTCATCTCCCAATCAATTTCGGGGGTAACTGTATCGCCGATCTCTAATTTTTGAAACATTCCCATAGAAAACTCCTTAGCTGTGAATTAAATGATCTGATTTTGACTATCATCTGCCCATAAAAAAATTCTACTTTTCCTTTTACTAGTGTATTGTCAACAGTAGAAAGAGTTTCGGTACTTCAGCTGACAATACAAATAATTATAATTACCATTATTAAAATGATCAAGAAAAAAAAGACTCCAGCCGTAAAACAAGGCTGCCCACTTCCCAGCGGTGCCACGGTACAGGATAACGGTATCAACTTCACTCTTTTCTCAAGACACGCTACAGCTGTAACCCTTATAATTCAAATATCGAGCAGCGAAAACAACAGACTGGAGCTGGAACTTGACCCCGAGTTAAACCGTACCGGAGATATCTGGCATATTTTTCTGGTTACAAAAGAACGTGATTTTTCCTACGGGTACTGCCTTGATGGAGAGACAGATATCCAGGGTAAGGGCCTGGTTTTCAACCCGGAACAGATTCTACTCGATCCGATCTGTGAAAATATCGTTTCACGTGGTTGGGGAGAAGACTCTCCAAAAACCAATGTCCCTCTCTGCAAACTGGCGACACATGACTTTGACTGGCAGGATGATCGGCCTCTCAAAATCCCAATGGTGGACTCTGTTATATACGAGTTGCATGTACGTGGATTCACAAAAGACCCAAGTTCAAAGGTCGAACATCCTGGAACCTACCTTGGTATTATCGAAAAAATCCCATACCTGAAAGAGCTTGGCATCACAGCCGTGGAACTGATGCCGGTAACGGAATGGGATGAAAATGATAATGTTTTCTTTGATCCGGAGACAGGAGAAAAATTAAAGAATTACTGGGGCTATAATCCCATCTCCTTCTTTGCCCTAAAATCCGGATTTGCCGCTGATCCCGAACGCCATATCAACGAGTTTAAAACCATGGTCCGCAGCCTTCACCAGGCCGGGATTGAAGTCATTCTTGATATGGTTTACAACCATACCGGGGAAGGTGGCTATGACGGAACTAACAGCAGTTTCCGCGGCATCGACAACCCCATTTACTATCTCCTGGATCAAAACAACCATGACTATCTGAATTTTTCAGGCTGTGGCAATACCTTTAACTGCAACCATCCTGTAGTCCGGGCTGTTATTAAAGACTCTTTACGCTATTGGGTTGTAGAGATGCATGTGGATGGATTTCGTTTTGACCTTGCTTCAATCCTTGGTCGTGATAGCAATGGCCATGTACTTGCCAACCCGCCCATGATTGAAATGATTGCCGAAGATCCTATCCTTCGTGATACCAAGATCATCGCGGAAGCCTGGGATGCAGCCGGACTCTATCAGGTTGGCAGTTTTTCACAGGACAGTCGCTGGGCAGAGTGGAACGGAAAATTCAGGGATGATATCCGCGCATTTATGGCAGGGCATGACAATACAGTCGCCAATCTGGCAACACGAATCAGCGGCAGCTCCGATCTCTACCAGACAAGTGCCCGTACCCCTTGCAATTCCGTCAATTTTATCACCAGCCACGATGGGTTCACTCTCTACGATCTGGTAAGCTTTGAACAAAAACAAAACGCAGGCAATGGCGAAGAAAACCGGGACGGAGATAACCATAATATCAGCTGGAACAGTGGGTTCGAAGGTACCAGCGACCAGGAGCAAATCCTTGCCTTACGCTTGAGACGCGTACGCAGTATGGCTTTAATCCTTATTCTATCCCAGGGCGTTCCCATGATTACGGCAGGAGATGAATTTGGCCGTAGCCAGGACGGTAACAACAACGGCTGGTGCCAGGACAATGCAACTAGCTGGATTGACTGGAATCTTGCCAAGAGCAATAAAGGCTTACTACGTTTTTTTAAAAAATGTCTCGAATTGCGGAAATCCAACCTCCTGTTCCGACGCCGTAACTTCTTCAGTCACGGACCAGGGCAGGAAATTACCTGGCAATCCCTCACTCCAGGCACCGAGGACTGGTCTTCGGAATGTCGAACCCTGGCATTTTTCCTCCAGGCAAGAAAGAAAGATTGCGATTTCTTTGTTATGCTCAACGGCCATCGAACAGAATCAGCAGACTTTACCATTCCACAATTATCCGGCAATAAAACGATCTGGAAACAAATTATCGATACAGCACGAGCAAGCCCTTTTGACTTTCCAGCGCCGAGCCGAGCAATTAAGCGCAAAGGTGGTGATATAATTCAGGTGAAGGCGATGGCTGCAGTGGTTCTGCAATCCGAATGATATTTTATTCGTAGCCACGACACACCTGCAACCTACTGACAATATATATCATCTTATGATCGTCGTTAATACTATTTACGTTTATAGCACTTTTTCAATATGATATGCTTGTCATACCAATAGAGAATACTTATTATCTTGTGCACGCTTTAAAAAGTGTACTTAAAATAACAACAGCAATTCCCGAAAGGGAACTTTTTTATAATGACTCAAAGTAACTTTCTTTTTCTTGGTGACTCACTTATTGCAGATTTTGACTGGCAGGCAAGGATGCACCATTTTAAAATATTTAACTACGGCTTGCCCGGTGAAACTGTACAGGGACTTCGACACAGAATCCCATCAATCACCAAAGAAGTTGAAGCTCCAGAATTAATTCTGGTAATGATTGGAACCAACAATCTTATTATAGAGGACTACAGCTTTCTGGAACACCTGCGCCAGATCACAATTTTACTCACTTCCTCCTACCCAACGGCCGAAGTGATTACAAATAGCCTGTTGCCCTGCCAGCTTCCCTGGGTCACCCTGGACACTCTTCAGCGAATAAACGGATCGATTGAAGCTATGACCCATTTAACTGGTTCCTGTTACCTGGATATGTTCTCAAAGTTTAAACAGAACTCTGATTACTTCCAAGCTGATGGCATTCATTTGACCCAGAAATCCTATGATCTCTGGTCAAAGTCCATTCTTGAATTTGTTGCATTTTTGATTGAAGATTAACACTGCATATAATGGCACATTACGTGCCAGTAAACGTTTATTACCACAAAATAAAAGGACAAAAAAATGAAGAAGACACTCTTAAAAGGAATCGTAGCCTGCCTGTTTATCAGTATTGCCGCATTCAGCAGTAATGCCCAGGCATTTAAGAAAGCTGACCCAACAGATAGTGCCAGTTCTAAAAGTCTCAGTGGAAAAGTTCTGGAAACTATGAATTCTGGTGGGTACACCTACCTGAACGTTGACAATGGCGTCACCCAGACATGGATTGCAATTCCAGAAACAAAAGTTACAACTGGAGAAGAAGTATCCTATCAGCCAGGAATGGTAATGAAGAACTATGCCAGCCCTACACTGAACAGAACTTTTGAGACCGTCGTCTTTTCCGGCGGCCTTGTTGGTGCTGCCGCTCCACATGGTGGCGGTAAAAGCGGAATGGTCAACCCTCATGGAAAAGCAGCCCCTAAAGGCGGTGATAACTCTTTTGCCAGTGCAGTTCAGGCAGAAGGCGGTACACCATCTGCAACCCAGGCTCAGGCGGCAGGATCCGGCGGCAGTCTTGGTGCCATGGCTCCATTCGACGAAATCAAGATCGAGAAAGCCAGCGGAGACAATGCCTATACGGTTGCTGACATTTTCGCAAAACCTGAAGACCTGAACGGAAAGACAGTTCGCATTCAAGGCAAAGTTGTGAAATTCAGCCCCATGATCATGGGACGCAACTGGATTCATCTGCAGGATGGAAGCGGCGATCCAATGAACAGCACCCACGACCTTGTCATCACCACTTCAGAGCAGATTAAAGTTGATGACGTGATCACCGTTGAAGGTGTGCTTGCCGCCAATAAAGATTTTGGTGCCGGCTATAAGTACGTGGTAATCGTTGAAGAAGCAAAGACGGTAAAATAATTTCACATATCCATAACGAGAAGGAGAAAAGAAGTGAAGATCGGTATCATTGGCCCGGGCGCCCTTGGTTGCCTCTTTGCTTCCAGACTCTTTCTCGCTGCCAGTGATCAGGACAGTGTCCTGATCATTGATCATAGAGATGCCCGTGCTGACAGCCTTAACCAGCAGGGCATCACCTATGAATCAAGCACTTGCAAACTGCAGCTTGGTATAACGGTAAGTAGTAAACCTGCCGAAATCGGCAGCCTTGACGTTCTTTTCTCCTGCGTTAAATCATACGATCTGAACAGAAGTCTTGAGTTTATAACGCCATTGTTCTCTCCAAGCACCCTGCTTATCTTCCTCCAAAACGGTATCAGTCACCTGCAGTACAGTGAAAAATCCCAGGCTATTCCTGTTTTTGCAACAAGCTCAGAGGGCGCGACTCGCCTGGGTTCCGGCCATATCAGACATGCCGGAGCGGGACACACATATCTAGGGTTCCTTTCACCACAGGATAGAATGGTCCACAATCAATTGGATACGATACAAAACCTCCTTAACAAGGGTGGTATTTCCTGTACAGTTTCAACGGGTATCCGATCCAGAATCTGGGCCAAACTCTTTATTAACGTGGGCATTAACGCTCTCACCGCAATTAATAATATCCCCAACGGTGACCTTCTCACTGCCAGTACCGCTCTTACAAAACTCAAAGGACTTGTCCATGAGGCAGAGCAGGTGACAAAGGCTCTGAAAATCACCATAGAAGAAGATCCTGTTTCTGCAACGCTTAACGTATGCAAACAAACAGCACAAAATATCTCATCCATGCTTCAGGACGTCCGTAATCACCGCCCCACTGAAATAGATGCCATTAATGGTGCAATCAGCCGTCTTGGCAGAGATAACGGCGTTCCAACCCCCCTGAACGATGCTATTATCGCCCAGATTAAAAAAATAGAAAAAAAATATAATGAATATTAACAGTAATGAAATCGGATTTGATCTGGATGGTGTTATTGCAGATACCGGAGAAGCATTTATTCGTCTTGCCTGTGAAGAGTTTAACTACTGCTCTTTCCGCCTGGAAGACATCACCAGCTTTCAGGTTGAAGAATGCCTCAGTATCCCAACCGACACTGCGGAGCAAATCTTTTATGCCATTCTAAAAGACTCTCTCGGAACAGGACTCAAACCAAACCCAGGCGCTGTGGATGTAATCACTAGCATGGCAACACAATCTCCTGTGACCATCATCACAGCACGACCTCTGGAACAACCCGTTAGCGACTGGCTCGATCACTTCTTTTCCAGCAAGACATGTCAGCAAATCAAGCTTGTGGCCATGGGTGACCACGATGACAAGGAAAGGTATATTAAAGAACACAATCTAAAATACTTTGTCGACGACAGAGTAGAAACCTGCCTCAACCTTGCTACAACGGGTATTACTCCCATTGTATACAATCAGCCGTGGAATCATAACAAACACACACTGAACAGTGTCAGTAACTGGCAGGAAATCAGTGGATTATTCAATAACTAGGAAAACACGACCATGCGCTGTCCCAATTGTCATGAAAAAATAGAGGTATATCGGAATCCCACACCAACCGTTGATATCATTATTGAAGTTGACACATCCATAGTGCTTATCAAACGAAAGAACCCACCCTATGGCTGGGCCATACCCGGTGGTTTTGTTGATTATGGGGAATCCTACGAAACAGCTGCCGCACGAGAAGCTGAAGAAGAGACGGGGTTGCAGGTACAAAATTTACAGCAATTCAGAACCTATTCCGATCCAGACCGTGACCCGCGCCAACACACAGCATCAACAGTCTTTATCGCCCAGGCCAATAAACAGCCAACGGCTGGAGATGATGCAGCAGAAGCAAAGCTCTTCACAAAGGAAAATTTACCAGAACTGGTATTTGATCACGAAAAAATAATAGCCGATTATTTCGCTTTTAAAGAGCAACAAGCACTCAGTTAGCGGTTAGCGGCAGCACCTAGTTAGGAAGAACCTAATGCAGAATCTAAACCAAACAGTACTCGGAAAATAGACAACCAAGCACAAGCACCAAGTAAGTGGTCAGGGTGCTGTCAATTTTCACGATCACACCTATCCGCAATAGCTATTCCTATGCGAACAGGTGTGATCGTGAAAATAGGCAGTGCCCTGGCCGCTTACCCACTACTCAAAAAGTTTTTTCAATAAAACAAATGTCCCGATACCCGCACCTGCGGCACTGTATAACATTAGTCAGGGTATACAATCACTACCGTACTTTTTGGCAATAATCGCAAAAGTGGCAACCGCCGCCACTCCTGCAATTATGAGAAAAACAAGATCTTCCACGCTTTTCCCTTAACCTTTAATGCGAACACCGGTTTTTTTACGAAGACGAATTGATTTAGGAGTAACCTCAACCAACTCATCATTATTGATATAGGCGATGCAATCCTCAAGAGTCATATCGGCAGGAGGAGTCAGAACCACGGATTCATCCGTGCCCGAGGCACGCATATTAGTAAGCTTTTTTCCCTTTGCAGGATTCACAACCAGATCGCCGCTACGGCAATGTTCACCCAGGATTTGTCCCTGATACATTGGAGAACCTGGACCGACAAAGAGCTTGCCGCGATCCTGAAGATTAAACAGCGCAAAGGCAACGGATGTGCAGGTTTCTTTTACCACCAGAACTCCGTTGACACGGTTTATAATATCTCCAGCCCACGGTCCATACTCTGCGAAAACATAACTCATCATCCCCATACCCTTGGTGTCAGTCATAAATTCTGAACGATAGCCAAGCAAACCGCGCGTCGGGATTTTAAATTTCAAACGAGCCATACCGTTCTGGTTGGTCATTTCTTCCATCTGGCCCTTCAACTGACCGAGCTTTTCGATAACAGCTCCCTGGTACTGCTCGTCAACATCAACGGTGAGTTCCTCATAGGGTTCCTGAGTTTCACCATCTTTTTCAATTAAGATAACCTGGGGACGAGTCACCTGAAGCTCATAACCTTCCCGTCTCATCTTCTCGATAAGAATAGAAAGATGCAGTTCTCCACGGCCGGAAACCCGAAATCCTACGGCATCGGTCAGCGGCTCATACCGTAGAGCTACATCGGCAAGTGTTTCACGTTTGAGACGGTCTTCAATATGACGCGAAGTAACAAATTTTCCCTCTTTTCCTGCAAATGGAGAATCATTGGGAATAAAATTCATGGAAATGGTCGGTGGATCAATATCGATCAGTGGCAATGGCTGTGGATCATCAGGATCAGTAAAAGTAACACCGACGGTCACATCTTCCATTCCGGCAACGGCGACAATTTCGCCGGTGGTTGCTGATTCTGTGGAAATCTTTTCATCGGAGGAAAAGCGATAGATTTTGGTAATCCGGACGGGTTTAATAGAACCATCACGACGGGCAACCACAACGGGCTGATTGATGGAAAGTGTTCCATTAACAACCTTTCCAATTCCGAGACGACCTAAATAAGGAGAGTAATCAATGGTACCCACCTGCATCTGCAACGGAGCATCGGCTGATCCGGCAGGAGCCGGAGTATGATCAACAATCATCCTGGAAATAATATTCATATTTCCACCATCTTCTATGGCATCAGTATGATCTTTTATGGCATATCCTTCCTTGGCGGACGCATAGACAACAGGAAAATCGAGCACATCATCAGGGGCATTGAGTTTAACAAAGAGATCGAAGACCTGATCCACAACCCAGTCACAGCGGGCGGCAGGTTTATCGATCTTATTGATTACAACGATTACCGGCAGATTATTCTCCAGAGCCTTTTTTAAAACAAAATAGGTCTGAGGCATGGGACCTTCCTGGGCATCAACGAGGAGAAGTGCACCATCGGCCATACGCAGTACGCGCTCTACCTGACCACCGAAATCTGCATGACCCGGTGTATCAATGATATTGATCCAATAATCCTCATATTCATAAGAGCCGTTTTTAGCAGTAATGGTAATCCCACGTTCCCGCTCCAGATCACCGGAGTCCATCAACCGTTCAGCAACCTTCTGATTGTCTCTAAACATACCGGAATGCTTGAACAACTCATCAACAAGAGTTGTTTTTCCATGATCAACATGAGCGATAATCGCAACGTTTCGAATCTTATCCTGTTCCATCTAATGCCTCTTAAAATGAAAAAAGCACCCAGCCACACGCGGATGCTTTAAATGTCTTTTGAATTGAAGAACCAAGTAGAATAACAAAATTCCAAGGACATGGCAACTAAATTAGATCAGAAAGAATCCAGAATTTTTTTTCGGCCTTCAGCGGAACGCCTCAGTACGGAAACAGCCTCATCAACATAGTCATACACTTTTGGTTTTTTCCCCTCTGCCGGACGCATAATCCGCCCCATAACCTGAAGAAGACGCCCCTCAAAAGTGATGGGAGTTGCAAGAAACAGATTACTCAACCCCGGACAATCAAACCCTTCGCCTATAAGCTGCAGGGTTGCCACCAAAACTTGCACCCGCCCGGACTGAACAGAATCGACAATAACCACGCGTTGATCCGCCGGTGTCTGCCCTGTAAGTAAAACCACATCAATTCCTAGCCGCCTGAGTCCTTCTTCAAAAACCCGACAATGACCTACACGATCCGAAACCAGCAACTGAATGCCGCTCCCCTTTTTCCTGCTCTCGCAAGCCACATCATCAATAATCTGCTTATTTCGCGTTTCATCTTGAATAAGCGCAGCAATAAGAGGCTGGTACTCCCCGCGATAATGGTATTCGAAGGCGGTTTTACAACGAATCAACTCTGGCTTTACGATGGCGCCGGATGCCTGAAGCTCTTCCTGATCAACCTTATGAAACTGATCCCCCATATAAAAATTGATCAGTTTTGTTAAGCCTTCATCGCTGCGAAACGCGGTGGCCGAAAGGCCGAGAAGATAGTGACCTGGAAAATTACTCACAACATCGGTAAAAAGCGCAGCAGGAACACGGTGGCATTCATCCACCACAAGATGGCCAAAATTAGGCGCTAACTTTTCCACCCGTTTTCTTGCTGTATTAACAATGGCCACAGTAATTAGCTGCACCTCAAAATGTCCATCGCCAATCAATCCCGGAGCATAGCCTAAAAAAGTCTGAACACGTTCCTGCCACTGATAAAGTAGCTCCTTGGTGTGAACGACAATAAGAGTTGGCTGCCGGCGTGCTGCAATAATAGCAAGGGCCATAACGGTCTTCCCACTTCCGGTACCTGCCTCAAGTACACCAAACGATCGCTTCTCAGCAGCAATCAGCGCCGCCTGTTGATACGGTCGCAGAGTTCCCTTAAAAACAAAATCCTCTTCCGGCAACAGCAGACGTTTATCTAAAATTTCCGGAGTTTCCCCCAGAAATTCACGACACAGCAATACAGCCTGGTTGGCAAATCCACGTGGAAACCGTAGCCCGTCAGAAACTGATTCGTAGTAGGTTAAGGTGGGTTTTAATTGTTTTCCAATCCACCGGCCATACTTCTTTGCTGCTATATACTTGGGATTATCAATGGTAAGCTGCTTTTTGACTGCTTTTTCCAGAGCAAATGGAATGTTCGTCAGAAGACAATCTGCTGCAACGGTGAGAGATGGCATGAACACACTTTTCAATTGATTATATGAGAAGTCTGTGGCATTCCTAGCTGAGGAATTATCACAGCAACGATCGCAATATTACCCTGAGAAAAAAACTTCTTCCGCATGCCCAACACTCTAGCCCATATCGGAATACAAACGCCGCTAACCCGATTTGGCATGAAACAAGCACCGCTGCAGTGGATTCTCGTAGGCTGTATTATCCCTGACATTCCCTGGATTGTCCAGCGCATTCTCACGCCCGTTGCGGACCCGCTAACCCTGCGCCTCTACACGGTCACCCAGGCAAGTCTTTTATACTGCCTACTTCTTGCCCTGGCTCTTTCCATGCTGACCCGCAACAGCAAACAGATATTTTTAATCCTTGCGAGCAATAGTCTTTTCCATCTACTCCTTGATGCAATGCAAAATAAATGGGGAAATGGTGTGAACCTTCTGGTACCATTTTCCTGGCACACAACCAGTTTTAATTTATTCTGGCCCGAACATTACTCCAGTTACTTGTTTAGTGCGGCAGGTTTGATTATTCTTACCATTTTCTGGCCAAAGGCAATCGATACCGACCTGCTGCTTAAAAAACCAGACAAAATAAAATCCTTTGTGGCTACAACATGCCTTATCTTCTACTTTGCCAGCCCAATTCTCTTAACCAACGCAGCTCACAGCGCAGACATCCATTACAGCAAGACATTGGACAATAGAGAAATGCGATCGGGTAAGGAACTGGAAATAGACCGGGCCACATTCAACCCGGTTACTCGCTTTCTTGAATGCTACATCGACAAAGAGCTAACAATTTCAAACCTGCCGACAACAGATTCCAAGACAATATCTATCCGCGGACGTTTCATAAACAACAACACGATCGAACTTCAGGACTACCACATCCACAGTCTCTTTCGTGATTTCAGCTCTTATTTAGGCCTACTACTCACCCTGCTTCTCTGGCTGCATTCATTTGCACACCAAAAGCAGGCAACAATTCACCACAGGACCAATCAATGAAAATAAAAACATTGCTCACACTACTTCTCTGCATTCTTCTCACAGGAACAGTTGCATATGCTGCCCCAAAACAGGACGTGATCAGCATGACGATCCCGGCCACCGTCGTGAAGAATGCTATTACCAAAAGCCTGCCCGTTAATTTCGATATTAATTCAAGCACTCTGCTCGGATCCATATTCATAGAAGACATTAAAAATCTGCAATTCACGCCAGGTAAACTCTCAAGCCATATAAGTATCAGCGGCCGTGACATGAGAATTGTTACATCTATTGCCGGACACGATCTTCGCATGAAAATAGGCACGCTCAGTATGAGTTTTCAATGCGAGGCCACCATTCGCTTTGACGCAACCAGCCAAACCCTTTTTCTAAAACCAGTTGTCAGCGACTTACAATCTTCAGAAAATAAAAAAGCGGATGTTGCCTCTGCAATTGTACTTCTCTTTAATAACCGTGAATTCGCTTTTCCAATCAACAAGCTTAACCCGCTTGAGACAGATACCGGGAGTAAATTGCTTACGATTTCTATGGATATAGCAGATATCAAGTTACAGAAGGATAGCCTGTTACTAACCATCACACCGACTGTTGAGGCCACAACAAAATCAGGTAAAGCAGCACTTAAATAGTACAAATAAGAAAAAGTTAGGACGACTCAAACCTGTCAACTTACTATAGAAAACCGATGGGAACGAGCGACTCCTATTAAGGAGGAATTGCTTTAGCAATATTCATACAAACAAAAAAAGGGCAGAATCAAATTAATGATTCTGCCCTTTAAAACCACACATGCAACGAAGAACTATCTCTTTTTTCTTCTGGCCTGTACCCCTGCAAGACCAATCAAGCCAGTACCAAAAAGGAACATTGTTGCTGGTTCTGGGACCGGAGCAGCTGCATATAACACAGAAACTTGGTCTATATGAGCGCCACTGCTACCACCGCCTATACTGTCAAACCACAAAGATAATGTTTCACCGCCTTGAACGGAAAGCCCAGTATAAGAGATTGCTTCCCACGAGTTAGATGTAAACTGATGGTCACCTGACGCTAGTATTCCCGACAAAGAACCTGTCAAAGAATAACTTATCCCATTCGCTGCTCTCTTCCATGCATCGAAGCTAAAACC
>CAZUPS010000005.1:0-121037 GCA_964621915.1 uncultured Desulfocapsa sp. | reverse complement strand
CGGCATCCCAGTGAAATGATCATGATTGTACAGAATTCGGCTTATAGCCCGCTCCATTTTTTTACTCTAAAATGTCTCCCACTGCTGCCATAATTCCCGCTGCCGGAAGCGGCAGCAGGATGGGATTGAAGTATCCCAAACAGTATTATCTTCTTTGTGGCATTCCTCTTCTAGTCCATACCATTCGGGTTTTTGACCATGCGTCCTGTGTTGACAGGATTGTGGTGGTGGTTCCAGCTGATAGAGTGGAATCCACGACTGCGATGCTTTCTGAGTACTCCCTGTCGGGAGACTCGCTTCAGGTGATAGCCGGAGGCAGACGTCGTCAGGATTCGGTAAAGGCAGGGCTTGACTCCTTAGGGGATGATATCGATATTGTGCTTGTTCATGACGGGGCTCGTCCTCTGGTGAGTGGCGATTTGATTTCCAGTTGCTGCGATGCGGCCGTTCGGTATGGAGCAGCAATTGCTGCGGTACCCGTGAAGGATACCCTGAAAAAGGGTGGGCCTGAGGGATCTGTTCTGTATACCGTTGATCGGGAAGATCTGTGGCAGGCTCAAACGCCGCAGGCAGCTCGTCTCTCCCTGCTTCTTGCCGCCTATGATGCCGCAGGGGAAAGAGATGTCACGGATGAGGCATCACTTTTGGAGCTTGGCGGAACCGACGTCCATCTTATCGAGGGGTCTGAAACCAATATTAAAGTCACCAGACCCGATGATCTGCTTATTGCTGAAAAGATTATGCAAAAAAAAGAAGACACTCCCGAAATACGTATAGGCCACGGTTTTGATGCTCATCAATTTGCCCCCGACCGGGACCTGGTTCTTGGCGGTGTGACAGTTCCCTTTGATATGGGCCTCGCTGGCCATTCCGATGCCGATGTTCTGACTCACGCCTTCTGTGACGCGATTCTTGGAGCTCTGGCTGCAGGCGATATCGGATCCCATTTCCCCGACTCCGATCAGAAATTTGCAAATATTTACTCTATCAACTTGCTTGAGAAAGTAGTAGCTATTGCAGAGCAACGTGGTTTTACAGTATCAAATGCAGATGTTACGGTGGTTTGCCAGAGGCCTAAACTTGCATCTTTTATACCGGAAATGAGACAAATTCTGGCGGAAGCGTGTGGTGTTACCTTGGGCCGGATAAACGTGAAGGCGACGACCACGGAAAAAATGGGTTTTACCGGAAGAATGGAAGGCATCAGCTCACATGCTGTTGTGCTTCTTGCAAAAGAAGGAAGCAGATGAAGAGTTTTTGCGAGTGTATCAATGATTAGTTATGCAATAAACAGAGAACGATTGGCCGCTACCTTTATTGAACTCTGTGAAATAGATAGTCCTTCCCGTGAAGAGGGACGTGTGGCAACCCATCTGAGCAAACTTTTTACCGAGCTTGGTGCAGAATCGGTTGTTGAGGATGGTTCAGCTGCACAGACCGGATCTGATTGTGGAAACTTGGTTGTTCGTTTTTCCGGGACCGTTGAAAAAGAGCCAATTTTTTTCGCCTGCCATATGGATACCGTGGAGCCTGGCCGTGGAGTAAAGGTTCACAGAGTCGGTGATATCTTTACATCACGAAGTAATACGGTACTTGGCGGAGATGATAAGTCCGGTATTGCAGGGGTGATTGAACTCATACGGGTGCTTAAGGAAGAAAACCTTCCGCATGGACCCATTGAAATAATACTGACCACCTGTGAAGAGGTTGGCCTGCTTGGAGCGAAACATCTTGACCCGAGCCTTGTCGGCGCAAAATCCGGATATGCGCTGGATTCAACCGGAATTGACAAAGTTGTAACGGGTGCTCCAGCCGCCAATCGTTTGAAGGTTGAAGTACATGGAATTGCAGCTCATGCCGGTTTAAATCCGGAGCAGGGTGTTTCAGCTTTTTGCCTTGCAGCACGTGCTATTGCTGATCTTCGTCTTGGACGCCTTGATGAGCAGTCGACTGCAAATTTCGGGCTGATTAATGGTGGTGTAGCAACAAATATTGTTCCCGATCTTATTACCATCGAGGGCGAGGTCCGCTCTCATTCTCCTGCCAAACTCGAAGATTATACCCGAGAGATAGAGACCACTTTTCGTAATGTAGTGAAAGGATGGTCTGAGCAGATAGGAAATGGCAGGCATCCATCCGTTGAGATCAGCGTTGAAAGTGAGTATCCGGTCATGCATCTTGAGGATGATGATCCGGTGATAATCCGGGTGCGCCGAGCCGGAGATCTTCTGGAAAGGGAAGTTCTTTTCCAGGTTGCCGGCGGTGGTTCGGATGCTAATATTTTTAACAGTTATGGTTTGAAAACAGCAATCGTAGCAACGGGTATGGAAAAGGTTCATACCACCGATGAGTCGCTTGATTTACGTGATCTTACCAGTTTAACGGAGTTATTGCTGGCTATTACAGCAGTGTGATCTAGTAACTATTCAGCAGTACCCCATTCCCCATAAAACAGTCCTGTAGAAGCATATAGAATTGCTTCATTGCCCAATAAAGTCGACCGCAGTCGATTTTGTCTTGCCCTGTCTTTCCCTGTCCTGTATAATTTCGACTGCAGTCATTATTTTTCCCGGGAGCATATGTATGACATCGGTACGTGAAGAAAAAAAACGTCAGACCAGAAAGGCTATCCTCGAGGCGGCAATGACCCTCTTTGGATCACGGGGCTATGATAAAACAAGCATTGAGCAGCTGGCCAAGAAAGCAGGAGTTGGAAAGGGCACGATTTACAGCTATTTCAATAGCAAGAGTGAGATCCTCCTGGCATTTTGTGAAGATGAGTTGGATTTTCTTCATCGGGAAATGGATCACAGAATAGACGAAAATACGCCATTTCTGGAAGCATTGACTGAAATTTTTATGATTGAATTTCGCTATGTGACTCGCAACAGGGAGTTTGGCAGGGTTTTTCTGCGTGAGGTTATCTTTCCATCGGATGGGATAATTGATCGATCACGGGAAATTGATGGTCGCTTTATTGCTATCTTTCTTCCCCTGTTTAAAAAAGCCCAAAAATGTGGCGAACTGCGGCAGGACATTGAGCTTCTTTTTGCAATCGGCCATTTTTACGCCCTCTATATTCTTACTGTCTCAGCCTGGTATTCCAGGCGTCTCCTTGAAGAAAACGATGTGCTGGTATCGTTAACGATGGTTTTTAAGCAGGCACTCTTGGGGCTGGCTCCAGTTGCTGACTCTCACAAACAACTTTCCGGTAAAACATGAAAACTGAATATTCCCCTCAAAGTAATAGAGCCAAAATTGTGCATGTAATCTGGAAAAATCTCCCGCGATTTTTACTTCTTTTCCTTGTTATTGTATCCCTGTTTGGCTTTTTTGCTATTCGAGACAAGGGGGCAGAGATGGCCGAAGAAAAAGCAGCGGCGGTGGTTGAACCGAGACAACCAGTGAATGTTGTACTGCTTGAGGTTCTACCGACTCTGCTTCATGATCGTATAAATCTTCCCGGATCTGTAGAGGCATGGCAGACACTGGAGCTTTTGGCAAAGGTCGGTGGAACGGTGGAAGAAGTTCTCGTTACAGAGGGAGACCGGGTTGCAAAGGGAGCGATCCTTGCCCGAATCGATGAGTCGGATTACCGGATTGCTCTTCAATCTGCCCAAGCCTCCTGGACACTGGCAAGTGCCGAGCTGAAACGGGTAAAGACCATGCATGCCAAAGGTATTGCTCCTCAGGCAGAAATGGAAAGCCTCAGTGCCCGTTTTCTCACTGCTCAGGCAGCGCTGGATAATGCCAGGTTGAGGCTTTCCCGTTGTATTATCAAAGCTCCGGTTGCAGGGGTTGTCAGAAGGCTGGATGCAAAGCCTGGATTGCTTCTGGGTGTGGCTGATCCGGTGGCTGAAATTCTGCAGATGGACAGAGTGAAAGCGGTGATTGGAATACCGGAATCGGATGTGGCCGCTGTCCGGGAGCTGAATGAAATTCAAATTACCATCCAGGCCCTTGGCAACCGAATACTTACTGGTCACAAGCATTTTCTTTCACCGGCGCCGGAATCAAATGCCCATGTTTACCGGATGGAGCTTGCCATTGCCAATTCGGATTATTCCATTTTCCCGGGAATGTTTGTGCGAGCAGATATTATCAAAAGCGAAAATTCGGAAGCACTAGCTGTTCCGCTCTATTCAATTATCAGCCGCAATGAGGAACAGTTTGTCTATCTGGAGTCAGAAGGATATGTGGAAAAACAGCCGGTACAGCTTGGAATTATGGATGGCTGGATGGTGGAAGTGATCGATGGTCTCGCTTTGGGAGATCGGGTTGTGATAGAGGGGCATCGTGATATTGAGGATGCGCAGCAGGTGAGAGTTGTTCGTACTCTCACCTCCATGGAGCTGCCATGATCGTTTCCGATACAGCTGTTAAAAAATCGGTTTCTGTTCTGGTTCTTGCCGTAATCATTCTGGTTTTTGGAACTTACTGTTACCTTGCACTCCCACGGGAATCCGAGCCCGATATTACCATTCCAAATGTTTTTGTTTCCACCAGCTATCGTGGTGTTTCTCCTGCTGATATTGAAACATCCATCACCATAGAAATAGAAAAAAAGCTGAAAGGGCTTGATGGCGTCAAAAAGATCCAATCGGTGAGTTCAGAGGGACTTTCATCCATCAATGTGGAGTTTCTTACTGGTGTTGATATTGATAAGGCCCTGCAGGATGTAAAGGATAAGGTGGATGAGGCAAAGGGTGAACTGCCCAATGATCTTGAGGATGATCCCGTTGTCTTTGAGGTGAATTTTTCCGAAATGCCAATTCTGGTCTTTTCCCTGTCAGGAACCTGCGGTCTGCCCTGTCTAAAAGATATTGCCGATGATCTTGAGGACAGTATTGAGGCGATCCCGGGGGTGCTCGAAGTGGATATTAGCGGCGGGCTTGAACGGGAAATTCGAATTGAAGTTCTTCCTGAAAAACTCGCGTATTACGGGCTTACCATCAACTCTTTACAGCAGGTGGTTGCCAGTGAAAATCAGAATACCTCGGGTGGTGCCATTCGTCTTGGAACGGGTCGTTTCCAGCTGCGTGTTCCTGGAGAGTTTACTACACCTGAGGAGATCTATGGCTTGGTGCTCACCACTCACAACGGTGATCCGGTCTATTTAAAAGATGTTGCTCACATCGTGGATGGATTTAAGGAGGAGAGCAGTCGTTCCCGATTGAATGGTCATCAGGCGGTGAATATAACGGTCAAAAAACGCAGTGGTGAAAATATTATTGCCATCGCCGATGCGGTTGATCTGAGTATTGCTGAACAGCAGCCGGCATGGCCCGAAGGAACAGAGATCACCAAGGTGATGGATAAATCCAAAGATATTATCAATATGGTGACAGATCTTGAAAATAATATCCTCTCCGGGCTGGTTCTGGTGGTAGTGGTTATTTTCTTTGCCATGGGGATTCGCAACGCAGTGCTTGTAAGTCTTGCCATCCCTTTTTCCATGTTGCTTTCCTTTATATCTTTATACCTTATGGGTATCACGTTGAATATGGTGGTTCTCTTCAGCCTGACTCTGGCACTTGGGATGCTTGTGGATAATGCCATTGTAATTGTAGAGAATATTCATCGTTTTATGGAGCAGGGTGTTCCACGAAGAGAGGCGGCCATGAAGGCAACGTCCGAGGTTGCCTATCCGGTTATCGGCTCCACCCTGACCACCCTTGCTGCATTCTCCCCCATGCTCTTTTGGCCTGGAATAATGGGAGAGTTTATGAGTTATTTGCCACTCACTCTTATAGTAACTCTGTCTTCCTCTCTCTTTGTGGCCATGGTGATTAACCCGGCGCTTGCATCCATGTTTCTGAAGGTTTCTGCCACGAGTAGTAAGGGCAGAAAACAGAATGAGAACGTTTCCGGGGAACAACCGGTACAGATAAGTACTCCTTTACTGCGTGGCTATACCGCCCTGTTAAAGGTTGCCCTCGGCCAGCCATTTTCGATTATTTTAGTTGCCTTTTTAGTCCTTATTCTCATGGTGGAAGGCTGGTTACTGGCCGTGGGGCTTGAAAAACCAAAGGAATTTTTCCCGGATATCGATCCTAAGGGAATGTATGTCAATGTGGATATGCCGGAGGGGGCCGATCTTGATTATATCAACCGGGTAATGCGACGAATAGAAGGAGCTGTTGCCAGTGCAGAGAGTGCTGGGGCGGAGAAAGAACTGACGGAAGAGGCGTATCAAAGCCTGCTTCTTCCTGCTGAACATACGGATAAAGAGGGTAACAGCCATTTTGGTCCCTCGGATCTTCCCAATATTGAAACGATCTATATGAAGGCTACGGTGGATACCAGTGGTGGGTCAAAGTTTGAAGCCAATGCTCCCAATCATGTCGGAATTCGCTTTCTGGATCTTGAAGATCGCCATCGTTCCTCCCAGGATACCGTAGCAGAAATCAGAAAACGGGTAGAAAACATCCCGGGCGGGAAAATAACCATTGCCACCGAAGCAGAAGGACCGCCCACGGGGGCTCCGATTAATATTGAAATATCCGGAGAAAATTTTCAGGTACTCGGTGAGATTGCACGTTCCATTCGCAAAACCCTGAACGAAATCCATCATGTTGAGGATGTACAGGATAACTTTGTGGAAGGCATACCTTCAGTGCAGGTAAAGGTGGATCGTCAGAAAGCGGCTCTCTTTGGTATTTCAACCGATATGATCGGTTTTGCCCTGAAGACAGCCTATAACGGCCTGGAGGTTTCTTCTTTCAGGGAAGGTAATGAGGATTACGATATCACCGTACAGCTGAGTGAAGAGGATCGCAGAGTGGTGGATGTTCTCCATGAATTGATGATTCCGGCACCCAATGGGATGACGGTACCGCTCTCCACTCTTGCTTCAGTTAAAATATCAGGATCGCTCGGAGATATTGTACGCATAAATCATAAGCGGGTAGTTACGGTAAAGGCCAATGTGGATGAGACCAAGGTTCCGGCTCCTGTGGTACGGGCAGGGGCAGAACAGGCTCTTGCCGGGCTGATTCTGCCTTCTGGGTACAATGTGAGCTTTACCGGTGAATATGAAGATCAGCAGGAGTCCGAAGCCTTTCTTGGCAGAGCTTTTATTATTGCCCTGCTCTTTATCTTTCTTATTTTGGTGAGTCAGTTTAATTCGGTGGGGCAGCCCTTTATTATTATGACCTCGGTTATTCTGTCTCTTGGTGGTGCTTTTCTTGGTTTGATGCTGTTCAGACAGCCCTTTGGTATTGTGATGACAGGTGTTGGCGTGATATCACTTGCGGGAGTAGTGGTGAATAATGCCATTGTACTTATCGATTATACCAACCAATTGCGTGAACGGGGAATGGCAGTAAAAGAGGCGGTTATGGCCGCAGGTGCCACACGATTGCGGCCGGTGTTGCTCACCGCAATAACTACTATCCTTGGGCTTATTCCTATGGTCACAGGGGTTTCCTATGATTTTCGTAATCTTGCCATGTCCTGGGTGAGTGAGTCCAGCCAGTGGTGGCGTTCCATGGCCGTTGTAATTATCTTTGGTCTGATCGTGGCCACATTTCTGACACTGGTTGTGGTCCCCAGTCTCTATTATCTCTTCCATCGTTTTCTGGAACAACAGCCGCGTATCCGTTCCTGGTTGAGTAAAATATACTGGAAACCCTATCCTCTTCTTTCCGGTGAATCGCGGGAGGTTAACGATGAAAAATAGAGATATAATCGAAACGATGGCACTGCTTGTCCTGGCTCTTTTTATTTTGCAGTCAGGGAGTGCTGTTGCTGAAGAAACAGCGGTGGAGCTCACCCTTAGCCAGGCCATTCAAACGGCTCTTGCAAATAATTTAGGTATCCAGTTGAGCAGAGAGGAGCTTGAGATAGTCCGGGGTGGTAGTGAGGCAGAGCAGGGTATTTTTGATAGTTATTTTGAGGCGGGGGCAGCATTTGGAGAAACACGCCGCACCCCAACTGTTCAGGGTAGTGCCTTGAGTGAAGATATAACTTCCTGGAACGCGTCACTTCTTAAGCGGTTGACACCGGGAACTGAGTTGGGCCTGTCATGGAGTAATGGGTATAATAACAATAACTCCGACTATTCTCTTATTAATCCGCTCTACACAAGTGGAGTGGATCTAAAGATCTCTCAACCCCTGCTTCGAGGAAGGGGCAGTGAGGTGCAGACTGCGGGCATCCGCGCTGCTGAGCAAAAAGTTGAGGCTGCTGTCTTTCTTGTTCATCGTGAGGCCGCAGAACTCACCTCCCAGGTGCGTAAGGCTTATTGGGAACTGGTTTCCAGCTGGCAGGATATTGAGGTCCTTGAGCTGTCTCTTACTCTTGCCAGGCAACTTGAAGATGAAACCAAAAGCAGAATTGAAACAGGACTTCTGGCAGATGTTGAGATTTATCAACCCCAGTCAGAAGTTGCCAGAAGAGAACAGAACCTTATCGGCGGAGAACGGGCCGTGGGCGTGGCCGAGGATACCCTGCGCTATCTGCTCAATAACAAGGAGTGGAGGAGATCCTTGACTCCGACGGATCGCCCGGCAGTTATGGAAACTATCCCGCAACTTGATATCGTTCTGGAACGAGCACTCGCCAATCGTCCGGATATACTGGCGGCGGATATGGAGATAGAGGCGGCAAAGAGTACCAGTACTTCAATGAAAAATAAGACTCTGCCCTTATTGGATGTTTTTGGTTCCATGGGACTTGTTGGAAACGAAGAGAATTACGGTAACGCCGTGGATCGACTCACCAACGATAGCGACACACGTTGGCAGGTGGGAGTGAGTTTTTCAAGGCCTCTTGGCAATCGTGGTGCAGAAGGGCAGTACAGACAGGCGAGGGCCAATGTCAATCGTGCCAAAACCCAGGCAGAGCTTTTGCGTCAGCAGACACGAAATCTTGTCCGGCAGGCAGTCCGTGATGTAAAGCTGAGCCGTAAAGCCATTGAGGCGACCCGTAAAACAACTCTTTCATCGCGGAAGCGATTGGGAGGAGAGCAGACAAAGTTTGATGTGGGACGGGCCACCACCTACGATGTCCTTGTGGCGCAGGAGGCATTCTCCCAGGCTGTTGCCGATGAATACCGGGCCCTTATTTTGTATGCTCAGTCTCTGGCGGAACTTGATCGTATTCAGGGAATTGTTCCATTTAAGTATGAGGACTAAGGAGGATGACTTTTGGTCTGACTCTTTTGTACTTACCATGATGCTGGCTATTGGCCATTTGTACTGGTGGAGGTGGTAGAGGAATGCTGCATAAAAAACGTGATTATTATTGGTTGTCATTGCTGCTCACAGTTGTATTCGTCACTGGATGCATTGCCGACAGTCAGTCAGGAGATCAGGATATGGAACAGTTAGCTGCGAAGAAATATATTGTTGATGGCCATCTGGCGGCATGTCCCCAGAGTCCGAATTGTGTAAACAGTGAAGATTTGTCGAAGGAGTCTTTTATAGCTCCCCTCGAATTTACAGGTTCGGCGGCTGGAGCATGGCAGATTTTGCAGGAGCAGATTCTTGATATGGGGGGGCGGATTGAAGAAGTGGATGATTCCTTCCTGCACGCTACTTTCCGCAGTAGTTTGTTTCGCTTTGTCGATGATGTCAGTTGTCGTTTGGATGATGAAAATAACCGTATTCATATCCGTTCCGCGTCCAGAGTTGGTTATTCTGATTTTGGTGTGAACCGGAAGCGGGTGGAGCAGTTGCGGAAGCAGTTTACAGTGTCGCTATGAAACCGGATGGCTTCCAGTCCGGATTCATAGCGCAGATTATTTTTGCAGGTTACACCAGCTCTACCATTCCTTCCTCACCTTCTACAATTTCACCAATATCATGGCAGGAGAATGGATAGCCAGACTTCTGTATTTCTGTAAGAATTCTTTTGCAGCTTTCTTCAGGGGCGGCAATAAGCAGGCCACCAGAGGTTTGTGGGTCAACCAGTACCATCTCTATTGCATCATCCCCGGTTCCATTTTTCCGTAAGCACTTGGAATAAAACGTTCGGTTGGTGTAGGCACCTTCAGGAATAATCCCCATATTAATAAAATCAATACATCCGTCAATAACAGGGATTCGATCTTTGAAAATCCTGGCAGTGACTTTGGATGCCACGGTCATTTCATGGAGATGACCAAGCAGACCAAAACCTGTGACATCAGTACAGGCATGTACCTGGTGTCCGTTATCGCGTACAACAGCAATGGCGTCTGCAGGCGCGCGATTAAGGGTGGCCATAATTTCAGTTATCTGGCCTTCGACGGTAGAATCTGCAAGATTTCCTTTGATGGCTGTGGAGAGGATTCCCGTGCCGAGTGGTTTGGTAAGAATAAGATGATCTCCTACTTTTGCGCCACTGTTTAAGAGGACCCGATCCGGATGAACAATTCCAGTTACCGAAAGGCCATACTTCAATTCATCATCTTCTACGGAGTGCCCGCCAACCAGAAGTGCCCCGGCCTCTTCTATTTTTGAGAGACCACCCTTGATGACTTCACGAAAAACCTCAGGTCCCATACTTTTTATGGGGCAGGCAAGGATATTCATGGCAAGCAGCGGCTTGCCACCCATGGCATAAACGTCGCTTAATGCGTTCGCTGCGGTGATCTGACCAAAGTGGTACGGATCATCGACGATGGGCGTAAAGAAGTCCAGTGTCTGAATAAGCGCAGTCTCGTCATTTAAGCGGTATACACCTGCATCATCACAGGTTTCAGCTCCGACAATTAGGCGATCGTCTTTGGGTAAGGTAATACCACGCAGTATCTGGCCCAGGTCCCCTGGGCCAAGTTTAGCTGCTCAACCTGCGGCTTTTACGGTGGATGTCAGTTTTATCATTGTGTAATATTTTTATAGTAGTGCCTTTAATCCCGCCTGATTTGGGGAATACAAAAGAAAAACAAGGCGGAAGGTGCTTTATTGTTGAATTTCCATGAAACATATTATAAATCTTTTTATCAGATTTTGATAAAAGGCACAAAGATAATTGTTTTCTTTGTGCCTTTCCCTTTTTTTATACGAGTTACGGATTCCATCCGGTTTTGTGCAGACAAGGAATATTTTAATGGATAGTGCTAGCGAGCAGAGTATTGAGAGTGGTCGTCCCAAACATGAGTGTGGTGTCTGTGGTATCTTTGGCCATGAAGATGCCTCCAAGCTCACTTATTTCGGTTTGTATGCCTTGCAGCACAGAGGACAGGAGAGTGCCGGCATAGTAGCCTCGGATGATGGAAAGGTGTCTATTCATAAGGCAATGGGGCTTGTTCCTGAGATTTTTTCAGAGGATATCCTTCAGGGCTTGCCGGGGTCAATGGCAATGGGGCATGTCCGGTATTCCACCACAGGTGCTTCCAATGTGACAAACTCCCAGCCCTTAATGGTAACCCACAAGGGTTGTACTCTTGCGGTGGCTCACAATGGAAATCTTGTCAATTCTCTGGAGCTTCGTCATGACTTGGAAGAAAAAGGATCAATCTTCCAGACCACAATGGACAGTGAGGTTGTTCTTCATCTGATGGCCCGTACTACTCATCTTGGCCTGGAGCGGGCTCTTACTGAATCTTTTTCCTGTTTACGAGGTGCGTATTCAATCCTGCTGATGACGGAAGATACCCTTATTGCTGTTCGTGATCCTGGCGGTTTCAGACCGCTCTGTCTTGGTAAATTGAATAATGGCGGCTGGATTGTGGCTTCTGAAACATGTGCCCTTGATTTGGTTCAGGCAGAGTATGTTCGAGATGTTGAGCCGGGTGAAGTGCTTATTATTACCGATGATGGTGTTCGTTCAATCTTTCCATGGCCCAAGCAGAAAACATCATTTTGTATTTTTGAACAGGTCTACTTTGCTCGTCCCGACTCCGATATCTTTGGCATTAATGTCTATGAAGCCCGGAAACGAATGGGTGAGATTATGGCGCGGGAATCCGGGATTGAAGGGGATTTTGTTATGCCCTTTCCGGATTCCGGAAATTATGCAGCCATTGGGTTTTCTAAGGAGTCCGGCATTCCGCTTGAGATGGGAATGATTAGAAATCATTACGTGGGGCGAACTTTTATTGAGCCAACCCAATCCATGCGTGATTTTAATGTGCGGGTAAAGCTCAATCCTGTGAGATCCCTGTTGAAGGGCAAACGGGTTATAATTGTTGAAGATTCTGTTATTCGCGGCACCACCGGGAAAAGCAGGGTGAAGGCCTTGAGAGAAGCCGGGGCTACGGAAGTTCATATGATGGTAAGTTGTCCTCCAACCCGTCATGCCTGTTATTATGGGATTGATTTTCCTTCATCGGACCAGTTGATTGCAACGGATCATACTGTTGAAGAAATAGCTGCTCACCTTGGACTGGACTCAATTTATTACCTGAGTCTGGAAGGATTGGTTGAGGCGACGGGACTGAAGAAGGATGGTTTCTGTCTGGCATGTTTTAATGGTGTGTATCCCGTTGAGCCCGATAGAAATTTTACCAAAAATGTTTTGGAAAAATAGAGGTAAGGATGGCAAAGAAATCTATTCTTATAGATGTCTATGAATGTAATGGTTGCGGTGCCTGCGTGGAGATATGTCCTCAAGTTTTTGCCATGGATGAGTGGGAGAAGGTTGTTCTGTTAGATTCGGATGCTGAAGTGACTGCAAAGGTGGAAGAAGCTGCTGCCTACTGCTCGCAAAAGTGTATCTCCTTTGAGTAATAGTTTTTTCTGCCCTGTATTGTAATTCCTAACTATCCGGACTAGCTTATTAACGGTATCTTCTATTTCGGAACATATCTGGAACAAGTAGTTCCGGAGCGGTTGTTAGCATTTTTGTCTTATCATTAACAAGGTGTTTTTTCGCTTAGATGGATAATCTTTTTCTGACAAAGCTACTCGAGTCTGGCTTCACCGAGGATCCCCTCGATGAGATTCTTGCCGTGCTTAACCTGATGGCCCCGGACTTTCAGCGGGACCCCCTTATCGAGTTACATCGTGAAATTGGGTTGATTTTTGAAGGTGAGCATCCCGATTATCGTCAGTCAAATACCAAATATCATAATCTGGATCATACCTATGGCGTTGTCTTGGCAACTCTTAGATTGTTTCACGGATTATCCTGTGATGGCTGGACTGTTTCGGAGGATACGATCTCAAAGGCACTCTTTAGTGCCTATTTTCACGATTGCGGATTACTGCTTAAGAATTCAGAAGATGCTGAAACCGGGGCGGCATATACCATTGGCCATGAAAAGCGCTCAATGTTCTTTATGGCCGATTACCTGAAGGCCAAGGGCTTCAGCCTTCCTTTTATTACCGACTGTTCTGTTATTATCCAGTGTACAAATCTCAGTATTAATCCCGATTCTCTCTTCTTTCCATCTGCTGAAATGCAGCTGGCATCTTTTTCCGTGGGGTCTGCTGATATTTTGGCCCAAATGGCGGACAGGTATTATCTTGAACGTCTCCCATCACTTTTTCAGGAACATGAGGAAGGTGGGATTGCCAACTATGGTTCTGCGGTGGATCTTATGAAGCAGACTTCCGTATTCTATCACGAGGTTGTGATTGATCGTTTGTCACGTGTTTTTGGAAATCTGACCAAGTATATGCAGATCCACTTTCGGGAACGCTGGGGGGTTGATCGTAATCTCTATCTTGATAATATCAAGAAGAATGTTAAGTATATTCAGCTTATTGTAAGGTCGTGTGGCGGTGATATTGAGGAGTCGCTGCAGAAATATTTACGACGTATTCCGCCTGATTGATTTCACATATTCGGTTGATTTCCTCTCTGTTACTTCTGTCTTGGATCTTTTCCTGTTTCAAACATCTCAAAAAGATCATAAAATAATCGTGCTACTGCACTGAAGTGGGTGGCGGAGCCTGAACTTGCATATGCTTTTGTCAGCTCCATGGCGCGGGCAAAACTTTCCTGACAGTCTGAATCTTCAGGGCTCTTCAGTACCTCTACCAAACGCTCTCCTATCTCATTGCTCATTGGCTTTCCTCTATTACCTGTGCTTAGTTGTTTGTCGTGTCTTCAATGCTTTGCAGCATCTCTTCTATTACTGCCAGGCCACCCTGCCAGAAGGACGGATCATCGAGATCAATGTTGAATGGCGCCAGTAATTCGGCAGGGGATTTGCTGCCTCCCTCCGAAAGCAGATGCAGATATTTGGGGATAAAGTCTGCCCCTTCCTCTTTATATATTCGATAGAGTGCAAGTACCAGCAGTTCTCCAAAGGCATAGGAGTAGACGTAGCCGGGACTGTGGAGAAAATGAGGGATATAGGACCACCAGATTTTATAATGATCTTCAAGTATCACCGCATCACCAAACATTGCTTTCTGGCTCTTCATCCACAGATTGGAGAGTTCATCCGTTGATACCTCTCCCTTATCACGGCGTGTAGTATGAATCATATCTTCAAAGCGGTTCATGGATATTTGTCTAAAGACGGTGGCAAATATTGATTCCAGTTTCTGGCAGATAAAGGCCCGTTTTTCCTCGGGGTTCTCAAGGGTCTCAAGCTGTTTGTGAAAGATAAGGAGTTCTGCAAAAACAGATGCGGTTTCAGCAAGAACCAGCGGGGTGTCACTGTTGAAATAGCCCTTTTCTTTGGCCAGATATTGATGAACTCCATGACCTAGCTCGTGGGCTACGGTGGAAACATCACGAAGGTTACCGGTATAGTTGACAAGAATATAAGGGTTGGCATCGGGAACTGCCGGATGGGCAAAGGCGCCGCCCCGCTTTCCATCGAGCAGTGGTGCATGAATCCAGTTTCTGTCATAAAAGAGGGTGGCGATATCTGCCATCTCAGGTGAAAAGGATCGAAATCCATCGAGTACCATTTTTTTACACTCTTCCCATGAAACAAGCTGATCCGGTAGCGAGGGGAGTGGTGCATAGCGATCATAATCGTGGAGAGTCTTAAACCCCAAGATTTCTTTTTTTACCCCATAGTAGCGCTGAACGAGATCATAGCGTTCCGTGCAGCTGTTTACCAGTGCTTCAACGGTACTGTCAGGGAGCTCGTTGGAAAGATTTCTCGCGCTGACCCAGGATGGATAGTTCCGCAATCGATCTTCAATCATCTTGTCTGCAAGAATGGTATTAAAGATATGGCTGAGAATATGGAGTTGACTGTCTAGCCCTGCAGTCAGTTCAAGGGCAGCATTCTTTCGGGTTTCACGGTCGGAATCGTAGAGATCGGAGAGTACCTCTTCTTCGCTCCTCTTTTGTTCACCAAATTCAAGATGACCCATTAGTTTTTCAAAAAGAGTGAGCCAGCTTTCACGGCCAACGGGGGAGAGCTCCACCAGGAGAGACTCCTCGGAGTGTGACAAAAGATGCTTTGCATATTTTCGCAGATTAGTGAGAAAGTGGCGATATGGGGCGGCCTCCTCGGAGGCAAGGAGCTTGTCGGCTATCTCTTGATCCATCTTGGCCCATTCAAGATCAAAGAACACCAGCTCTTTATTGACCCGGCTTGCATCTTCTTTGCTTTTCTGAAGAAAGGCTCCAGCGGTATCGTTTTTGACCTGGGTAACAAAGTTGAGGAAGGCATAGGTATCGATGCGACACAGGTTCACCTGAATACGTTCGATACGGCGAACCATTCTGGCAAAGGCTTCGGGTGGAAGTTCGCCTAGTTTACCGGCACAGCCATCCTTAACGAGTTCTGCTTCCTGTAGGCAGAGGTCAAGGTCGTCCTGAAGGAGTTCGTCTTCCTGGGAGTCATAGAGGGCTTCAAGGTTCCAAATTACATCGCTGCTTCCGAGTTGATCATTTAAAGATGCTGACATGGCAATATCCTGATTGTAGGGAAGTTGTGACGGGGTGGCGTACAGAACTTTTGCATTATTGTTCCATAAATTCAACAATGCTGAAAGAAGAAAAGAGCCACTTCCCATTTATTTTTTCTGTATTAATACTCAGTTCATAGGCGTCTGTAAAACGATCACTATTTATTTTTCCAGATAACCTGAGGGTTGTACTGACAACGGCATGCTTTTTTTGTGGGAAGGTGATCGTCGTGTCGTGAAAACTAAACTCAGTTTCAGGCATCATTCTTTTCATCATCAGAATATGGTCAGTCAGCTCTTTTTTAGGAAGAGCACGATTGATATCATAGGATTTGAGCTGGATCATACAGGGATTTTTACAGAGTTTCCCTGCCTGGGCAACTTTTTTGATGAGGCCGATGCTTGTTTCGCCACTCGCAGAGGAGCAATATTCCGCAAGTGTGTCGAGGTTGCTGAATATTTTTTTCCTGTCATTGGGTAAAAGAAACATAACGATTGCTGTCAGAATAAGAATCAGTGCAAGGAGAACTTTTTTATTCATGGAATGACTCCACCTGTAATTCTGTTGATCGGTACCTGTCCGAAAATATGATGAGATATAAGGGTGCCACGGTTATCGCCAACCACATAGACGCGGTCCGGGTGGATTGATCTTGGCGGTAAATTCCATGGATTCTTATGTTTTACGTAGGGTTCAGGAATGAGCTTTCCGTTAATGTAAAGGGCTCCATCTCTGAATTCGAGTGTTTCTCCGGGAAGTCCAATGACCCGTTTTAACAGCATGACACTTTTGCCTGTGAAGCGGACAGCCACCACATCAAAACGTTTGATCTCCGAAAAAGAATACTGCGGCCGCAGGCAAAAGGCAAAGGAGGCATCGTTGTAAGTGGGTTCCATGCTATGGCCCTGGATGCGCAAGGGGATCAGGATATAGCTGAAGAGAAGATAGCAGCTGAATCCCACCAGAAGAAGACGAGTGAGGTATCTTCTGTTGAGCGAAGGGAATAAAAATCTCCGTGTCGTATCAGAAAGTTTCATTCAGGCCATATACCTGTGATTACCTGGCGTTGGGAGTGAAAAGGACGTTCCCAAGAGTATCCCTGAATGATCCAATTGCTTCTTGCCCAGCGGAGGAAGTCAGCCAGATCACAAAATTCATTGCCGATTGATAATTGATATATTTATGGTTTCTAGGATTAACGATCATTACACCATACTGATTGAAGAGTGCAGGGTCTCCTTCAACAAGCAAGGCAAGGTCTGGGTTTTTGTCCTGTACGGTGAGCCAGGTTGCCCGGTCTGCCAGGGTATAGGCCTTTTTCGCTGCAGCGAGGGTGATTGTTTCTGCCATGCCGAGATTGGCTGATAGGTACCAGCTGTCGAGTCTTGCTGGCATGGCTCCAGAGGTGGCCCAGATCCGGTTTTCACGCATATTGGTGCCGGAATTGTCACTCCGTGAGATAAAAGTAGATTTGGAGGCACGAATTTTTGTAAAGGCTTCAAGGGCAGTGCTTGTGCCTTTCAGACTGGCTGGGTCATTTGGGGGGCCAAGGATAACAAAATCATTATACATAATCTCTTCACGGTCAATAAAGTGGCCTTCATCAACTAACTGTATCTCAAGATCTTTGTCATGGACCAGCACAACGTCAACCTTCCCCTGCTGGCCAAGCTCTAATGCTGCTCCGGTACCAACAACGGTGAGTTTGATATCAATCCCGGTACTTTTTTTGAAAATTGGTAGAAGATAGTCGAGTAAGCCGGAGTGAAACGTGGACGTTGTGGAAGCGACCCTGATTGTCTCTCCTGCGTGGAGATTTGTGACTGGAAAAAGCAGAACCAAAAGAAGAAGGAGGCTTATTTTCTTGTACATAGTGTTCTCTTTAGAAAGAGGATGGGTAATTGTATTATGGAAGCGTTATCCGAATATCAATAGTTTTCGTTTCTTTACTACTCAGTTTAAGGGAGTCAACAAAGCCGCACAGGGTACCGGCAAGTGCATCCTGAACGAACCCTTTCATGGGGATGCGGTTGCCATTGAGTAAAAGGGTGGTGTGATCCGCTCCTTTTCTGGCATCCTGAAGGAATCGTTTTTCAATAAATGATGCTATCTCAGCAGCTTCATTGAGACGAAAGATATGGTCCCCGCTGATCTGTTCATCGGTTGCAACGGCAATAACACCGGTTACAGAATCTCGGAGAAGTTCTTTGGTTTCACTGTTGCGAAAGACTTCAATTTTAGAAACCTGCCTGGCTCCCTTAAAACCTTCTCCTATAACAATGTCTACTTCCGGGAAATGACGGTGGGCCAGACTTGTCAGGGATTCCTGTCTGTTGTCCGTCATTATGACCATCTGATCCGGTGCTACCAGCATTACTGAATCCGCACCAGCGCTACGATGGGTATGAGTATCCGTACCGGGGGTATCAAAGGCAATTCCCGTTTCTTTAGTGGATTTGATTACAGCCACCTGATACCCAAGCTGTTTTAAATGGTCGACAACATTGGATGCGAGGGTAGTTTTTCCGCAATCGTGCCAGCCGATAAATGTGACGATGGGTGGCATGTGGAACCTCGAAAGTAGGTAGGATAATAGTAAATAAAAATAAAAAATCGTATCTTGAATAAATTACCGTATTTGTCGCAAGAATTCAAGGAGGCATCCCTGACACTATACTGATTACTATTTGTTTGTTCTCCATAATCACCCATTGCCCTGCTTTGTATATATACAACAACTGTGGCAGTGATTGGTACGATTGGACAAATGCTCTGACGTCTTCAGAGTCTTCAAAGTGTTGCAGGGTGTCGTTATGGACATTTAGCCACATGTTGGGCAGAATATATCATCCTGCTGCTCATATTCCTGTTGAGAAATTTCTTGTATGCAATCTTCGCAAATGTACTTGACTTTCATTTGATCTTCTTTGGGGTATCCAAGGGATACGTCTGTTGGCCCTATGCGCCGACACGATAGTCAGGCATATAGGGCGAATTTCTTTACAGCTCAATAGTAAATCATTGTGATATCGCATTCAAGGTGCGACTCACAAAGATCCATCTCTGGCGCTATCTGAGGATTTAAATATTAAAAAACTATGTGTCAGATGGTTTGTTGCGGTATAATTAACAGTGGGAGTGTTAGCCCGCATGTCTAATACCTTTACGGAACGGGTGGCTGAGTGATTATACATTTCATACTGTACCTGCTTTATGGTCTTGCTTTTTTTACACTGGGAGTGGCTATCCTTTCCAGGGATGTACGTTTCAGTGAGCTTGGAATTGCACGAATTATCTGGTTGCTGGCTATTTTCGGAATTATTCATGGGTTTCATGAGTGGTTGGAGCTGTTGGAGTATCTGGTACCTGCCATACGAACACCATTCTTTTCTTTGTTTCGACTGATTGTTGTTAGTATCTCCTTTCTATTTCTGCTCTATTTTGGATTATTCATTAATATTATTACCTTTTATGGTGATCAGGCTCTGAGGACCACTCCTCAAATTGTTAAGATTCTGATTGGTATGTCCGCTTTATCGTTAATTTTTACGGCGATCTATTTTGATCTTGGAAGTGGAAAAGATGTGAATATCCGTGTTTTTGTCGCATTTCCAGGAGGGTTACTGTCCGGGATTGGGCTGATTATGTATTCACGAACCGCCCGAACATTCTCCAAAAATGTGGCTATTAATTTTATTTTTGCTGGCAGTTTTATGAGCTGCTATGCTGTTTTGTCAGGAATCGTGCCATCGAATGTGATTCTGCCCTTTGTAGGGATAAAGATCGTACTGTTTCGAGGAGTGTGCGCCTTCTTTATTATGTTTTTTACCGTCAGGGCGTTATCGGTTTTTAATCTTGAACAGCGTGAAATAATAAACGAAAAATTACTTCGTTTCTCCCAGTCTGAAAAACTGACCTCCATGGGAGTGCTCGCTGCCGGGATTGCCCATGAGATAAATAATCCCCTTACTAACGCCTCGCTGAATCTTGAAATGGTGAGGGATCTGTTGCAAGAGGATGAGAAGGTAGATAAAAAACTTAATGCGATAGAGCGTAATCTCACCCGAGCCTCCAGTATTGCCAGGGAGTTACTACACTTTTCCCGGGAGAGGGGGGCGGAGCTTGAACCCACTGATATTAACACTATTTTGAGGAGCTCCTGTGATCTTCTGAAGCATCGGGAACACAGCGTAATTATAAATATGAACCTAAAGGATGTTCCTGAAATAATGGGAATTTCATGGAAACTCGAAGAGGTCTTTATCAATATATTAATGAACAGCCTTGATGCCTGCGGTGCTGAAGACCGGATTGAGATTGAAAGCTGTCTGGTCGGGGACGCTGTACAGGTGATTATAACAGATACCGGGCACGGCATTGTCGAAGAGGAACTCTTTAAGGTTTTTGATCCCTTTTATACCACCAAAGAAATCGGAAAAGGGACTGGTTTGGGGCTGTCGGTGTGCTATAATATTATAAAGCAGCATGGAGGAAATATTGAACTTGTGAGCAGTGAACATGGAGGAACCGTTATGACACTCTCTTTTCCGGTGATAAGCAGTGCCAGCTGAAACAATCCTTGTGATTGATGATGATCAGGATTTGCGGGAGAGTATTGTCGAAATTCTCGAGAATAACGACTTTTCAGTAAAGAGTTGTGGTTCTGCCGAGGCGGCTCTTGAACAGATCAAAGTATCCCCCCCTCGTCTGGTTATTGTCGATAACATGATGCCTGGCATGGGAGGTATGGCTCTTATGCCGTTGTTGAAAAATGAGTACCCCAATGTCAGAATTATCATGATCACGGCATTTGCGACGGTTGACAATGCTGTGGCTGCCATGAAAAACGGTGCCGATGATTATCTCAGTAAACCTTTCAGGCGGGATGAACTACTCGTTGCGGTACGCTGTAACCTGGAAGAGTTACGTTTTGCCAAGCAGTTGTCGGAACCTGGGATGGATGATGCACTGGCCTGCCTTGCAAACCAGATCAGAAGACAAATCCTTATAACTCTTGCCGGGGAAAAACAGATACGATTTATGAATCTGACCCGCTCTCTTGGGATCAGTGATCACACCAAGGTGAATTTTCATTTGAAAAAACTTAAAATGAATAACCTTATCTCTCAAGACCGTGAAAAAGCGTATCGCTTGACTCCGGAAGGTGAAAAAATGATCGATTGCCTGCAATTACTCTCCAAACGAATTCTCGCATAAAACCAAATGGCTAGTGCCACGTTGTGAAGTATTGTTCACATAAGGTCCCAATTCTGTGAGTAACCTTTCTCTGGAATCCTTCCCTGTTTGAACCTACAGTTGAAATGTACGGAGTGCTTTTTATCTGGAAAAACAAATTCAACTTGGGAGAAGAGTATGAAAAAGGTAGGGATTTTTACAGTAGCAGCTGTTGTCGCCCTTTGTGCACCAGCCTATGGTGCGGATCAAGTACTTACCAGCAGCAAAACCAGTTCCCCGATAGTTTTGGATGGCATTGCTGATTCAGCTTGGTCAGCGGCTAAGGAAATGAACGTCACCGTGGATGAACTTCCCTACGAGCCCAGTAATGGCTATGAAGGAATGAGCAGCACAAAGGTCAGTATTAAGTCGCTCTACGATGATAAAAATGTCTATTTTTTAATCACCTATAAAGATCCAACCAAGAGTCTTGCGCGTTTTCCGTGGATCAAACAGGGCGATGGAAGCTGGAAAAAAATGAAGAAAAAAGATAGCACCGGGCATGACAACACTTTTTATGAAGATAAGTTGGCCATGTTCTGGAATATCAATACCAAGGGATTTGATACAGACGGCTGTATGATCGCCTGTCATCTTGATGAGCCCGGTGATACCTCTGCAGGTCGTAAATATACTGGAGCACCAGGCGAAACGATAGACATGTGGCATGCCAAGTTTGTCCGTACCTTGCCACTTGGTACCTTTGATGATCAGTATGTGAACAGCAATACCGATCCCAAGGTAAATAAAAGCTGGGGCCGTAAGGGGGATACCGGTAAGGGCGGGTATAAAAACAATGATAACAGCGCAAAATCTGCACCTGAATATATGAATCTGAATGGCAATAAGGATGATCTGTATTATGTCATTCCAAGTAAAAGGGTACCGTTTGTGGATACCTTTAAGGCTGGAGACATCGTTCCTGGTATCACCATTGCTCCTATGCAGGGTGGCCGGGCAGATATCCTTGCTCGTAATCATTACGAAAACGGTGTGTGGACCATGGAGGTTATGCGGGCTTTAAAAACAGAAGGCCCAGATTCACAGACCCAGGATGTTCAATTTGTTGATATGAAGAAGAGCTATCCTTTTGGAATTGCAATTTTTGATAATACCCAGATCAATCATCTCTACCATGTTGAGACTCTTGAGATGAAATTTCAGTAGTGTTTTAACTTTTAAGATTGATAGAGGCCGTATAGAAACCGTATGCTTGATATGGTTTGTATACGGCCTTTTTTTGTTCTCAGTGTTTGTTGTCGAGTTGGAAGGATGTTTCGAGGACACTTACTAGTCGATAGAATAATCCTCAAATCCCTGGACAACTACAGTATATTCAGGATCTTCGAGAATATCGACACGGATAAGTTTTTCAGCCTTATCGATTAATTTTCGACAATCCGGACTGAGGTGAAACAGAGAAATCCTCTTTCCTGCTTGCTCGTATTTTTTTGCAAGTTGATTGATGGCTTCAATACCGGAGTGGTCAGCAACCCGTGATTCCTTAAAGTCTATAATTATCTCATCAGGATCATTGTCCACATCAAACTTACTGGTGAACATCTGGGCGGAACCAAAGAAAAGGGGACCGAATATCTCGTAATGTTTCACTCCTTTCTCATCAACATGTTTCCTTGCCCTAATGCGCAGAGCGTTCTCCCAGGAAAAGACAAGGGCAGAAACAATGACCCCGGCAATAACAGCTATGGCCAAATCAAAGGTAACGGTTAAAAGCGTAACCAGAAGAATCACCAAGGCGTCTGCCAGGGGGATTTGATCGATAACACTAAAGGTACTCCAGGCAAATGTACCAACAACCACCATAAACATCAGCCCGACCAGTGCAGCAATAGGGATCATCTCAATATATGACGATCCGAACAGAATGAATATGAGCAGGGATAATGCCGCCACTATTCCAGACAAACGACCGCGCCCTCCTGATTTAATATTAATGATACTTTGACCAATCATTGCACAGCCACCCATACCACCCATAAAGCCGTTAACAATATTTGCTGTTCCCTGGGCAATGCTTTCCTTGTTTGCGTTACCATGGGTATTGGTCAGGCCATCAATAAGGTTTAAGGTCATCAATGATTCGATCAGGCCAATTGCTGCAATAATGGCAGCATAGGGAGCGATAAAGTAGAGGGTCTCAAGATTAAATGGAATGAGAGGCACATTAAAAACCGGGAGTCCTGCCTCAATGCCAGTACCGCCATTGGCCTGGACAAATGACAGTACCGTTGCGGTATCTATCCCCGTAAATATAACCAGTAAGGCTACTGATACGATGGCAACCAGGGCCGCTGGTATTTTTTTGGTAATTTTAGGAAAGGTATACAAAATAGCCATTGTCAGGGCGACCAGGCCAAGCATGGTGAATAATTGGGACCCTTGCATCCATGCCCCATCAACCTTGAACATTCCAAGTTGAGCTGTGAAAATCACTATTGCCAGTCCATTCACAAAGCCCATCATCACCGGATGCGGTATAAGTCTCACAAATTTTCCAAACCGAAAAATACCTGCCAATATTTGGATCAATCCAGCCAGCAAAAGAGTAGCAAAGAGATACTGTAATCCTGCGCCTTCACCTCCCATATCCGTGCCTATCTTCACCAGGGACACCATAACAATAGCGGTGGCGCCTGTGGCACCGGATATCATTCCTGGCCGACCTCCTATTATGGACGTAACCAGTCCCATCATAAAGGCGCCATAAAGCCCAACTACTGGAGAAACACCGGCAATAAAGGCAAAGGCAACCGCTTCAGGAACAAGGGCAAGGGCAACGGTCAGGCCTGAAAGAATATCGTCTTTGATGGAGCCTGTTTTTATTTCTACTAATTTAAATCTTTTCATATTTTAAAGAAACTTTACGCGCTCTCACAACTCATGCTTGGTAATGGGTCAGCATTGAGTAAACTGAGCACTCTGAAGGTATATGTATGGATGAAGATACTAGGAAGGTAACAGTGTTGATTTGGTTTTATCTTGGCAGCTACCTTAATTATATATTGAGAATATACGTCTTGAAAGATGACTCTCTTTTCATAAGAGAGAGCTGAGTTGGTAGCGTTTAGTGTGATAAACGCATCTCATTTCTTGATGAACCAGCTTAAAGAAGACAATTACTTAAAGACAAAAAGCCACTAGGGATTTCCCAGTGGCTTCGAGCAAGCGAATGTCTATAGCTTGTTGTACTGCTGAGGGCAACAATTTTATGCATTCTAGGCAAAAAAATGTTGTTCTTGAAATATCAAAAATAACTAAAGGGGGGCAATATTTGTTCTGTTCCCCTTATTCTTTGCAGTGAACCGTCTAGTTTTGATCTGAGTTCAACGGCTCAAAAAAATGAATTCCGATGTTATTGCGGACCAAGAAGGCTAGATTTCTTTTTATCCCTCTTGGCAGCCTTTTTCTCTTTGGCAGTCATTGCCGGTTTCTTTTTCCCTTCTTTGTTACTCTTCTTTTCCTTAGCCATGGTTTTCCTTTTTTTTCGAGATGGATCTTTTAAGGAACAACAGTTGTTGTCCTCATCGAATGGAGTTGTCTTTTCTGTCCTGCGATTGAAAGATGATCATCACTAGTATATCGTATCTGCTTACTCCTCGCTAAATAAAATACCATTGCCAGCCCAATATTGTAGTTATCGTCACCGTATAAATGATAAGGACGTAGTACCAGCGACCGGCAAATTTAGGCGTTTTGATTGATGCAACATTGAATGCGGCCAACACCAGAAAGAGGAGGTAAAGGATAACAGAAAATGTACCGTGACTGAACAATCCATTAAAAAGAAAGACAAAGACCAGAATAATGGAATTATTATCCAGGGCCATTCCCATATAGCTCGATTTATCAACCAGACCAAAGACGTTAAAATAGCTCAAACGAAGTGCTGCAACGGCGATAATGATAAATGCGCCTGGAAGATACCACGGACTAAAGGAACCATAACTGAGCAGGACTATTGCAGGACAAATTCCAAAACTGACAATATCAATCAGGGAGTCAAGCTGGGCTCCGAAAAGACCCTGTACCTCTGTCCGACCCTTCATGTTTCTAGCGATAATACCATCGGTCCAGTCAAACCAGACAGCCCATATCATACTGATCATTGTCGCATGAAACATACCGAGAACAGCAAAATATATGGCAAGGACTGAGCAGAAAAGGCCAAACAGGGAGCAGATGTTGGGTAAGTCTGCCCCAAATGAAAGTATACTCCTTTGAGTGGTGGGCTGCGCTTGACTATTGTTGTCTACGGATGTTTTCATGGCTTACTGTTCCCGGCCAGAATATTACGCAATGCTTCAACCAAAAGCAGATTCTCTGATTGGGTTCTGCTCGCTATGCGGAGATAACGATCAGATTCGGGCATAGTTTTGCCCTTACAATGTTTTATATAGATATTGTGATCAACAAACAGCTTTCTGGTCACTTCTGGCCCTGACATACTGTGGTTCGGCAAGCGGCAGAAGATATAATTGGCATCGGGCGGGTAAACTGTCATCTTAGGAATCGATTCCAGCTGTTGGCAAAACAGATCCCGATCGGCCATAACCATGGCGCAGCTTTCACTGAATCTCTGTTTATATTGTGGCGCCAGGCGTAAAAACTCTTCTGCAAAGCCATTAACATTCCAGATATGGAGCCCCTGTCGGACCTTTGAGGCAAAGTCAGCGTTGGTGGTGAGCATGTAACCGATCCGGATGCCGCAGATCCCATAGGCTTTACTCATGCTTTTGAAAATTGCAAGATTTGGATAACGATCAATATCCTGTTCAAGGGTCTCCTGATCACGATTTTGAGCAAAATCAATAAAAGATTCATCAACGATGAGCATGCAGTCATGGGCAGCCAGTTTCTTCAGCAAACGGACAAGATCGGCTTTTGGCACAAGCAACGAGGTGGGGTTATTCGGGCTGACTACCACAGCTAGACCCGCGTTACAACGGATTGCCTCTGCTGCGAATTTGTCCACATCCAACTGGAAAGAAGGTGCTTCAAGGGCAAATTCAACGACATTGCCAGGAGATGCTGCATTGGCATATTCATTAAACGAAGGAACCGGCACAATTAATTTGCGATCCATACCGGCTATAATCTTAATAAGCTCTGCCGCACCATTGCCGACGACAATATTTTCAGGTGCCTGGCCGATGAGCTCGCCCACCAATGCAGCTAATTCTTTTTGGCCAACGGGATAACTTAACACCAATTGGTGCATGTGTTCGGAAATATGTTTAAAAAAATCTTCCGGCGGATAGTAGAGATTGTAGAGGTAGTTATGATCAATAAAATCATGACGCCAAAAACCGCCATGCTGATTGGTGATGGAATCGTAACGTTCTTGTGCTGTGGGTAGAGGAGTTTTCATATAACTGTGCATGTATTAATTTACTGTGGCTGGAAGAGAAGCCATTCGTGGTGAAAATGGTGCAGCACCACGCAAACCTTTATAGGCTGAAGGATTCTGGCCATTGAGCGGAGCGAGCAATTGATCCACAACTCTTGTAGAAGGAGGGCTCGGTTGAAGATAATGCATTAATTCAGCTGCACGCAGGTCAATAACATTGTCAATCTCATACCAACGACTGCTGTCAAAGAAAATAGGCGAGAAATCAATATAGCCCTCGTTGACTAAGTCAGCGAAAACAGTCTCATAGTATCCATTCAGCTTATTTGCTGAGATGTGCTGGTCAAGTCTTTCCATAACCAGTTGCCAGGTTGTGGCTGAAATGCTGTAAATATTTACGGTTTTATAATGCTTGTCATTTTGATTGTCGTTGCCCGGATGAAATGCCTCAACTTTCTTGCGCGTATTGATTGTAACGGTGGTGCCGTCCATCCATGGTTGTAATCTGGCAACTGCGATTCGATCGGGATAGAGCATGCCTTTGAGCATTGCAGAATCAAAGACAAGATCGCTTTCAATGAGCAGAAATGGTTCGTCTATAACCTTACCAGCTAGCCATAACGAATAAATATTGTTTGTTGTTTTGTATAAGGGACTGTTGACGTAAACAATATCCATACCGCCTGCTCTCGTTCCAAGAAAATTACGAATACAGTCAGCCTGATGTCCTACGACGATAACCAAACGCTTAAAATTGTGTTCCTGAAGGGAATCGATAAGCCTCTCGAGAATTGATATATCATTAACTGGAACCAGGCATTTGGGCGAAGAATCGGTGAAAGGTGCAAGACGACTGCCTGTTCCTGCAGCCAGCAGTAAGGCTGTGGTTACGGGTTCGTTTTCAAGGCGTGAAGAGTGGGTTCTTTTTTGCATAAAGGGGTTTTCTCCTAATTTATAAACCAAACCATGAAAGGAACAACACGGTGCAGTCTCTGTAATGGAATATGTTTACAGCTGATTGGCTCTGGGAAGGTAACTAACTGAAGGGCACAAAGAACTGATGGCGAAAATAAATAAAAAAGTAACAATAACAGTGATATGTGAAAATAAGTTTTTGTTTTTCTGCTGATTTGGTGAATGGAAGCCAGCTAAAGAAACAAAGGACTAACTATGAGGATGAATCTAGAAGTAAGGAGGGCAAAAGTCATTTAATTACTAGAGAATTAAATGATCAGTTCACGAAAGGAAGTTCCTACCCTAACGTACCAATCGACTTAAGTCAAGGTATATTCGTGGTTTTGGCGCGTGGGCACGTCTGAAACAAACACATTATTCCCAAGATAAGGTGATTTGCAAAAAAGTTATTTACCTGTATCGAAGGGTGGATTTCAGGAACAGAGAAGGAATATTCAATTGGTTTTGAGGTGCTTTAGAATGAAAGGTTTTGTTTGAATCAGAGAAAAGGAAAAGTTGACGAAAAAAGTGAGCCATCAACGTATTGACATATTAAGTTTTTTTTTATTATTTGAAATAATCAGTTGCCGGACGCTTTATTTGCTTGCATTAAAATATCGTATCGAGCATAGTAGTGGAAATATCTGAATTCTACGTAAATGTAGAAGCATGTTCTTTCGCGTTTTCCCGCCTAGGTTGTTCTCTTCGTTCATCATTCGCTATCGTAGAAAAAATTTGCTGATTTTCAAAAGGACATACAGAATAAAACTCTATGTCGACAGGCAAACGCTGCACCCTGATTGTAATGGAATGGAAAAGTTCTTTTTCCAATGAGGGGCTCCTGAAAAGCATTCAAAAATGATATTCACTTAAAAGTTTATTTGTGTTGTAGAAAATTAATTTAAACTAATTTCCAACACAATGGTAGCAAATATGCTGCATTACAAAGTACGGGCACTACTACTGAATTTTAATTTCACGTTCCGGTACTTGTTCATCCTAGAAGGAGTTTTATGAGTTTTAATGAGTTTCAGTTTCACCCCCAGATCCAAACCGCCATTGACAACAGCGGATACGAGTCACCTAGCCCTATCCAAAAGCAATCCATTCCACCGGTTTTAGCCGGACGCGATCTTCTCGGACTTGCCCAGACTGGCACCGGGAAAACCGCAGCATTTGTTCTTCCTATCCTGCAGCGCCTTCATAGTGGCCCGAAGGGGAAAGTTAGGGCTCTGATCATTGCCCCTACCAGGGAACTTGCCGAACAGACCCATAGTTACATAGGTAAAATGGCTGAACATACACATTTACGAAGCATGGTTATCTATGGCGGTGTTAGCAAACAGTCCCAAATTAATAAAATCCGAAAGGGTGCAGAAATTGTTGTAGCCTGTCCGGGTCGTCTTCTTGATCTTGCAAACACGAAGGCCATCAATCTTTCCAGCGTTGAAATGCTGATCCTCGATGAGGCTGATCACATGTTCGACCATGGATTTCTACCTGACATCCGTCGGATCTTGAGCAAGGTGCCAAGACAGAGACAGACTCTCGTCTTTTCAGCCACTATGCCCAAGGAGATTCGTTCCCTGGCAGAAGATATCCTCACCAAGCCAGCCACCGTGCAGATTAACCATACCAAGCCGATGGCATCAATCTCCCACTCATTTTATCAGGTTGAACAAAGAAACAAGGGCAACCTGCTTAAAAAGATTTTGCGAGAAAAAGAGATCACTACGGCCATTGTTTTCACCAAAACGAAACACAAAGCCAAAAGTCTTGCCTACCAACTGCAAAAAACTGGTTGCAAGGCAACCTCTCTACAAGGCAACTTGTCGCAGCAGAAACGACAGTTGGCTTTGGAAGGATTCAAAAGCGGTACATACAATGTTTTGGTGGCCACCGATATTGCAGCTCGCGGTATCGATGTTTCCGGGATTTCCCACGTGATTAACTTTGATATGCCTGCAACAGCAGAAACATACACCCACCGTACCGGGCGTACTGGAAGAGCTAGTTGTTCCGGCGAAGCTTGTACCTTTGCGACACCAGACGATAACAAAATGACCAGGGCCATTGAACGCTCTTTAGGCAAAAAGCTGGTGTACAAAAAAGAATCCAGCCTGAAAGGCAGGTTATAGGCATCCAAAGAAAGAAAAGAATAACAATTATCGTTCAGGACTGGTAAAAAGATAGTACTCGTCGTAGAATAGAAAAAAATCTACACGGTATTAGTACGAAATGTAATAGTTTCAATTTAATTTTGGCAACAAAACAGTTACCGGGTCATATTTAGATGATCCGGCTCTATAACAAAAAGGTTCTTTAAAGAACCAAGTACAAAGGAGTAGTACAAAATGGCAGAAGGAACAGTTAAATGGTTTAATGACTCAAAAGGTTTTGGTTTTATAGAAGAAAATGGTGGAAAGGATGTATTTGTTCATCATTCAGCAATCCAGGGTGATGGTTTCAAATCTCTCGACGAAGGCGCAGCAGTGACCTTTGATATTGTTGATGGCCCTAAAGGACCAGCTGCAGAGAATGTTGTCAAACAGTAAGTCCTATATTTGACAATAGAAAAAGCCGTCGCGAAATGCGGGGGCTTTTTTTTTTATGTTTTACGCCGATCATTAATTACTAACAGGAAAAACGCCATGGCCAGAACAAATTATTCATACGAAAAGCGCCAGAAAGAATTGTTGAAGAAAAAGAAGAAAGAGGAAAAAAAACAGCGCAAACTTGAAAAGCAGAAGGTTTCCACCGAAGAAGAATCGGATCTTTCTCCTCAGGAAGATTAACCATTCAAGAAAAGCTGTAAACTGTGATGTTCCCTGAGAACTGAACTGCTACGCGGAAAGGCGGAGCGCGATGGATTTTTACTAGATTGTTTCTCCACGGTTGACTCTGACGCTTTGTTTCAATACAACAACAGATTATACAAAGCAATTTAATAACCATATTAAATTTCATGGTCCGACGTGCCACACAAAGTGAGGTTACATCGCTGCGATGAAAGGCCTGGCTGACTATTACAATTTAGCACCGGATGATCTGATTGATGATCAAATGCGTACATATTCCCGGTATTACTCATTTTTCTTCTTTCTAAGAAGGGCCTTTTGATTGATCCACGTTATGTCTGGTGTAAGCCATTCTTGTTGTGGATTATAAAAGGTTCCATGTTCTTTCCCTGCTTTCAACCCCATTTCGTTTTTAGTTACCCTATCCGTTGCTTTGTCGAAAACGCAATACATGTTCTAATAAACAGACTGGGTGAGTTTCTCTATGTTGGTTCCAACACGGTTCCCAGAGTGCTAGTTGTTTCGTTTGAATCAGCACCAGTAACAAACAAAAAAACCTCCTGTATACCGAATGTACGATCCGATTAACAAGAGGTTATAAATGCAGGGTTGATACCCTTATGTTTATTTACTATTTTGCAGCTGTAACCTTTGCTGGAGCCTTGTTTACATATTTAAAGAAAACTGGGAATGCTACGAAGAAGGCTACACAGAGCAGATATTCAATACCTTTGATGTGTGTGTAGTAATCAACCAGAGTATGCAGAGGTTTTACCATTCCGATTGATACCATGTATTGTCCTGCCAATTCACTTACTGACCAACCAACTGAAGAAAGTGCGCTTGTAAGAGCTGCTGCAACCCAGAGACACATCATAGAACCAGCTGCTAATAGTAATCTTGATCCTGTTTTTGAAGTATTTTCTTTCATCGTCTTATCCGTATTAAATTTTGTATTATTTGAATTTATTAGCCAACAACTGCTGTTACGTATGCTTTAACTACACTCAAAGGACCCATGTTTACCATTGCGGTTACGAGACAAGTAAATCCCCAGATACCAAGGAGAGCAGCCATGGTCATTCCTGTACCGAGAGCAAATGTAGAAGTTTCGTATCCGGCTTCAACTTGTGTTCTAGTATTAGTATTAGTAGTCATGGTGTCCTCCATATAGGGTTGTTTTAACTTATCTCTTACTTTCTATGCTTCTTATACAGCATCAACCATGCCATTTTTTGTTTCTTCTTGTGTCTTTTGTCACAAAACAGATTATCCCGTTGTATTTACAGTGAAAAACATTCGGTCGCAGCCCAAACATTCCCGCTACACTTTTGCTGTCGTGAAACGAGACGGGGAACATTTATGCTGCATTTGAATGGAAAAGTGTAGTTTTATCTCAACAGATATGTTGCAGTCTTTGCGGATAGGTGTGGCAATGAAAGAATTGTGATTTATTGCTCTTTAAGAAGAGGCGATAACTTTTAGAACACATATTATTTGGGGACAGACTGAACTTCCCCCAGTTTCAGTTCAGGCCGTATCGTTTTTTTGCTTCAAAGAGCCAAATGCACCTGTATGTATTGCCAATGAGCTGTCGGCATATCAATCTGTGCATTCTTTTGAAGGTGTTTTTGGGGTGAAAAAGGAGTTTCTAAGGGATGGAAAAGGGTATTTAAAGTATGTTCTGACGATATAACTGTAGGTTGTCTTGATCAGACCCGGGGCTCCGGGTCTGATCGGGTCTGTGAGATAATACAATCAGCCCCGTGGATAGCTGCCTAAATTTGGTTTGATGATTTTGCCAAGCCAATCAATAGACTTCCCAAGATGTTGCATGTTTGCAAGGCCTTCATGGTCTTCACTAACATCACCTTTATTCATACCATAGCCCATGTTCCAGTATGTTGAGCAAGGCATAATCATTCTCGACATTTGGAACATATGATTAATAGTATCATAGACATGAGTTGCCCCGCCACGTCTGACAGCAACAACCGCTGCTCCTATTTTTCCAGAAAAAGCATGGTCATTTGCATAAGCGACGTAACCTGCCCTTTCTATCAATGCTTTTAAATCTGCTGACACAGCCGCAAAGTAGGTTGGAGAGCCGAGAATCATAGCATCGGCTTTGATCATTTTTGAATAGATTTCGTTAAAATTGTCTTTTTTGACAGAACACTCGTTATCTTTATTTTCAAAGCATTTGTTGCAAGCAAGACAACCTCGAATGGAAGTTCCTCCCACTTTTACGAGTTCCGTATCCCAACCACCATTCTTTAGTTCATTGAGTACTTCATTTAATAGTAACTCTGTATTACCACCTTTGCGCGGACTTCCGTTTATGGCTATAGCGTACATAAAAAACCTCCAATTGATTTTTTGAGAATATTGAAATATTTCCAGAATTCTTCTAACAAGCCAGCAATTAATCCAAGGAACATGAACCAACTAGCCACATCATAAACCTAGTATACAAGGGAGATAAGCAAAGAAACAACAAAAGAAAGAGTATTACTTCTTTTACAGCGTCTGGAATAATAGATCGGAGGAGTCTTCCTATTCTATAGCTTCTATGCTCTTGTTGGTAGGGAAGGGGAATAGGTGGCAGGATATTACAATATATCGTACTCTTTGAGTTTATTTAAAAGAGTTTGTCGAGCAACACCAAGAATCTTGGCAGTTTTGCTCCGGTTACCCTTATTCTGAGCCAGGGTGGCCCGTATCATTTCCCGCTCCATATCCCGGAGGGTAATGGGTGTTTCAGTAGGTTCCTGACTAATTGCGGTTCCCTGTGGGAGTAGCTGGGGTGGAAGTTCACGAGTGGTAATCTGTTCTCCGGGACAAAGAATTACTGCTCGTTCGACTGTATTTTCAAGTTCACGAATATTCCCTGGCCACCGGTGTGACATAAAAATACGAAGTACATCGGGAGCAAACGCTTTGATATCTTTTCTGTTTTTTGTTACATAGCGCTCAAGGAAAAGGGCGGCAAGCTCTGGAATATCCCGTGTTCGTTCACGTAGGGGGGGGAGTTCCACAGGAACAACGGAAAGTCTGAAAAACAGATCCTGTCTGAATGTTCCCTCCTCGATCATCCGTTGCAGATTTCTATGGGTTGCAGCAAGCAGACGTACATCGACTTTGATTGTCTCGTTTCCTCCCAATCTATCTAGTTCCCCTTCTTGAAGGACTCGTAAAATTTTGGCCTGGGTCTGCAGACTCATATCACCAATTTCATCGAGGAAAAGAGTTCCCTTATCGGCCTGTTCAAAACGTCCTTGGCGCCGGGAAACTGCACCGGTAAACGCTCCTGTCTCGTGGCCGAAAAGTTCACTCTCAAGGAGGTTTTCATTGAGTGCAGCACAGTTTACCTTAATAAATGGCTGTTTTTTTCGTGAGCTGTGCTGGTGTAGAGCAGTTGCGATCAGTTCCTTGCCGGTTCCTGATTCTCCTGTGATAAGTACCGTGGCATCCGATGGGGCAACAAGTTCAAGGGTTGAGAAAAGTTCTTCCATGGCCGGACTACTACCTATGATATTTCCAAAAGAAAAGCGTTTTTCCAGATTGTTTTTAAGCTGCCTGTTTTCCTGTTTCAGCTCCTGATAGCCAAGGGCTTTGTCCATCACAAGTATTAACTCTTCAATATCAATGGGTTTGGCCACATAATCATAGGCACCCTCACGCATGGCTTTAACAGCAGTTTCTACGGAAGAAAAGGCGGTGAGAACAATCACCGGAATAGTGCTATAGGTAGTCTCTTGTAGTGCTTTCAGGGTGGCCAGGCCGTCCATTCTGACCATCTTCATATCGAGGAGAATCAGATCGATGGTGTTCAGGTCCTGCTCAAGAAATGGGACCACTTGATCTCCATCTTCAACTTCCAAAATATGAAAGCGATTGTCGGAGAGATTCACTTTAAGCATGGTACGATGCGCAGTGTCATCGTCCACCAACAGGATTTGTTTCTTTTTTTCTTGGCTCAAGCTTTTTCTCCGGGAAGAATTATTGTCATTGTCGTCCCTTTTCCGAGTGTGCTAATCACTTCAATCCTTCCGTGATGCTGCTCTACTATTTGATGGCTAATTGCAAGACCAAGCCCCGTACCATCTTTACGGGTGGAGAAAAACGGGTCAAAGAGTTTCTCCTGTTCTTCTTCTGTCATTCCATGGCCAGTATCAGTGACACTGATCCATATTTCATTATTTTGCAGAGAGGCAGTCAGCGTGACCTGTCCGTCGCTCTCCGTTACACTAATACTGTTTTTTAACAGGTTGAGTAACACCTGGAGCAGTAAATCCGGATCTGCAAAGAGTGATAATTTGGGATCATATTTCTGGTTAAAATTAATTCCGGCAGCAATAAAATCAGCACTCATCAGGGTGGTGAGTTTGCCAAATAATTCATCAGCCTTGATCGCTATACACTGAGGTTCCCGTGCCCGCGCAAATTGGAGAAGGCTTGAAATGGTCTGATTCAACCTGTCCACTTCGGAGACCATCAGCTCTGCATATTTTTTCCCATCGCTTCCTTCTCCCGCCTCTTTGCCAAAGTATTGAGCAAAGCCCCGTAGGGTTCCGAGTGGATTTCTGATTTCATGGGCCACACCGGCAGCCATTTTTCCAAGAGATGCCAGGCGTCTTGAAAGTTCGAGCTGCTGTTCAAATTTTCTGATATCCCGTATATCACGAAGGATAATCACCAGGCCGTTGTTCTCTCCATCGTGACCAAGAAGAGGAGAGGTGGAAAGTTTGACTGGAATTTTATCTCCATCGGGGGGAAGACAGAAGAAATCCTGTTCAAGAAGTGACTGATCCTGTTGACTGGGAGCTATAAAGGATTCAAGAAGTTGTTCAGGTTTCATATTTTTAATCGCCGAGCAGCTGCGGCAAAGGAGTTGTTCAGCATTGCTGTTGCAGGAAACAATATCCCCGCTTTGGTTCAGGGTGATAAGTCCTGCCGGCATACTTTCGATCACATTCTCAGTATAGATCTGCATATTAGCAAGAGTTGACTTGCCAACTCGGATACTCTGATAGAGAAAGAGAAAATATAAACCAGCACTTCCAAGAAGAAAGAGGAGTGCCCCCATAAAAAGCGCCCGGTTTTTGTCTTCCTGGCGGGCGGCATCAAAGTCACTGGTTATAAGGCCGACAACGATAAGTTGCTGGCCTTTCTTTTGCTGTTCCTCCTGCATCTTCTGCATATTTCGATACATTCGATTTCGCATCGAGTTCTGTGGTGGAGGTGGTTCATGCCTGTTGCCCCGTCGTAACATGGGAGGTTTAAGTGGTTTGAAAACCCGAGCCAGTTCAAATGTGTTGTTCTCTTTGACTATTCTGGTGATGGGATCTTTTGTTGTGAGGATGCGCTGGATTTCTGGTCTTGTCAGGGGTTTTGGAAGGTCGCCAGATTCGGCAATTGTTTCTCCATTTTCAACAACAATACGAATATAGGCGACACTCTTCTCCTTGGTTGTTTCTTCAACCAGAGTTTCCAGAGGGTCAATCCCGCTCCGGTGGTGCATCATTGTTGTTCGTGCGCCGGCTTCAAAGGAGCGTATCAGAGTTAAACCCTGTTGGAGGAGAAAGTCCTGAAGGAGTTGCTGTTCGCGGTTCAGGTTGCGAACGGTGGTTACCCCAAGGATGGTTGCAAGCAGAGAGCTTGCAAGGATAAGCGCCAAAGCTGGTCGTGAAAACTTAAATGGTTGTTTCGCGGAGGGGATCATAGAGTATTGTTACATCCGGATAGTGACCTTATTCTTGTGATATTCATATAGTGTACCATAAAAAAGGTGAAAAGCCGTGTGATAACATTATCACGGCTTGTTCACCTTTAGTGTGTGTCGAATCTCAGATTCTACAGAGAGTATTGTTGTTCTTTATCTCTCTATTTTGCAGCAAAGGCCGCCTGGCGTTTGGTTTTGAGTTCCTGACGCATGGTATAAAGTTCTTTCTGCTGAGCCTGAAGTTCGCCCTGAGTCATTGCGGGATTACGGGTGGCTTCTTTATAGGCAAACATTTTGTCGTGAAGTTGTTTGCGAAGTTCTACGGTTGAATCCAAAAATGCATTTCTTTTTTCAACCATTTCAGGGTTCATCATTGCGCCACCGTGATGCATACCACGTTTGCCCTGTTTCATACCCTTGTGTCCCATACCCATTTGTCCCATTCCCTGTCCATTGCCATTCATAAAACAGTCCTGGTTATTTCCACCTCTCATTCCCTTACCTTTCATATTGCCGCCCTGTCCTTGCATCATACCCTGGCCATTCTTCATGCCGTAACCTGGACCGGTGGTTGTTTCTGGAACTGGAGTTGTGGTTGTGGCTAAAGCAACGCCTGCTACGAGTGAAAGGGCCAGAGCTGCTGCGGTGATATTTCTTTTTAATTTCATTGTGTTTCTCCTTGTTGTGTTTGTTGTATTGCTGCTCATAACTTCTGCCTTTTACTAAGCATATAGCGTGCCATGTTTGTTTGTTGAATCGTTTTTATTATGTAGGGTGTTGAATGTACTGCTAAAAAAAGATTGGTGAGATTTTTGGATGGAAGTGGGAGCAATAGTACTGCCTAATATCTGTGCACTTTTGTCAGAGGGTATGGGGAAAAACTGCCCAGAAGATGGACAGTAGAGAAGAAGTTCTCCATCTGCCACCGTAAGTGTGGACACAGGGCAGATGGAGAGGGGAAAAGCTCTCGGACAAGCTCCTAGTACTTAAATCGTGGATGGAGAATTTTCAATTCTGATTCAGCTTTATAGCCGCTGATCATACTGCCCAGTGCACCTTTGATTGCAGCCATGGACATATATACATGAGTAATAAACATGGCCACCATGGCAGCACCAAGGAAGCTGTGGATAATGGCTGAAATGCGCAGAGTGTCAATGTCTGCCGGGAACGAATAGAGAAAATATCCGGTGACAGCCATAACGCCACCACCAAGTGTTGCCAGCCAGAACCACATTTTCTGACCTGCATTAAATTTCCCTGCAGGGACAGGATTTTTCTCTTTACTTAGATAGCCGCCCATAATGATTATCCACTTCAAGTCATAAAAAGTAGGGAACATATCTCTAATCCAGACCAGAAGCATAAAAAATGCTGCTCCTGCAAAGAGTGCGGCCGAGACAAGATGAATGGTGCGTGCCATAATAACAATTGAGCCGCCTCCAAGGAACGCGGCAAAAACAATCATCAGCCCCGTTACCAGCAGCAGGCTGAATGAGAGAGCAGCACACCAGTGAACAATTCGGACAAAGAGGTTGTAGCAATATACCTGCTTGCCGCCATGGTCAAAGACCATTGGTCCGATCGCAACATAGTGGAGGAAAAAGATGACAGGAACAATGGTGATTACCAGTAGAAACAGCCGTGGAAAAAGATATTGCTGTAGATCGGTGAACAACTGGCCGTATTGCTGCCACTCTCCTGTAAAGTTTGCATTGAATTGTTGATAGGTTGCTGTGAGCAGTGGTACTGAGCCAACGGTTGTTGGCAACTGCCCCGATGATTGAGCAATGGCCAGTCCGGCCATTGCCAAAAATAGAATGCAGCCTGGAAGAATAATTTTCTTCATAAGCATCCTCGTAGTGAGTTGTTTATCTGTAAAAGTTTTCCTGCGGTCTGTCTGCGCCACAACATGCCACCACATAGAAAAAGTGACTATGTGGTGACCAGTTGTAACACATCGGAAACACCGGAGAGCTGTTACTTCTTCTTGTAGGCTTTATTCCATCCCCAGGCATTCGCACCGGAGCCACGCTTGAAGGCGCGTTCCCGATATACATCGGCAACTTCATCGGCATCTCCGGCGAGCAGAGATTTGGTCGCACACATACCAGCACAAAGAGGCACTTTGCCCTCTGCAATCCGATTTTGACCGTAGAGTCTCAGTTCTTTCGCACTGAAAGTCTCTTCAGGGCCACCGGCACAGAATGTACATTTGTCCATAGCGCCTCGTGCTCCAAAGACTTCTCCACTTGGAAACTGCGGTGCGCCAAATGGACAGGCCATAAAGCAATAGCCACAGCCGATGCAGGTGTTTTTGTCGTGCAGCACAATACCGTCGTCACGCTGATAGATACAATCCACCGGGCAAACAGCGATGCAGGGTGCATCGGCGCAGTGCATGCAAGAAACCGAAATCGATTTTTCTCCTGGCTGGCCCTGGCCTATGGTTATTACTCTGCGGCGGTTTACACCAACCGGTATATGATTACCCTCTTTACAGGCCACCACGCAGCCGCTGCAGTCAATACAACGTTCTATATCACATAAAAATTTCATGCGTCCCATATGCTATTCCTCCTAAGCTCGGCTGATCTTACACAGACCGTCTTTTGTTGCTTGAATCTGGGTAACAATATCGTAGCCATAGTTGGTACAGACATTGGCTGCATCACCGACCACATATGGTGCATGGCCTTCGGGGTAGTTTCCTGCGATGGATTCACCCATAAGGGTTCCACCGAAATGATACGGCATGAAAATGGTCTTATCATCGACCCTCTCTGTGAAAAATGCTTTAACCTTGACCTTGCCGCCTTCCGGTGACTCAATCCAGATCATTTCGCCATCTCGTACGCCCAGGTCGTTTCCGACTCGTGGATTGACCTCAGCATACATCTCAGGTTGCAGTTCGGAGAGGTACTTATTGCTTCTGGTTTCAGCACCACCGCCCATATGCTCAACCATACGGCCCGTTGTCAGGACGAACGGGAACTTCTTGGCCAGATCAGGGCTCTGCTCGCTCTTGTAGCGTGTAGCCACCCTGAAATGATTTGGCAGGTCTTCGTAGGTTGGATATTTTTCTATAAGATCGGGCCGCGGCGAATGGAGCGGTTCGCGGTGGATGGGGATTTGATCCGGGAAATTCCATACTATGCAGCGGGCTCTAGCATTTCCAAATGGAGCCATACCACGCTTCATAGCCTCTTTGAGGGTCTTTTGAGAAAGATCTGTTTTCCAGTTGGTGCCAGGAACAACATCCTTGAATTCAGGATAGCCCCCTTTCACTTCACTTCCAGGGTTATATATCCCTTCAGCGGCAAGCAGGTCCTCTTTGCGACCACTCTGGTCGTAGGTTTTTTCGAGCCCAAAACGGTTTCTAAAAGGCAGTCCGCCTTCTGCAACCGGCTTGGATACATCGTAGAGAATGGGAGTACCTGGATGTTCTTCAGTCCAGCATGGCCACGGCATACCATAATAATCACCGTCACATGGGCCGCCTTTGGCCTGGAGTGTTTCGATGTCAAAGGTGTGCCAGTTTTCCATATGCTTCTTGATGCGTTCAGGTGTCTGACCGTTATATCCGATGGTCAGTGTACCCTTGTTGATCTCACGGGTAATATCTTCCGGAACTTCTTTGATGTTTTTATAAAACTTATCAGCAAAGCCGAGACGTTCAACCAGATCTTTCATAATGGTGTAATCATCTCTGCAGCCGTTAATAGGATCAACAATTTTGTGACGCCACTGGATCTGGCGTGAGGTTGATGTTACCGATCCGGAAGTTTCGTACTGGCTGGAACATGGCAGAATGTAGACGTTATCCGTGGTGCAGGTCGCTGCTGCCATGGTTGGGAATGGATCAATAATGACAAAGAGATCAAGCTTATTGTAAGCCTTGACGACTCTGTTGTACTGGGAACTGGAGTTTGAACCGCAACCCCACTGGATCATGGCTTTAATCGGGGTATACTGGCTAATTTTCTCTTCACCCAATACACCTTCATACCAGCGAGCCAGGGTAAAGCCTTTGGCATTCAACCATTTTTTCTCTTTAAAGCGTCCCTTGATGAAGTCGAAATCCACATCCCAGACACGGCACCAGTGTTTCCAGGAACCATCTTTTAGTCCATAATATCCGGGCAGAGTGTCAGAGAGAACACCCATATCAGTTGCACCCTGAACGTTATCGTGGCCACGGAAGATATTAGTACCACCACCGGATTTTCCCATGTTTCCAAGAACCAGCTGCAGAATACAGAAGGCGCGGGTAATGGAAGATCCGATATGATGCTGGGTTCCACCCATACACCAGGTCAGTGATGTGGGACGGTTGGTGGCGAGGATTTTGGCGACTTTTCTGGTTTGAGCTGCAGGGATCCCTGTTACATTTTCAACTTCTTCGGGACTATATTTTGCGGCAACTTCTGCCATCTCAGGAAAACCAGCCACACGAGTGCGAATGAATTCTTTGTCTTCCCAGCCCTTCTTGATAATCTCATTAATAAGGCCCATGATAAAGATACAGTCTGTACCCGGGCGGATGCGAACAAATTCATCTGCCTTGGCGGCAAGTTTTGTAAAGCGAGGGTCAACTACGATAATTGGCGCGTTGTTGACCTCTTTAGCATGCAGAATATGCTGCATGGCTACCGGATGCGCTTCAGCTGCATTTGATCCGATAAAAATCATTGATTGAGCACGTCTCATATCATTGAGACTATTTGTCATTGCTCCGTAACCCCATGTATTGGCGACACCTGCCACCGTTGTAGAGTGTCAGATCCTGGCTTGGTGGTCAACGTTGTTCGACCCCCAGAATGCGGCAAACTTCCGCTGCAGATAGGCCATCTCCGTGGAGACTTTGGCGCTGCCGTTTAAATGGAGGGCGTCGGGGCCGTCGTTGTCCCGAATAGCAGTCATTTTGGCGGCAATTTCACTCATGGCAGTATCCCATGAGATTTTTTGCCATTTGCCGTTGACCCGTTTCATTGGACTTTTAAGCCGTTTCTCTGAGGTTACCATATCAATGGCAGAGGCACCTTTACAACAGTAGCCGCCGCGACTGACAGGATGGTCCTGGGCTACTTCCTGTCTAATCCAGACACCGTTGCGAACTTCGGCATTGATTCCACAGCCGACCGCACAGTGAGTACAGACGGATCGTACCATTTTGGAATCGGGATAGGCCGCTTTGGCCGCAGCAGGTGTTGCCGCTTTTGCCGTCATCTTCGTGGTCATTACAGCACCGGTCAGTGCTGCGGTGGCTGCAGAGAGTTTTAGAAATGAACGCCTGGCAACCCTGGGATTCAGGGTTACCCGACTGGTCTTTGTCCCCACGGATGAGGAGCTGCGAATTTTTCGTTGAGCCATGGTTAGGTTCTCCTTTCCTGGTTAGCGCAGAGAGTCGTAATATTTTTTGAAGGCATCACTTTTTTTGTATAAAACTTCATCGGGACGTTTTTCCGTGACAGTCTCCTGAGCCTTTACTTTTTTCCCAACGAGAGCAGAGCCTGCAACCACTGCAGTTCCTGCAAATATTTGTTTGAGAAAGGAGCGCCTCTGGTCATCATTTTGTTTCATACTTATCCTCCTCCATAGAGTTATGGGGTACTGTTCTACTACCTTAGGCTGCGTTACGCAGGCATCGGTTGCAAAATAATAGTCTTTAATCTTAATGAATTGTTACTGGTTCACTTTCAAGAAGGCCCTGTTCCAGCTCGAGATAGGCGTCAAGAAAGCTAAGACATTTTCGGTAAAAAAGAGCTTCTTCATCCTCGCTGATACGTTTAGCGATCTGTTTTGTTGTTGGGATAAGGAATTGCTCTAGCAACTGGTCCTGCATCTGCCGTGTTTCCATACTTCCTTTTTGCTCTTCATTAATCATAGTGATTAACGCATCGAGCATTATGGGCAGTGAATCTTCCGGGTCGGTAAATCTTGGATCCTTGATTAATTGTGCTTGTTTCAGGATATCCCGAAAATCGGCAAGACTTGGTCCAAAACTTTTGCCATCGATGTAATAGGCGGCATTCAGGGGGAGAAGGCGTTTAGAGTAGGGGTCTACAAAGAGGGCGTAATGTTCGTCCCTGATCTCCTGCAGACTCCTGGTGGCAAGTGCCTCCCCTAACTCATGAATCGCACCGTCGAGTGACTGATTGATATTTTCCTTGTCCAGTGCTGCAAATATTCCTCGCCAGCGACTGAGGCGGTCAGCGTCCGGCTCATCCTGAAAAAATGACTTTAGAAGGTCAAGAAAACGAAGGCGTATCCGGCATAAATCACGGTCTGTAATATCTGTTTCCATTATCGGTTCTCGCTGGATTCATAGAGATTAACAACACGGCAATCTTCACAGTAGGAAAGAAGATCATCATCACTGTCCCACATATTTTTGCTCGAGAGAATGGCCATGACTTTTTCAAGTGATTTACGGGTACCAAATACCTTTCCGCATCCTTTGCATTTGGCAGGCTCTGCCTGGGACAGTGTTTTTTCAGTAAAGAAAGAGTCTGTCAGTACCAGTCCGGACTTCATTGTCAGGGCGTTTTCCGGACATACCGTAACACATATTCCGCACTGTACACATTGCACCGGAGTGTGTCTCAGGGAGTAGCTAGCGCCATCGGCAACGAGTGCTTTCATACGACATTCATTGATGCAGGCAATGCACTGGGTACATTTTTCCTCATCACAGATGATCTCCCCAAAATAATTGCTTGCGATATTTGCCGCGGCTACCTCACTTTGCTCTCTTAAAAACTGTATAATATCAATGAGCTTTAGGCGGCGGTTGCTACTGGAGAAGTCATGGTAAAAAGTGTTTAATGGACTGTCTTCTTTGTTTTGGGCAAGAATTGCGTCTAGTGTATCTGTGTCTGTCAGCTCTATAACCTGATTCCGGTTAAACAGGCTTTGCAGCAGTGCATTGCTCAGGTCTATTTGTGACTCCGTGCTGCTGGCTGTTCCGAGTACGATAATCTTTGTTGCTCCCATAGCGTAGAGCAAAAGATAATGCATGGTGTGTAATGCTGTAGTTGTAGGATATTCCATGAAAAACACATTCTCATGGCTGTTATCCCTGTGCTGCCACCAATAGTTGTGCAGATCTTCTTCGCTGCCAAGAACCACTGTTGTTTCTGGAGTAAGAGGAAAGGTTCTGAAGTATTCCACAAAGGCGGTATCATCGAAACGTTTATACTGCAGGGCACCCGTGGGACAATTACCAAGGCATGCACCGCATTCAACACAGGCAAGGTGGTCTATCTGCACGCCCTCCGGACCCTGTTTAACAGCCCCGTGAACACAGGAGTCAAGGCAAACTGTGCAGCCGGTTCCAAGTCGTGCACTGTACTGGCAGTTGTCAGACTCCCAGCCAATAACTTCATCAACTTCAGTGGCATAGATGGATGCAAACAGAGCTGGAAGAGTTACTTCGGAGTAGATGTTCTTTTGCTGCTCGGGCAGGTCGATGCTGCAGCCGTCAAGCAGAACAATGGCCGGAGTAATTAATTCTCTTTTTTCGACTGTGTAAAGGTCAATAGCATTATGGGGACATGCAGAGATACATTCCTTGCAAAAGCTACAGAGTGAAAAATCGAGAAATAGCTGTTCCGATAAACAGTTTTCGGGACACACCGGGCCGCAGGCGCCGCAATAGGTGCAGCGGCTGTGATCCACGGGTTGTTTGACGGTGAAGCTGATTTTGTAGTTGTTGTTTGCAGAAGCTATTTGCAGCTCTTGGGCCGTGGTCAGTTCAGGATCATACCCTTTGGTCAGTATGGCGTCGATCTGGAGGACACCACCGTATGTGTTTAGAAAACTTTGCAGGGATTTTTTGCTTTCTCCAATAACAGTAATACGTGAGTCGGCTTCAAGTGTGTAGGAACGGTATGACTGGGCGTTATTACGAATAAACTCAGCTCTGGCAAGATTGCCCATCTCCGTGTCTTTAGCTTGGGTCAGGTCGCCATTGAGTTGTAACGTTGGGGAGAGGGGAAATGGTGAGTCAGGGTGAGTCGTTGAAAATCCTCCCGCAAGTAGAAGAGTATCTTTGGGCTCTCTCGTATAGGTAAAAGCTGCGCCGGGGGCTGCATTGACGGGTGCAGAGAAGTACTCCTGGTTTGCACCTTTGCCGGAGCAGAGAAAGTACCCTGAATAATTATCCATTCCTATGTTTTCCTTAGTAAGCGTTGGTTATGGGACGTGAGTGTTAAAAATATCAGCTTTTCTCTTGTATCTGCTGGCATTGCTGAATAAAAGTATTTTTGCGTCGCAATGGGAGCAGTTATTTTGTTAGAGAAGCAGCATTTATGAACAAAACAAGTATAGAGCAAAGCTGAGAAGAAAGAAATCAGGAGAGACCCTTTTCTTCTGTAGGTGCAGTGCTGTTGTGTGTGTAGGGAATTACCCTACGTTGTCTTATTTGTCGGAGTCGAAATCAAAAGTGACCGATACCTCATTTCCGTCGTCGTCGATAAAATTCTGCTGCAGCAAGTCATGTTGATCTATCTGTTTGATAAATGCTTCCGTCGATTGGAATTCTTCAATAAGATCCGTAATTATCTGTAAATTTATAGAATCTATATCCGATGTCTTAAAACCTGTACTTTGGTTACTCATATGGATAAGAGTGGCCATCAGTCGGATTTGTTTATCTTCTTTGGTGGTTATTGTTACCTGGTATTCGGTTTGATCAAGCGGTGTTGAAGGGTTATTTACGCCAAAACCTCCGGGGCTGATATCTTTGGCTCGAGCGGTTATGCGTATGCCCTCTTTATCAGACAGTATTACTTCACCGCTGATGGGAACTCTGACATCTGTTCGTTTGTGAGCCATAACATTATCTCCTCGGGGGATTACAGGGTGTGGCCACTTTCATTATCAGTCCATAAAACTGCACGACGGGTGAGTTCAGTACCATTTTTGAGTTCAAGTTTTTGTTTGATGCGATCGCGATAGGTACCGATGGTTTTAATGCCAAGAATCATCTGTTCTGCTATCTCTCTGGTTGAGAGTCCGGATCCGATAAGCCGGAATACTTCAAGTTCTCGTTCTGTGAGCCTGTCTTTAGTCGAGACATTCTTTTTATTAGGTGCATCCTGCAGCCTGTTGAGCAGAAGAGAGACCATATTATCGCTTACGTGGATGTTTCCCTTCCGCATATTGCGCAGTGCTGAGATGACTGATTCCGATGCTTCTTTTTTCATTACATAGCCGCGTGCTCCGGCCCGGATAGCTCGTTCGGCCCAGACAGATTCATCGTGCAGGGAGAGGACCAGCATTGGAAAATCTTTGCAGTCGTTGCTGAACTCTCTGACAAGATCAAGCCCGTTGTCTTCAGCGAGGGCAATGTCGATAATAGCCATATCGGGGGACTCCGTGGAAAATGCCTTACGTGCCTCCTGTATATCCTCGGCTACGGCGCAGACGGTGAAATCGTCTTCCTGATTGATCAGTTCTCTCATCCCCATGCGGAATATCGGGTGGTCATCTACAATAAGTATCTTTGATATCATTTAAAACTGCTCCACAAAGGCTGACAACCGTGCCGTTGGTTTCTCCGGTCTGTATCGTAAGGGTGGCGCCAATGGCTTTTGCTCGATAGTGCATGGTGTGCAGGCCCAGGCCAAATTTTCGTTTCTGTTCTGATATTCCAAGTCCATCATCAATTATGGTGACGGATAAAGCTCGGTCGACACGTTGGATCGTAACCGCTATTAAATGAGGCTTTGCATGTTTTGCCGCATTAAACATTGCTTCCCGGACAATATAGTATACATGTGGAACTGTGGTATTTGCAAGGGGTTCAATCCGATTGTCATAGGTGAGTGTGCAGGAAAGAGAGTAGCGTTCCTGAATTTCGGTGATAACTTCTTCGATGGCAGCCTGCAGTCCATTCTCTATAAGGTGTACAGGATACAGCCCTTGGGAGAGACGTCGGGTCTTTTCAATGGAATCCCTGATCAGGTTGCGAATGGTTGCCAGTTGTTCGGCATGCTCAGGAGCCTGTCTTTCAAGCTTTTGCTGCAGGACCTTGCTGAGCAACTCCACTCCGCTGAGATGTGATCCAAGATCATCGTGGAGATCTCTGCCAATTTTACTTCGTTCTTCTTCCCCAATGGCAATAACCTGCCGTTCCAGTTTAGCCATCTCTTTTTCGGAGCATGTTTGCTGGATGTGGAGCCACATGCCTTCAAGGAGCATGGTTATCTGGCGGATATCGGAATTGTCGTATTCTCTGGTGCTGTTGCATACGCCTGCCACCAGCACCGCCGTATGTTTGTCGTATAGCGGAGTATCCAGACGACGATTCGGACTTTCCTTATAGGGATGGAGAGAAGAGCGTGCAATGTCTGCGGTTCGGTTAAAAATAAATGTTTTCTTCTGTAGGACACAATTGCCGGTAATACCGCTCTCCGTAAGAAGTTGTGATGGATTGTTCCGTTCCGGGTTCAGGCCGATGCTGCCGGTAATAATGTCTATCTGTGAGCAGAGTGTGCAGTGACTCTGGGCCTGGTTGACAAGGGTCAGGTAGCCCCTGCTGCTGTCTGTAATCTGGATTATCCGGTGCAGAACGAAATCATACTTATCGCGTATGCTGTACTCTTCCATTTCGCCGAGTTGAAGCAGAGTATCAAGACGCAGTTCATCGCGGTGCAGGAGGTGTTCTTTCTGGACGATATCATCCACCATGGTGTTGGCAAGTTCGGCCAGATTTTCAAACTCTGCAAATGTTGAGTCGGTGTTCTTTATTTTGACATGGGTATGGGCTGCTTTTCTGAAGAAGGTGGTAAACAGTTTGATGCCGCGTTTGGTTTTTACCGAGTGGTAATAGGCCATACCCGTTAGAAAAAGAACAGCAACAACCAGAAGGCTCAGGAAGATCAAGCCATTCTTCACAGATGTTGCGGTGGCGGTTTGAGTTTCATTGGCAATTGCCTGTTCCATGGCAGCCATGGAGATATCAACGAGTAGGATCCAGTCCCAGTCGGAATACTGTTTGATAAACGAGAGCCGCTGCTGTTCTTTACCGGACAGAGCATCGGTGTAGCTATAGAGAAGGGTGGCACTGGTTTTATTATGGAGACCGGCTTCAAGCATTAATTTTCCGTAGTTTTCCCCGTGCGTATTAACGAGATTGGCGATTGATCTGCCGATAAGAACACTGTTGGGATGACTGAGGATGGTTCCCTTGGAATCAAAACAGAGAATATGGCCATTTTCACTAAAGCGCATATTCTGTACGGTGGTGAGTATCTCTTTCTGGAGGACGGTTTTGGTTGTTTCACGAAAGGTGCTTGCCCCAATATACCAGTCAAATGGTTTGAAATATTTAACAAAAGTCATGCCGGGGAAATGCGGCTCTGTTTTCTCGGGTTTGCGGTATATTCCGGCTCCCTTGTCCTGGATAATTTGAGTAAGATCGTTAAAGACAGCTTTGTATTTCTGTTGTCTTACTTGTAGAGGATTGTGTCCTTCCAAAAGTGGATCATCTGCAAAAAGATCAATTTTTCCATCGTCTATTCTTCCTGCAAAGTAATAGCCTTGCCCATTATTCCAGCGAATGGGACGAAGTGTCTCGGTGACCATGGAACGTAGCTGGCTGTTACTCATGCCTTCTTTGTGCATCTGATAGATATGTGAGGCAATGGTGTAGGCAGACTGCACTTTTAGTCGTAACTCATCCTCAACGTTAAGAATGGCCTGGGAGCGCTGCTGTTCAATAAACTCCAGTACATTGCCAAGCTCTTCCCGTACTCTTTCCCGATAGAGTGCCTTGTAGTTTTGTTCTATGTTGGTGATGCTTTGCTGGTAGGTTTGGTATTCGTTGATACTCCAGAATATTGCCATAAAAAGAGCAAGTGCCAGAAGTACAAGGAGTGATGCCCGGAAGGGTGCCGATGACAGGGATGGCCTGCGCGTCGAGAGTATCATCTTTCTTGCTTGAGTGGTGGTTGGAATCTAGTCATTTGTTGTAAGCTTTTGAATGGTTGGATAGATCCTGCTGAGCTCTACTGTGCCCATACCCTGATGGTTTTCATCAAAGTGAAGCACAACTCCCCCCAGATCAAAACGGCCAATTCGCCACATGGTCTGAATAAATTTCTCCCGTGTCAATTGCCCGGGAACTGCTTCAGCAATGGATGCGAAAAGCTTCCCTGCAATATAACCTTCCAGACTGATAAAACCCAATGGATTGTTCCTTTGATATTTGTCCATGGCAGACTGGTATTCACGAACCAGTGAAATCCCGGCATCCCAGGGAAAAGGAACAACCTGGGAGACGATAACATCTTCGCCATATGCTCCAAGTGCATCTTTTAGGCTTTCCGTACCGACAAAGGAAATATTGCCATAAATTCTTCTTCCCGGCTGTTTGGCTTTGCTGAGTTTGATGAATTCTGCGCAGGCAGCATAGGTTCCTACCAGAATAACTGCTTCCGGGGACTTTCTGTATATCTCCTGAAGGCTACCCATAACAGCCACGGTATTTCTTTCATAACTGCCGGTTGAGACAAGTTTCAAATTCCGTTTTGCAAGAGCTAGTTGAATGCCTTCGAGGCCGGCAAAACCATAACTGTCGTTCTGATAGAAACAGGAAATCTGCTTAAGATGTAGAGAATCTGTGAGGTAGGCTACCAGAGATTCCATCTCCTGATAGTAACCGGCTCGAATATTCACCACATAGGAGTTGCCGGGGCTTCTAAGCAGTTCTGCGCCTGTAAGCGGTGCAAAGAATGGAATCCGGTACTGTTCGACAAGGGGAATAACGGCCTTGGATGTGGGGGTCCCCACTTCACCGATAAGCATAAATACCTGGTCATCCCGTATAAGTTCAAGGGTGTTTTTTATTGCTCGATCAGGTTCGTAACCATCGTCTTTGCTGCGTAGATGAACGGTTCGGCCCTTGATGCCCCCAGCATCATTGATTTCAGCAATGGCCGCCTGCAAACCGGCTCTCATTTTCAGGCCAAGATTTTTGGCCGGTCCGCTCAAAGCGCATGACTGGCCGAGGAGAAGAACAGGGCGGTTGTTTTCTGTGGCAGCCCGTGCATTGCCAAAAAAAATAATAAGCAGTGGCAGGATAAGGTGTAGTTGTGAGAGGAGTGAGAAGGGATTTATTCGGGCTGTTTTGTTGTATTCTGTTGTTTTAATTTGCCGCATTTCACTTTTTTTATTTTTGAGTGAGCCATCAAGTGTTTAATACTTCTTTTACTTTACGGCCCAGTTGTTTCAACGAGTATGGCTTTTTAATGAAAGCGGCGGCACCAAGTGTCAGGGCCGCTTTGACATCGTCACTCTCGGAGAATCCACTGACAATGATGGCCTTCTGACCCGGTAAGAATGTGAGTATTTCTTCATATGTTTGACGTCCGTTCATACCTGGTTCCATCAGCATATCCATCATAAGTAAATCGACCGAATTGTCCTTTAGAAATTCAATGGCCAATTCGCCTGAACTGACAGAATCTACTGTATATCCCAGAGTTTGCAACATTTGACAGGCAATATCTCGCAGGACGGGTTCATCGTCGATGATTAGGATGTGCTCATTTCTCCCAATATATTCTTCTGGTGTATCATTCGTGGATTGAATAATGTTTTCTTTATCACTGACTGGAAAGTAGAGTTGAAACCGTGTACCTTTTTCGCTGCTTTCCACAAATATCTTTCCATCATGATCCTCCACAGTATTCCAAACCACAGCCAGGCCCAGACCAGTTCCACTTCTTCCCATCACTTTTTTTGTATAAAAGGGTTCAAAGATGTGTTCGATATTATCCGATGGAATACCTGAGCCTGTGTCTGTAATTGTCAGAACTATATATTCAATCTGTCGCAGCCCATTTTCTTTTGCCCACTTTCGGTTCGGGAGTACAGTTGTGGTGTTAAGAGTTATGTGTCCATGTTTATCGATGGCCTCTACAGCATTTGTTACCAGGTTCATAATGCATTTTTTGATGTGAACAGGGGAACAAGAGAGGTTGGGGAGTCCTTCAGTGAGATTTTGATGGCATTGAATATACGGCCTTGCGGTACGCAGTTGTTGGTATTCAGGTGAGTCAAGATATTCTGACACCAGAGTATTCATATTTGCTGTTACTTTGGTAATGGCAACACCACGGGCCACGGTGAGCAGATCAGCAACCACTGCTGCTGCACGTTCCCCAGATTCTTCGATGGCCTCAAGTGGTTTTCGAAGCTCACTTTCTTCGGGAAGCTGTAAAAGCAGCAGTTCTGGATATCCTGTGATGCCGGTAAGAATATTGTTCAGGTCATGGGCCACGCCTCCCGCCATAAGTCCGATGGCTTCCATCTTCTGTGCCCGGTGCAATCGTAGTTCCACAGTATGTTTTTCTTCTTCCAGCTGTTTTTCTTTGCTTAAATCATTGTATACGGAAACAATTTCGCCGCTTGGCAGCCTGTACACTCTGTTTTCACGCCACCCCTGCAGCACGTCATCTTTGTAATAGGAATTGGGATGAAGGGCCGGGACGCCGCTTTTCCAGACATCACGGAAGACAGCGAGCAGGCCGAATTTTTCTATACCGGGGAAGACTTCCGTTACTCTAAGGCCCAGGACGGAATCCAGACTGATTCCTTCTATTTGTAAACCAGCCTTGTTGAAATCTTTTATAATGAAATTATGGCCATTGTCAATAGCCTCATAGACAGCAACTCCACTGGTGGATTGGTCAAACAACTGGCGATAAAACGATTCACTTTTTTGTTCCATTGCCTGGGCAAGCTTCAAATCGGTAAGATCCTGATCAATGCAGTACATCGTTTTTTTACCCTGGCTGGACGTCAGCATCACGTGTGAAGAATAGACCGATACAGCACTGCTATCTTTGTGGCGCAGGATAAGTTCGGAGGCGGGAACAACGGTATCATTTTGATACCAGTCTTGAATAGCCCGGGTAACATCCTTTGTCATGGACTTTGGAATGATCAGATCTTCAAGTTTTTTACCCATGGCCTCTTCTTTAGTATAGCCATAGAGCATTTCACTGGCGTGGTTCCAGTAGATCACATTTCTGTCATGGTCATACCCTTGAACGGCAATTTTAGGGAGATCATTTACAAGATTGCGAAAACGTTTTTCACTCTCAGTGAGTTCAGCTGTGCGTTGGAGGACTTTCTGTTCCAGGTTGTTTACCAAATGTTGGACCTGGGATGCCATGGTGTTGAAAATGTGAGCGAGCTGTCCGAGTTCATCCTGGCTGGTCTCACTGGCCCGGATATCCATATTTCCTTTGCCAAATTCATGGGCTGATTTTGTAAGACGAAGAATGTTTCCGGTAATGGTATTGTTCAGGAGCCTGGCAATACTACTCATGACCATGATGGTGATAAGGGTGATGGTCAAAATGATAAGAGTGGCAAGATGATAGACATTGTCTATTCGTTGTTGTGCCTGTTCAACACCTTTTTCAGTTGCTGTAAGAAGTCCATTGGAGACAGGGAGGATAATTTGTTTTTGAAGGTGAAAATCTTTAAAACTGGCAGCAATTTTGCGATCCACTTCCAGGAGTTCATCACTTAAAGTACGGCAGGATTGTATCAATGAAAAGAGTCTTTTCTTTTGTTCTGTCTGCAGGGGGATTTCCTGATCCACTGCTGTATGCAAGGCGTCAAGGGAATTAAAAGCTGATTGTAGGAAGTGGCGTTGGCGGCTGATTTGGTATTTTCTGACAAAGGAGCATATTTCTTTTCGCAAGGCGTCCAGTTGATGGAATTCTCGCAACTCTTTCTTGAATTTTTTTGCAACGAGAGAGAGCTGGGCTTCAATTCCTCTGACTGGGGCTGCCCGCCTGGCGAGTAATTCCACGGCCTGGATGGAGGTAGTGGCAAATCGTTTGGCCGAGGCAAGGTAGAGATTAACATCCGTTTGACTTATATGAGAGAATATGTCGAGATTTGAATGGGAGATGGTTTTTTCAAGAAAAGTGCTGTGCGATATAACCTGAGCAATTTGGCGAACAGAGGGCTGGGCATACTGTTCGTGGGAATTTTGCAGGCCAAGGCTCTGGTAGTGCAGGAAATGATCGCCTAATAAGCGGTGCGCTCTTTCCATGCCACGATCCATTTTCAGAACCTGTAGTCTGATTTCTGTACTTTTGTACATGTCTTCTTCGGCATTACGGATAGCCAGAAAAGAGAGATAGGCAGTGAGTGCAATCACAAAAACGAAAAAGAGCAGCAGAGAAAAGCTCAACTTAAATTTTTTATTTATTCCCAGTGCATTCCAGCGGGATAGTAGAGGACTCATGGGGATCGCCTTTTCAGTAAATTCAGCTACTGTTTGACAGAACTATTAGGGAAAACGATATTTTCTTCTAGACCTTTGAGACCAAGTGTCGGGTTTTTAAGTTGGAGAACCTGGAAGGATGGTTGGGCACAATCACCAAATTGATCGCAACTGAGAGTACCGGTAACCCCATCAAAGGTTTTTGTCGCATAAAGAGTATCGCGTATTTTTTGCCGACCTATATGCAGGGTTCCATCACTTTCACGAATTGCAGCCTTTTCTATGGCGAGGAACAGGAGTTCTGCTGCGTCGTAGGCAGATAGGAAGTAGCTTGCCGTAGGTTCTTCATTATATTTAGCTATATAGTCAGCCGTTAGCTGATCAACTGCAGGGCCACTTGGGCGCGTGGGGCCTACAAAACACATTCCTTTTGCAGTATCACCCACCGCATCAAGAAAGCTTTTTTCAATTAATGCTCCGTCACTGATCAGGAGGGTTTGCTCAAGGCCTGTCATTGTACGCGCCTGTAACAGCAGGTGGTTTCCTTCGGGTTGGAAAAGCGGAAAAAAGATCAGCTCTGCTTTGGCATTCATGGCAGCGGTTAAAATGGGGAGCATATGAGTGTCTCCCTTGTTCACTGAAGTATCCAGTACAATTTCCCCTCCAAGTTCGATAAATGCTTTCTTAAAACTCTCCGTCAATCCTCTGGTGTAGATGTCATTGTCATTGATTGTGGCAGCCCTGCAGAGTCCACGTTTAAGAAAGGCATATGCCGCAGCTGTATTGCCGGCATTCTGTTCATTTGGGGCGGTACGGAAATAGCCTGCCTGCCAGTTTGGAGCCGGAACTCCTGCTATGGAAGTAAGAAAAGGGGCGGAGTTGTTACCGGATATCATGGTGAGATTGGCATCGGACATAGCCTGTGATGCGGTTGCTGCAGCCCCCGAACAGGTGGTGCCAAAAATTGCTGCTGTCTGCGGGTCGGCGATCACTTTCAGGGCGGAGTTGGCTCCGCCTTCTGCGGTACAACCAGTATCCTCTATCTGAGAGATAACAGGATGGTCAAGGATTTTTCCATTTCGTTTGTCAAGTGCAAGCTCAAAACCACGTAACTGAGCTTGTCCGAGCGGGGCGATTTTACCACTCAGTGCCTGGAGAATGCCAATTTTAATCGGATCATTGGCCGCTACTTCGAGGCAGCCCAAGGGGTCTGTACATTCAAATAATACTTCGCCACTTTTGCAGCTTAAGAGATTGACAGCAAGAAATCCATAGAACACCAAGGAGAAGAGAGTGTAACAATAATTGCTTTGCATATGTATGGTGTCCAGAGGGGGGTGTATTTTTGTATGGAGAAAATACTCCATGGTACACAAAAGTGTATCACAAGGAGGTACCCACTTCAAATAAAGCACAAAAGAAATTGGATAAGCGATTGACTATCAATCTTTTATTATGATACCCTTTTTACTGGTAGTGGAAATCAAATGGTATAAAATCATTGGATTTTATAAGAAGTACTTCTGCATTATTAAGTTATTATGGATATCTTGGAAAATCTGCGGGTTGAAAATGAAAAGTTGCACATTCAACTGAGTAAGGTTCAGCAACAGCTTGATGAAAGCCAATATGTTTTTAAGCAGGTAATTGATTTTTCATCTAAACTTGGTGTGGCAACTGAACTGAAAGAGATATACAGAAGTTGCCTCCACCTTTTTAAGGATTTATTGGATCTTGATTTCGCTACAATCTTTCTGGTGAATGCTGATGAGGATAGCTGTACAATCTGTGAGACTATCGGCTTTTCTGATTCATTAATAGATACTTTTACGGCATATAAAGGATTGGGCTTGGCTGGTCGCGTCCTTGAAACTCAGCAGCTGGCCACTGTGGAAGATTTTCAGACGGAAAAACGATTTTCCGTCCCTGATGTTATTTGGGAAAATAACATCACTTCTGCCATTGCAACTCCAATGATGCATAACAAGAAGGTTTTTGGGGTTATCGTTGGACATACCATCCGAAAGGCATCTTTTTCAGAGGAGCAAAAATCTCTTGCTCAGATTTTTGCTAATCAATCCGCCACGGCTATCAAGAACGCCACCCATATCCAGTCATTGTTTGTCGCAGAACAGCAATTGCAGCAGAGAACTAATGAATTTGAGACAATTATTCAAAACTCTATGGCGGGTATTATGCTGTTGCAAGGGGGAAGAATACTGGCTCGCTGTAACCAGCGACTTGCCGATGTTATGGGATATGATTCACCGGAGGAAATGGAAGGGATTGGGATGCAGCAATTTCATCTTTCCGAAGAAGGGTTTGTTGATTTTGGCAAAAGATTCTATAATTCTCTCGTTTCAGGTGAGCAAATCCAGGTTGAATACCAGCTGCGTAAAAAAGACGGTCAAGCGCTGTGGTGTATGCTTTCAGGGAAGGCCATTGATCAAAACTCACCACCTGATCTTGCGAAAGGAGTTGTCTGGGTTGTGGATGATATCAGCGGCCGAAAAGATATGGAAGAGCGGTTGTTGAAGGGGCAGAAAATGGAATCTATTGCCGTGCTTGCCGGTGGTCTTGCCCATGATTTTAATAATATCATGACCGCGATTCTTGGCAATCTCAGTCTCAGTATGTCGGTGATGGCTCCAGAAGATCCCGGCTATTTGTTTCTGGCTCCTGCTAAAAGAGCTTCATTACGGGCCAAGGATCTGACCCAGAAGCTCTTAACATTCTCCAAAGGGGGCGTTCCGGTTCGAACTCTGGCATCACTTATTGAAATAATAGAAGATTCAGCTGATTTTGCTTTGAGTGGAAGCGCTGTCAAAGTTCAGTATGAATTTGATGACGAACTCTGGCCAGCAAATATTGATCCTGCCCAGATCAGTCAGGTCATGCAGAATCTGATTATGAACAGCAAGCAGGCGATGCCCGATGGTGGTAATATTACAATATGTTGTTCTAATTTTACTCAAAATGTTGCAACGTCGGAGCTTGTGGAGGGGAGTTACCTGAAAATAACCATAGCTGATACCGGTTATGGTATTTCTCCCGGAAGTATAGATAAAATATTTGATCCCTATTTCACCACTCAGAACTTTGATAGCGTTAAGGGTAGCGGGCTTGGGCTTGCTTTGGTCCATTCTATTATTAAGCGGCACGATGGGACAATATCCGTTGAGTCCGACGTTGACAGTGGAACCACATTTACTATCTATCTCACTGCTGTTACGGATTCCGCATCGGTTGAACAGGCTCCGGAAGAACCTGTTTTCTCCAATGGCAAAGGCAGGGTGCTTGTTATGGATGATGATGAGACGGTGCGAGACGTAGTCAGGCAGATGCTTGTTTTACGTGGGTATGACGTTGAAGAATCGGTCGATGGAGAAGGAAGTATTGCACTTTATCAAGCCAATATGGAGGCTGGAACACCCTTTGATGTGGTTATCATGGATCTCACAATCCCTGGTGCTATGGGAGGAAAAGAGGCCGTCCGGGAGGTGTTGAAAATAGATGAAAGTGCGAAGATTGTTGTTTCCAGCGGATATTCCGATGACCCCGTTATGGCCAATTTTGAGGAGTATGGATTTGTTGCAGCAGTGAAAAAACCGTTTGAGTTTGCCGAATTGGGCCAAATGATGCACTCCGTTATGATGGATTTGTAGAGAGTAGTTCTACGGACCCATTGATTCGTGACGTAATGCTTTTTGAACTATTCGAGCAAGTTCAGGTATTGAATAGGGTTTTCGTATAAATCCACTGGCGCCAAGTTTAAGAGCCGCTTTTACATCGTTACTTTCAGAAAAACCACTGGCAATAATGGCCTTTTGGCCGGGGCAATGTTTGAGTATTTTTTTGTATGTTTTATATCCTGTCAGCCCCGGTTCCATCAGCATATCCAGGATAATCAGGTCAACTGGGCAGTTCTTTACAAATTGAATAGCTTCTTCTCCGGAACTGACTGAGTCAACCTGATACCCTATGGTTTGTAAAATCTCGGTGGCGATATCCCGTAATTGTGCTTCATCATCCACGACTAGTATATGTGCATTATTGCCGGAAAATTCCTTGAGCAGGCTGTCTTCCTCCTGATCGATTACACTTTCTTTGCTAGTCGGGAAGTAAAGCTGAAACCGTGTTCCCTCTTCGTTACTCTCTACAAAAACTTTGCCTTTATGGTCCTGTACTGTGTTCCATACTATGGCTAAACCAAGACCTGTTCCACTCTGTCCCATTACCTTCTTTGTGTAAAATGGTTCAAAAATATGCTCAAGATCTTTGTCCGTAATTCCAGGGCCGTTATCCTGAACTGTAAGAATCAGGTATTCTCCGGGGGGCAGGTCCTTTTCTGATTGTTCCAGCTGTTGATTTCTGGTTGAGATCAGGATGTTTCCAGCGCCTTTAATTGCCTCCGTTGCATTTGTTATTAAGTTCATGACTGTTTTCTTAATGTGCATGGGAGAGCAGGAAATAATGGGATGTTCAGCGTTAAGTTGTTGTCTGCAGGTTACATCCTGATACATGGATTTGAGAGTAGTATATTCAGGGGAATGTAAATATTCCTCAATTAAGAGGTTGATATCATGCGCCTCTCTTGTGCTGGCAGCCCCTCTTGCAACAGTGAGCAGGTCTGCTACCACTGCTGCTGCCCGTTTACCAGAGTCGTGAATGGCTTCGATGGGTTTTCTTAGTTCACTTGATTCAGGGAGTTGTAGAAGCATTAATTCAGGGTAGCTGACTATACCTGAGAGGATATTATTGAGATCGTGGGCAACACCGCCTGCCATCATCCCGATTGCTTCCATTTTTTGGGAACGGTGCAGTTGTCTTTCACTTTCCCGTAATTTTGCTGTTCGTTTGCGAACACGGTCTTCAAGTTCAGCGTTATTCAGTTCGAGGGACTGGTTGAGAGTGACAATCTTTTGAACGAGTGAGCTGTAGCCGTAATAGATAATAAAGAACGAGAGAAAAAGGAAGATGCAGCATGCAGCCAAGGCTGCGAATAATAGCTTTGCTGTTGCCTGACGTTCTGGGGTAACATCTAATATAATGAAATAGTTGCCAAGATATTCGTCGGCATAATTGTGTAGTGAAAGGATATTCAGTAGTACGTAATGCTTACCGTTTTTGCTGAAATCGTGGCGTTGCTGAGTCCAGTCGGTATCTTCTGGTAATAGCTTGAAAAATTCTGTGTCACGCACACTGATAGTGTGAGTTTTTGTTTTCAGGGTTGCCCTTTTACTTGTGATTTCAGCACCGCAGTTTGTATTAATAATTGCCAGGCCGCTTGGTACCTGTAACTTTTGTTCGAGCATATCAGAGATAAGAGATGCCCGGATACCGAATAGGACAGCACCCAGGTGACGTCCTTCATAGGTAACAGGATTAACAATTCGATACTGCATACCGTATCTTGCTACGCCAAAACCGGATACCTGTTTTTTTGTGATGTTCGCCTGCACAACATCGGGGAGAAGTGAGGTAATTGTATCTCCTTGAATCTCTGGTTTTTGAACGCGAAGAAAGGCTGTATTGTCTGGCAGTACCCAGGCCAGCGATTGGAAATAGGGGTTTTAATTTTTAAAAATTTTTAAAAATGGGTGTGTTAATTGTAACAGAGCTTTGCGGTCAAGACGGGCAAAGGCGTCGACAAACTGTTGCTTGGTTTTTGCGGATTTGTAGTTAATAAATCCCTTGATTCGTTTCTGGTAACGATTCGTTGTCTGCTGCAGCATATTTTCAGCTAAAAGATGAGCAGATTCAACTTTTGCCTGAATAATTTTGTCAAGAGCACGCTGCTGGGTGATGAATAGTGAGAATATAAAAATAATGCTCATTATTCCAATTAACGCCATTACAGAACTTATGATTTTTCCTCGAGTGGACAAATCGCGCCTTTGGTTGAGCTGGGTTCTCAATTTTTACAATTGAGCAATATTTTTACATTACTTAGAGTTTATAAAATCTTTATAAGGATGTCAAATATGCCGTTATGAATTTTTCACAGGATTATGATTGTTTATCCGGGTCTGATTATTAACTGGGGAAAAAATTCCCCGGTACTGGTATTGTCCTATCCCTTATTGTCGGTAAGTTGAATCCCATAGTGGAAATTATAAATTATAACCGTGGTATCTGAACGTGGAAGAGATTGATAACTCAGTTACATTATTGCAGAAGACGTTGGTCATTGATGCATCTGGCCGTGAAGAACGAGAAGAAAGAGTGGCGATTGAAGTGCCATATAAAGTTGCTCTGAACGATGAAGAGATTGGAGCCTCCATGGTTCTGGCCACCGGTTTAGAAGAGTTTGGCGCCGGTTTTCTGTTTGGTCAGGGCTATGTGACCAAACCCGGTCAGGTACGTGAGGTCCTGGTTTGCCCGGAAGGCCGCATTTCCGTGCATGCCGATGTGGAGGAGGGGAGTGCGCCAAAGGAGGTTATTATAACCTCTGGCTGTGGGGGTACTGGAAAGATATCAAGGGAAATGCTGGAAGGGGCCTTTGATCCCCTCAATGAATGCACCATTACTCTTGAAGAGGCAAGTCGGTTTATCCGTGAAGTGCTGCAGCAATCGCCCCTTGGTCCCGCAACACACTGTATCCATGGCTGTGGGTTGTGGGCAGATGGTCGCTTACAGGGGTTTTACGAGGACGTGGGACGTCATAATGCAGTCGATAAGATTATCGGTGCAATCCTGATGGGCAAAATCCCAGCTAGTGGCGCAGTATACACCACCGGACGCCTAACCTCGGATATGGTTTTGAAGTGTGCTCGTATTGGTATTCCCATTGTAATGTCCAGAACTTCTCCGTCATCACTCGGGCTTGCCATTGCCCGTCGTGCCGGTGTTACCCTGATCGCTTATGCCAAGCCGGGACGTTTGAATGTCTTTAACGCTCCAGAACGGGTTATTACTTAAGACTTAGCTTTTACGAACCACCAGGGTGGAAAAGTAGTGAAGATCTCTATTCATTACTGCTTTCAGGTCATGATGCACTTGTTGATTGTCCATGCTGGTTCGTTCCACCAGCACAGCCTTATCCAGTAAATCGAGTTCTTCCAGAAGTGGTACCAGACGATCCATGGCTTTATGAACTTTCATAAAAACCACTGATTCAAACTGAAGAAGGATATCCCGGATATTATCGTTTTCAAATATGGCCGGAATGACTGCGACCCTGTCATCCCCCAGACAAAGAGGGGTGTTTGCAGCAGCAGCTGTGGCTCCGATTGCAGAAATACCGGGAATAATCTTTATGGAAGCGTTGGGGTTTTGTTTAAGCAAGGTCTCGTAGACATAGAATCCGGTACAATAGATTGCCGGATCACCCAGTGTGGGCAGTGCCACATCCTGCCCGGCTTCAAGGTGTTTATTGATGAGTTTTGCCGCTTTTTCCCAAGCATCCTGGACCTCGGGATCCGGATTTTTCCCCATATAAACCTTCTTCATGGGGAAATGATGCGTTATAATCGTTTTTTCTTCCAGATTGATGGTGCCACCTGCAATGGCAAGAGCTGTGCTGTTGCCGTCTTTTTGCGCAGCAGCAGTGAGCCATATTGGACAGTTCTCAAGTATTCGTACTGCCTTAAGGGTTATTAGCTCCGGGTCACCGGGGCCAACCCCTACTACGTGAAAAGTTCCTTTCATAATTATTTCGTCGGGTAGTGTTATTGAAGAAGGATGCTATTTGCATCTGCTGCATCTTTAATATGAGCAACAAAGAGCGCGGCAAAGGCATCGTTGCTGCCAAGTCCTTTTAAGATCGGTTGTACATCGTAGCCCTCTTTGGTGAGTCGAGACATCCAGGAATTGGCTTCGGGGCCTGCCATATCATTGACGGCATGATCTCCAGCCACAATCATAAAGGGTTTCAGAATGACTTTCTTTGTTTTTGTATAGCGAAGAGGGCTTAAAAAATCATCGAGCCCGGGCATTCCTTCCACTACTCCAATAAAAGTAGTGATATCGGGATATACTTCACGCATCTTCTTCTGCGTTACAGCATAAATTCCAGTAGACCAGTGCTCGTTGCCATGGCCCATATAGATGAGCATGGCATCTTCTTGTTTTGCAAATGCAGCATCTGCTGCCAGTGTTGCCACGGCGGCAGCCACATCCGTATGGTAATCATAGCGATCACCGGGCATCCCAAGAGCAGGACGTCCCATAACCAGATTATCAAAGGGGCGCCATTTTTCTTTGGTTGTTTGAATGGAGGCCAGGCCATCAACATAGGATTTCAGGTCTTGAGATTGTTCCATCCAGAACATATGAGTGGGTTGGACAATGATATTGCGATATCCTTCTTCGCGAAGATCGCCGATGGTGGAAATGATATTTTTTACATAGAGGATTTCTTCGGGAATTCCGTCGTCGAGCCACTTCTTTGCTTCGCTCCGTCGTTCATTCCAGACCGACCGGATAATATTGGAGGTGAAGGTAACCCGTACTTCAGTACCCGGATATGCCGCTTTGGTTTTATCGATGATATTTATGATGGCTGTTACTGCAGTGGGCACGGTGGTGCCGAAACTGGCAATAACAATGGCAGTTTCGTTGTTATTCCGGTTTGCTTTACCTGATGCCATGGCGTTCGTGGATGCCAGCATGAGTGCCAGCATGACCCCCCACATCAGGGGTTTTAATGTGTTGTACACGTTGCATTCTCCTTTCTTAAAAAGGTCAGGGCAAAAAAAAGCCCCGAACCAAAAGATTGATTCGAGGATGCCCTGATTTCCCACGAATGGTTACTGCCTCCCTGTCCACGGGAGACATATACCGCTGTGCTTTGTGCACAAAACTTTCAGACAGGTCTTCTGACTTCCGGATCATCCTACTGTATTACGTCTTCCCAACTCAAAAGAGCCAGTGACATGAGTGTAATATTCGTCCCCGGTTACAGCGGTGGGCCCGTCCCGGATCTTCACCGGATTCCCTTTACGCTCCTCTAGAGCAGCTGAAAGTAACTTCCAAAAAACATAGTCGGAATGAAAAGATCCGTCAACGCGATAAGTGCCAAGCTGTCGGGGAGTCTGGTGTCATCCTACTCTTGACGTTACTTTTAGAAAAGAGCATTAGGAGAGTAATATCTGTTCCTAGTAAGAGTAGTTTGTGGTAAAAGAAAACTCTTGTCTATCCCACTCAGTTCGCGCTTTTGGCACTTTTATCTTCAGGGTTTTGGAATGCTTACAAGTTTATGCGGAAAGATCATTTTTATATTTATCCTTATCACTGTTTCCACGGTGATGATTCCGAGTTTTGATGCTCGCTACCAGCAGCGTCAGTTTGTGCTTGACCTGGCAAGAGAACGGGCCATGGTTAATCTGGAGTTGATTCGTTCAGCTATACATTCTCTTCAACGGTGGATTCAGCGTGACCTGCTGGTACTTCGAGATCTTCCTACCCTGCAGGCATTCCTCAACTGTCCAAATCAGAACAGAAAAAAGAAATGACTTTTCTCTACAGACATTTATTACTGCTCATAATTCTTTTGTTACAGTTTCCAGGATCGGTTTCTGCGGAGAATGTACCAGTTATTGAGTTTAATCCAGCAAGTACAAAGCTTAGCCTTACACCCTATATAAAAATTCTGCCAGATCCGGATCAACGTCTGGAATTGGCAGATGTTATCGCCGGGAAAGAGACTTCTTTTCTCTCCGTTGCTGAGAGCAGTAATAGTTTCGGATTTTCGAAATCAGCTTATTGGGTCATGTTTTCATTACATATGAGCGAGAAGTTGCAGGATTCGCCATTTCTTGAGCTTGAATTTCCCCTTTTTGACAATGTGAAACTTTTTCTCCCGGATGGCTCCGGTGGCTATCGTGCAAAAGTGACCGGAGACTCCCTTGCCTTTGCAGAAAGAGAGGTGAAATACCGGAGTTATCTTTTTCGCTTGCCTGAACATCCCGGAGAAACGCGTACCTATTATATGCGATTGCAGACAGAAGGTTCCACTCAGATTGCACTGTCTCTGTGGAAGGCGGAGACCTTTATTGAGGTGCTCGATGGCGCTAACTTTCTGCTCGGTGCCTATTATGGAATTATGCTGCTGCTATTGCTTGCCGCATTTGTTTCCTATCTGAAGGTTCGGGATAGAATCTTTCTCTATTATGGCCTTTATCTATTGAGTTATATTCTTTTTCAATTTTCTCTGAATGGCTTCAGTTATCAATATTTGTGGCCGGAAGCACCCTTGTTTACCAGTCGGGCCACCGCTGCCTGTGTTGGTTTTGTTGTTGTGGGCGGTGTACTTTTTTCCGGAAGTTTTCTGCAAGTATGGGGGGGAGAACGGCATCCACGTGTTAAACGGCTTTTTCAGGCCCTGATTGTCTGGGGCGGGCTTGGAACACTGTTGAGTTTGCTGGGTGATTATGCCTTTGCGGTGAAACTTTCCGTTGTTTCAGGTCTGTTTTTGCCACCCATCGTATTATGTGCAATTTTAAGTTCTCTTGCCATTGGATACAGGCCGGCACGTTATTTTCTGGTTGCCTGGTGTGTATTCCTCTTTGGTGTGTTTATTGAGTGTCTGCTCTTTCTCGGATTGATTCCCCATAGTTTCTTAAGTATCAACGCTATGCAGATTGGTTCGACTCTTGAAGTGGTACTACTGGGATACGCCCTTATGGATAGGATTGACCTGTTACGTATTGATAAAGAAAAGGCCAATATTCAGGCCAATGAATATCTGAAGCAGCTGAATGATGAATTGGAAATTCTTGTGGACGAGCGAACTCAAAAGTTGCAGAAACAGAATAGTAGACTTGCTGAAATTGCAGTGCAGGACAGTATGACTGGGCTTTTAAATCATAAAGCATCGTTGGAGTTTTTGCATCTACGGAAGAGTTCTGCGCAGCGTTATGGGACGAATCTTGCTGTAATTATGTTGGATATTGATAGGTTCAAGTTGATAAATGATAGATTTGGGCATCCGGCAGGAGACGAAGTCCTTATTACCATTGCTGCTGTTTTAAGAGGAACTCTTCGGGAATCTGATGGTTGCGGACGATACGGAGGGGAGGAGTTTTTGTTGATACTTCCTGAATCAGATTCGGAAAATGCATGTTTTCTTGCAGAACGAACCCGAAAAAATATTGAGGCGCTGAAGATTGCTGAGATAGATGAAATATCGATAACGGCAAGTTTTGGGGTTGCTGTCTTTGATCCGGACTATCCCGATGAAAATCTGATCAGCCTTGCGGACAAAGCATTGTACGAGGCGAAAAAAGCTGGACGTAATCGTGTGGTGCTTGCAGAATCCCCTGAGTTACTGCGGAAAGTTATAGGGTAATGATCCTATGCTGAATGGCATATTTAGTTACAATAAGGAAGATCAGCTTTTATGAGTTTAGCAAAAGCATCTTCCGGAATTGCAGGACTAAATAAATACCCCTGTCCGATGTCACAGCCCATACTCCGGAGGAGTTTGAATTGTTCGATGGTTTCGATGCCCTCGGCGATGGTGGTCATGCCAAGACTTTTAGCCAGGGCAATGATTGCCTGAATTATGGCCGCATCCTGCGTGTTCTCTGCAATATCTTTTACGAAGAACCTGTCAATCTTAATTGAATTGATGGGGAAATTTTTTAGATACAGCAGGGAGGAGTATCCTGTCCCAAAATCATCCACTGATATGGCTAATCCCATTTCTTTGATGTCTTCCAGAATCTCTACTGTCTTTCCTTGTTTTTCAGCCATCACACTCTCGGTGATTTCCACCTCAAAAGCATCGGGTGTTAAATTGTTCTCGTCAAGAGTTCTTCGCAGCTTTTGGGGAAGATGCTGCTCCGCAAATTGTTTATTGGAGATATTGACTGCCACCCGCACCTGCCGATGCCCCTGTTTTTTCCAGGCCTGCTGCTGCCCCCCCACCTGACGTATGACCCAGTCGGTGAAAGGAACTATAAGTCCAAGATCCTCGATGGAAGGAATAAAGTCAGATGGGGGAATCTGGCCCAATGTGGGGTGTGTCCACCGTGTCAGACTCTCCGCCCCAACAATTCGTCCATCATGCATATTGATCTGTGGCTGGTACCAGAGGACAAACTCATCATTTGCCACTGCTTTACGGATATCATTTTCAAGATCAAGACGTATCTTTGCCTTTACATTGAGTGATTTTTTGTAAAACTGAAACCCATTTTTTCCTTTTTCCTTTGCATGGTACATCGCCAGATCCGCATGTTTCATCAGCGTTTCACTGTCGTTTCCATCCAGTGGAAAAATGGAGATCCCGATACTGGCAGAGATAAATATTTCGTGTCCTTCTATTTTAAATCTTCGGGAAAGAACATTTTTTATTCGCTGGGCGACCCTGCTGGCATCCTCGGGATTTTGAAGCCTGGGAAGTAAAATGGTAAACTCATCCCCTCCCAAACGGGAAATGCAGCTCCTTGATTCCTCCTTTTTATATCTGCTGAGAGAATCAGAGTCACGAATGCAAGTATTTATTCTTTCGGCAACATTTTTAAGGAGAATATCACCAACATGATGTCCGAGGGTATCATTAATACTTTTAAACCGATCCAAATCCATAAAGAGGATTGCAAGTTGACTTCCCTCTGTAGCAGATTCAGCAAGCACCCTATCCAGGGTGTTTTTAAACATGGTACGATTTGCCAGACCGGTGAGGTGATCATAAAAGGCGAGGTTTTCTATCATCTTGCGCTGATCAATGACATCAAAAAATGCGGTGCTGGCACGCAGCATATATTTGACCCGGTAATTTAACACAGGCCAGTTGATTGGTTTAGTGATGAAATCGGTGGCACCGGAATCGAAAGCCCGGTGGATGGACGCAAGGTCTTCCAGGCCTGTTACCATAAGTATGGGAGTATGGATACCGTTTACCAGCTTACGAATCGCTCGACAGGTATCAAATCCATCAAGTTTTGGCATCATTACATCCAGAAGGATGGCATCTGGCTGCAACTCTTCAAACTTAGAGACGGCAACAAGGCCATCCTCTGCCTCAGCTACTCTGAACCCATCTTTTTCAAGACTGGTACGCATTAACAGACGAATACTAAAGTCATCGTCGACAATCAGAATCAAAGGGCTGTGTTCTTCTTTGATACCATTCATGGTGTTACCTTTTCGGCCATAAGAGGATCAATTATCTTCTGATATTCTTCCTGTGCTGCGACAAAGTCCTCCATGCCCCTCTCCAGAGTGTTTGTATGGGCTTTATGCTCCAAATCCTTAAACAGGGCAGAGAGGGCGATGGCCCCGAGATTGGCGCTACTTGATTTTAGACTATGGGCAATGGAGCGAACCTCCCGTAAATCCTTGTTGCGTAGAGCACGATATAAATTATCCATCTGATTCGGGGTATCCTCCAGATAGATGGATATGATACGGCTAAGGATGTCGGGCTCTCCCTCTGGTTGTAAGGCACGAATATTATCAAGTGCTTTACGGTTAATCAGTTCCTCATCGGTATCGTTCTTTGTGATGTCTGTTTGTAATGCTTTCGGGGGCGAGAAGGCTTCATCCTGCCGTAATTCTTTTGGTAGCCAGATGCTCAGTACCTTTTCAATCTGTAGCAGACTAAACGGTTTGCTGATATAATCGTCCATACCTGCAGCAAGACATTTTTCCCTGTCTCCGGTCAGGGCATTTGCTGTCAGGGCAATAACCGGTGTCCGTCTTCTACTGTGTTCCAGATTCTCCAGACGTCGAATGGCAGCAGTTGCTTCATAACCATCCATGCGTGGCATCTGGCAATCCATAAGAACAATATCGAAGGTATTCTTTTCAAAAGAGTGCAATGCTTCCTGGCCATTTTTGGTTAAAGTTATTTTACAGCCGAGCTTGCGAAGTACTCCCATGGCCACTTGTTGATTGGTGACATTATCTTCTGCCACCAGAACATTGGCGTTAAATGTGGCCCGGCTTTTCTGTAGACTGTACTGGGTAATGAGCTGGCTATGGTTTTCAGTCCGATCTTTTGTCATTAACGCGACGAGACTGCTATAGAGGTCAACGTGACGGACTGGTTTGGTAAGGTAAATTTTAATACCGGCTTCGTGGGCCAGATTTGCATCACCGCGAATACCAACGGAGGTAAGCATGACCATACGGGTGTTCTGCAAAGAAGGATCTTTGCTGACAAGAACGGCAAGTTCAAGGCCATCCATCCCAGGCATATCCTTATCAAGGATTGCCATGTCAAAAGGTTTCTTGTCGGTCAGCGCCTGATGGAGCATGGTTAAGCCCTCAATCCCGCCTGCAGCACTGGCATGATCCACCCCCCAGACCGTCATCTGATGTTCAAGCAATCTGCGGTTGGTGGCATTGTCATCTATGATGATTGCTCGCATTCCGGAAAGTTTATCCCCTTCGGCGGTTGTAACAATCTCGGTTCCTGATGCCTTGTCCATGGAGACTTCCATCCAGAATTCTGATCCGCCTTCAAGACGACTACTGCAGTGAATCTCCCCTCCCATCAGGTCAACCAGTTGCCGAGAAATAGCCAGACCAAGGCCCGTTCCCCCATATTTTCTGGTGGTCGAGTCATCTGCCTGCGAAAAGGGCTGGAAGAGTTTTTGGTGTTCCTCTTCAGTGATACCTACCCCTGTGTCTTGTACCGAGAAGCGAAGAGATGCATTGGTATCAGTTTCAGCAAGGAGAGTCAGCTGCAGGAGGATTTCCCCATCATTCGTAAATTTAATGGCATTCCCTAATAGATTCACCAGAATCTGTCGCAAACGGCTGGGATCGCCACTAAAATAGGAAGGAATATTGTCAGGAACATCAACAATCAGCTCCAAGCCTTTGGCGTGAGCCCTGTAAGCCAGCATCTGGGCGACATCCTCTGCCAGTGTTGCTAAATTAAAATTGATTTTTTCAAGCTCCAGCTTACCGGCTTCGATTTTAGAAAAATCGAGGATATCATTGATAATGGTGAGCAGGGATTCTCCCGAACTCATAATCGTCTCAATGGCACTGCGCAGCTCCTTATCCAAATCTGTGTCGAGAGCCATCTCGGCCATACCAAGAATGCCATTCATCGGGGTACGGATTTCATGACTCATGTTCGCAAGAAACTGTGATTTAGCCTTGCTTGCTGCCTGTGCCTGCTCTGCCAGGACGATGGCCTCATCCATTGCCTCTTTCAGGTCAACAGTACGCTCCCGAACCTGATCTTCAAGGTACTCATCCCGCTGCTGTACCTTGCTGAGCATATCATTAAAACCACGGGCCAGTAACCCAAGCTCATCCTCACTGGACTGTGTGGCGCGAAGTGAGTAGTCTTTTTTAGCAGAAACTTGCTGAATAATGGCAGCCAGCTTGATCACAGGATCGGTAATAATCGTCTGTAAACGATTGGCCAGAAGGGCAGCGACTATCAACCCTCCCAAGAGAATAGCAAACAGATACAGCCCAACCTGAAGCATGTTGTTGTAAAGATCCGTCATGCTAGCCTGTATGTAGAGCGACCCGATTTTTTCCTTGTCAAGAACAATGGGCTGGAGGATCTCAATATGCTTTTCGTGAAAGAGGTGACCCTTTTGTATCAGTTTCGGGTCGGACAGGTCATGTTCATGGATTCCAGTGCCAGCAGCACCTGGTGAATAGGCTGCAATGGTCACTCCTTCGGTGGTAACAATACGGGACTTGGTGATCGTCTCTTTATTGGAGAGAGACTGCAGGATTTTTTCCAGTGCCTCCGCATCCTGAAAGACCAGGCCTGCCCTACTGTTTTCCCCAACAATCAGGGCCAGTGTCGAAAGCTCTGTAAGGGTATTTTTCTTGTAGAGATACCACTGGCTGATAAAGGTAATAGCAAAGGTAAGGATGAGAACAAAGAGGCAAGCCCCCAGGATGATAACGTTAAGTTTGTGCTTGACTGGCAGTTTACTGAAGCGCTGATTCATCTCGCCATCCCCATAACGTCAACTGCCAGGGACAGTAACTGTGAATCTATTTTGATGTTGTTTTTGAGAGCAGATTCAAGATTGACCAGAAAGCGCAACCGCTCCCTTCTGGTCACAAACTGAATAACCCCTCCCTGGGCAGCAAAATTCTTCCGGTCGCTCACCGTTACAATTGGTTGGGAAGCGAGTGTCCCCAGGATTGTCTCCAGAGGCTTTGCAAGCGATGGACTGATATAGAGAAGATGGCAGTCCTGTACCTCCTCAACCTTGGCGAAGTTACGGATAACAATGGGTCGATTGCGCACGGTTTTCTGAGCCAATGGTGCCAACGCACTTTCAACAGGATTTTTTCCAAGTACCCCGATCACCAGGGGAGACTGTTCGTCGGTGAAAGTATCTTCGGGCCAGTGTATAAACTTGGCAAAATTATAGAGGTAGGCCACCTTTAGTTTAATCTCAGAGGACGGAGCAGCACCCTGTCCGGGGAGGACAAAACAGAAGAGGGACACCAAATTTATGAGAAGAAGGATTTGTTTCAACGGGTTCCAGGTATCTTTAAAATTTCCAGGTGAGTTTTGCGTAGACACTCTGGCCAATCTCAGTGGCCGGAATAAAATATTCGTGCACATACTCCAGATGATGCGATTCCAGGAGGTTTTGACCCACCAGCATCAATTCCAGCTGTTCAATAGGTGTCCAGATGAGGTTGAGATCAAGAGCGACATAGTCCTCCACTATGATCTCGGCATAATAGGCTGCCTGCCCAGAAGCAGTCAGCTGATCAACATAGCGTGCCCAGAGGTTGAAACGAAGCGTTTCACTCAAATCCATGGACGAACGCAATGAGATCTGATGCTCCGGACTTGATTCTTCCGCAACAAGATCACTGATGGAAAAGTCCTGGCCTATTGCAATGGTTGATGTCATCTTTAGATCAATGTAGCTGTAGGCCAGTTCAGCTGTCAGCCAGGACAGGGGCTTCCATCGGCTGCTGAGCTCCAGGCCATAACTCTGTCCTTCCATGCCATTGACGAAGAGGATGGTTACCGGGTTTTTTGGCAGATAATTAGTGAGTTTTTCATAGTCGTTATAAAACAGTGCCAGGTCCACAGAGACGTTATTGTTCGGCGAGTAGCGGTATCCTGCTTCATAGGCAATAACCTCCTCTGCCTCCAGCTCTGGATTACCATGGACGGAAACCATGGGAAACGGTGGGATAGGGATGGGGTCAAGGGCGATCTGGCCACTGTCTTCTACCCGTGAAGGTGTTCGTACTGCACGGGAAACCGCAGTCCAGATATTATTCCCTGGATTTACTTTCCAGAGGAGACGGATACTGGGCTGGATTTCAGCCCCTGTGAAATCATTGTATTCCACTTTTGTGCCAAGAGTGAGCTTGAATTTGTCTTCGAATAAAGCGATCTCATCCTGGATAAAGCCGCTGAAGAGCTCAGTCGTCTGTGTAGCTGGTTCCATGCTAACCATATAGGTATTGCGAAACTCGTCAGTAATATTTCGATAGCCTAAACCCCAGACAATATCGTTCTCTGCCCATTGGAAATGATGCTGAAAATCAAGATCCACGGTGTCGTGTTTCTGCCCGAGATAGATTTCGTCTCGTTTAGTTGCATCAAAATAGGCCTGAAGATTCCAGCTGTTTGTTTCTGATATTTTGTGTTGCCACCGCCCCAACAGGTTGTAGCCGTCACTCTTTATCTGATCATCAACGGTCAACGGCATGGGTGAGTCTTCAGTCCAGTACGGGAATAAGAGTTGGCTGTCATCCCCCTGATACAGATCACCCTGCAGGGTCCAGCTATCCTTTAATCCGATATCCCCATCAAGGCGAAAACCAGCGCTGGAAAGTTGAGAGTCATCATGGGCATCTGTTTCATCTGCCAGCAACTGATAGGAGTCCTGGGCATGCGCATGGAGGTAGAATCGGCCATAGGTATCTTTATTTAACTGTGTGCCGTAACGCATTGATGCAATGCCAGTTTCATGATTTCCGGCAGCAACAGTGACGAGCCCCCCCTGGGTGTCCGAGGACTGTTTGGTGATGACATTAATGACGCCATTTACGGCATTGGCCCCCCAGAGAGTTGCTCCGGGACCTCGGATGACTTCAATCCGCTCCACATCTTCCAGCACCACATTCTGCACATCCCAGTAGACTCCGGAGTAGGATGGTGTATAGACGCTGCGGCCATCGATCTGTACCAACAGCTTGTTGGAGAACACTCCATTGAATCCACGGGAGGTGATGGCCCACTTGGTGGCGTTCATCCTGGAGACCTGCAAGCCGGGCACCATACGAAGGGCCTCGGGTATGGACGTGACGCCAGAATTATGGATAGCCTCCTGGTCAATTACGTAGACCGCAGCTGCAACATCGCCAAGGTTCTGTGCTTTACGGCCGGCCGAGGTGATCTGAATCTCCATAAACTGGGAGAGATCCAGATCAAGCATCTCTTCATCAGCAGCCCATATTGTAGCGGGAGTAATTGCCAGTAAGAGGCAGGGCAGCAACAGTCCTGTTTTGAGCTTTCGCATTTTGTGAGACATCTGTTTTTCCATTACAAATTTTATTAGTATATAAAGTCCTTCAACACATGTGAAAAATTAAGATTATTGTATCGTTTTGTTCCGTGATTAGGCAAGATATTTTTGGTATTGCAAAAGTTTTTTCACTAAGTCTGTAAAATGGAGTTGATACCTTCTCCCAGCTCTTCCAGATCAAACGGTTTTGACACCGCCGCACAAAATCCGTAATCACGATAATGAGATAGCACCTGGTCGTTTGAATAGCCGCTGGCAACTATGATTTTTGCATTAGGTGCCAGCTGCAGCAGTTTATGGGCAGCTTCCTTTCCTCCCATACCGCCGGGAATGGTCAGGTCCATGATCACAAGATCAACAGGTGTCCCTTGCTCTTCCATTTCCTGGTAGACCTGTATTGCTTCTTCGCCATTCACGGTTAGAATTGCCTTATGGCCGAGGGCAGCAAGTTGCGCCTTGACTAAAATACGGATCATTTCATCATCATCCATGACCATAACCCTCGCTCCCTTAGGGAGTGACACTCTTTTTTCCTTTTTTTTAAGGTTGAAAACACCATCGGGATCGGCTGGCAGGTAGATGGTAAAGGTCGTTCCCTGATCAGGAGTGGAATGAACAGTGATGCTTCCATTATGTTTGAGGATAATCGTATGGCAGATGGCCAATCCCAAACCATGCCCATCTTCTTTTGTGCTGAAATAGGGGTCGAAGATGTTATTTATAATCTCCTGTGGGATACCTGCTCCTGTATCTTGAATAGTAATACGGACAAAAAAGTCCTCACCATGCTTGCTCACCAGAAGCTCGGATGTACCGGCTTCAACATTGTCACAGTTAATACGTATTTTCCCGCCCTCTGGCATAGCATGTATACCATTGAGGACCAGATTTTGAATAACTTGGCTGATCTGCCCGCCATCCACATGAACCACCCACAAATCTTCTGGGAAAAAATAATCACAGGAAACCCTGGAGCCATGAAGCACAAATTCAGTAGCCTCCTGAATAAGCCGGGCCAAAGAAGTGTTTTCCTTTACTGGTTCGCCACCCTTTGAAAAGGTCAGTAACTGCTGGGTCAGTTTTGTGGCTCTTCTCGTAGCCTTTTTGGCGTCTGCCAAAAGAGAAAATGTTGAGTCATTACCTTTAAGCTGCTTAGCAGCAAGCTCTACATTACCAAGAATAACGGAAAGAATATTATTGAAATCATGAGCTATCCCGCCAGCGAGGATTCCAACGGACTCAAGTTTTCTTGCCCTGAGCAGTTCGCCCTCCATTTGCTGTTTTTCTGTAATATCACGTGAGAGCATAAGGAAATGAGAGGAGGCCCCTGAAACCTGCTTTTTAGATGTTGAGAGCTCAAACCAATGTTCTCCATCTGCCAGAGACAGGCTGATGACCTGGCCACGGGATGTGCCGATCCTGGTGGCTTCCTCAATTGCCTCCATCACTGTCTGCGAAGCGTCAACAGGGAGCATCTCGTTCACCGTGTGGCCGAGAAGGATCTCTTTTTGAGCAGCCAGGAGCGTTGTGTCCTGGACCCAGATTTCAATGTATTTCCCATTTCCATCAAGCTCAAACAGAATGTCTGGAATGGCGAGCAGCGTAGCATCCAGATTAGCATTGGCCTTTCGCAACTGCTCTTCAGTGGCCTCGCGACTCTTGATCTCGTTCATCAACTCGTGGTTCCTCTCCTGTAATTCAAGAGTACCCTGAACAATCAGACTTTCTCGCTCACCAATTTCCCTGTTCAGTCCGTCAATTAAAAGTCTATTTTCTTCCTGTAGCCGTATTGACTGCAGAATGCTTTTGTTTAAATTTCGGGCAAACAGAATCGTCATAACCAGATAAATGACAATTGTAAGTGCCAGCCACAAAGAGGAACTGTCTTCGTAACGAAGCAGGGTTCCTGTCAGGACAACTCCCTGTGGAAGGATATAAAAGATGACAGCCGGAATGGAAACAGCCAGAACAGGACCCGCTGCGCTGATGACCGCAAATGCCAGCATCATCAGTAAAGTAAAAACGAAAGGGTCACTGGCTCCATAGAGAAAGGCATATACCGGACTCCAGGCCAATCCAGCCAGGCCGCATCCGATATGATACAAACGTGACCATTCTGAAGAGGATCGTAATTCCGGACGTTTTTTTCTGAGGTACCATAGCCCTATACGATATGAAGCCGTGCACTGCAGGACCAACATCCATACTAGCAGAAAGGGGGAGTCAAGACGTGGCTGCAATAGACAATAACACAGAAAAGAAGTGAGGATAATGACAGTGTTGGCGATGGGAGCCTGCATATAGAGCAGGCGAACCCGTTTTTTCTCCATAAAAGAGGGATTGGAGAAGGCAAGGTCACCAGACAAAACAGTGGATGATTTCCTCATGTTGAATGATCTCTGGGTATTGATGGGTAAACAGTGCCTGCTTCATTGATCCACAGCAGCAGCTTCTGGCGACAGGCTGTTAACAGAGACCCTGTTTTGAACTCAAAAAGTGTATCCGTTCAGTGATTTTTGAGTTGAGCGTTCTTATGTTCAGGGTCTCATGGAAAGTATGTTTTAGTCAAGGATAAAGCAGTAAAAAAAACGTATTTTCCCTCTATGTTACGGGAGGTAACCAGGGTAATGATAAGCAATCCGGTATCGTTTATACCCAGGTGAGGGGGTAAACTTTTTTGGACACGACCCATTAAGCATGATATCTTGTCGTTGAGCTTCCATTGCTTTTTTTTATTTTGCAAGAGGCCCAACAGTTTAAGAATAAAGCGGAATTGAGTTTAATACTTACCAAAGGTGAAATGATGTCAAATACTGTTTCAAGACGATTTATACTAAAAGCCGCTGTGATAGGATCTTGTTATAGTGTGGCCTGTTCATCTCTTCCTGTTATGGCCTGGGCAGGCGATATCGCTGCTGTTCAGCATCCCATGATGAAGCCTGAAAAATATACGACTCAGGGGCGCTGTCCAAATTGCGGTATGAACTTGAATATGTGGGCCAGAACCAGACATGAATTTACAAACAGTGAGGGAACGTTTTCCACCTGCTCTATCCGTTGTCTGGCGGATATGTCTGCAAATTTAAATGAAAAACCAACACAGGTACAAGCGGCTGTATATCTGCATCCAGAAAGAATGATAGCTGTCGAAAATGCCTTTTACCTCATTGGTTCCACCGCAAAAGGAACAATGACCATGAAATCAAAGATCGTTTTTGAGTCAAGGGAGGCGGCAGAAAAATTTGCGGCTAGTGCTGGAGGAAAAATTGTTGATTTCGATGGGGCTGTGGCAATGGCTTCCAAAGAGCTTAGCGTATCCAGATCAAAAATTGAGGCAAAAAGAAAGAAGAAGGGAAAAATCGTGGATCCCGGCCCTGAGGTGCGTTGCCCGGTTTGTGGAATGTATCCAGCCAGATATCCAGAGTATCGTTGTCAACTCACTACAGGAGGTGGGAAGCAGCACCATTTTTGTTCAAGCCAGTGTCTTGTTCATTTTCAGACAGATCCCAAAAAGTATATTAAGGACGTGACACCTGTCAAATCAATATGGGTCACAGTTTTTCCCGAGGGTGGGTCCGAGTACGCCATGGGGCTTCATTATCTGGTGGGCTCTTCCATTATGGGGCCAATGGGAAAAGAAGCGCTTCCATACAGAAACAGAGCTGCTGCCGTTCAGAGTGCTCAGAAAAATGGCGGAAAGGTTGTACGTTTTAAGGATCTGACTCCAGCCCTACTCATGGCTGAGTAACCGCCGATAATCTTCGGGGCTGTCGATATCAAAAATGACTCCCCGATCCTCCACTGCAATGGTTTTTAAGTGTGCCGCAGGGTCGTTAAGATGTTTGCGTGGCCCCGTGTCTCCGTCCAGTGCAAATATTCTGTCAAACCAGGCAGCGGGGGTGATTACCGGATTTCCCCGCTGTCCCTTCCACGAGGGTGCTATCCAGCGTTCTGGTTCTTTTTGAAAGGCCGTAATCAACGTTTCGATGGTTTCAGTACGCAGCAGCGGCTGATCTCCAAGAAGGAACATGACTCCAGTACAGCAATCCTTTAGTGGGCTAAGGCCTGCTTGCAGGGATGAGCCATAGCCGCTCTCTTTGTCCGGGTTTTCAATAATCCTGGCCGATCGTGTGTCCACGGCTTTTAAGAGCGTACTGTCCCCTAGTCCGAGAACCAGAAGAAGAGGGGAGAGGGAGGAAAAATGGGCTGCATCGATTACGTGCTGGAGGATGGGTTTCCCCCGAAAGGGCAGCAACAGTTTGTTTTCCCCCATACGGCGGCTGTTTCCTGCAGCCAGCACTATTCCAGGAAGAGGTGGGACCGTTGTCATTGCAGCAGTTCCTTTATTCGGTTTTCTTCAGATAATTATAGACGGTGCATTTGGTAACGTCCATCAGTCTTGATACTTCCTCAACAGCGCCCTTAAATTGAAAGACTCCGTTATGTTTCATCTTTCTGATAAAGCGTGTTTTTTCCTCAATAGACATTGCGTCGGGTTGGGTTCCGATATATTCCACTGCCTGGCCAAAAAGGGTTCGGACGGTGTCACCTGGCGAGTCGGCAAATGTTTCTTTGCTAGGGTATATCCCGGTATCAAGATCATGGATAAAGGGCAACAGAGACTGGATGGCATTGAAGTAGGAGGTGGTGTCCAGATTGATGCAGAACGCAGCCACTGCCTTGCCGCTGCTGTTCTTTATGATTGTTGCCGATGATTTCAGGCATCTGCCATCGGCTGTGACAGACTTGTAATTATGTTTATGGTCAGCTTTCTCTGAACTTTGCTGGAGCAGTTTAACCAGCATATTGGTGGCCGGGGCTCCAATTGTTCTTCCTGTCACGTCACCCTTCAGGTAGACAAGGGATTTTTGAAGATCGACCATATCATGGATGGCAATCTCACAGTTGGGACCAAAAAGAGTGTGAACGGCATCTGCCGTCTGTTTAAGGTTGTGAAAAATCTGTTCGTGCTCTGTCATTGTATTCATGGCTGGTCTTATTTTCTGTTACGATTTACTTCCCGGTCGCTATATTCTCCATACCATACTGCATCCCGAAAGGCACGAGGGGAGGTGTTGCCCTCGGTGCTGACCAGCAGCACAACGGAGTTTTTGTCAAGCTCAAGCAGCTCTCGGAGTCTGGCTGCGTTTCCACTTTCAGATTCCATCAGAAGATGAAGAAGCCCGGTGGTGACAGCCCCGGATTCGCCTGAAATAATAGTATCGTCTCCCTTTAAAGGGGTTGCCAGAACCCGCATTCCAGTAGCAGCAAGGGAATCTGGGCAAGAAACAAAGGCTGCTGCATAGTCGCGCAACAGTTCCCAGCCAATGCTGTTGGGTTCACCGCAGGCGAGCCCTGCCATCAGGGTGTCAAGATCGCCGTCCACCGTATGAGGCTTGCCATCACCAATTTTGGCCGAATGGTAGAGACAGTCAGCTTTTTCCGGCTCAACAATGGTGATTTTCGGCATGCTATCTCCAAGGCTTGAGGCAAGAAATCCAAGTACTCCTCCGGCAAAGGAACCAACTCCTGCCTGAAGAAAGACATGGGTGGGCGCTGTAACACCCTGTTCTTTCATCTGTTCCATTGCTTCAACGGCCAGAGTTGCATAGCCTTGCATAATCCAAGTCGGAATATCTTCGTAGCCGCTCCAGGCGGTATCCTGAATAATTACCCAGCCATTTTCTTTAGCTTTCTGTTGTGAGAGCCGAACGGCATCGTCATAGTTGAGGTCAGTGATAGAGGCTTCTGCACCATGGGCACGGATGTTTTTGAGCCGAACGGGATCAGAGCCTTTGGGCATATAGATAACTGCTTTTTGATGGAGTTGTGCTGCCGCCCAGGCTACGGCACGTCCATGATTGCCATCCGTTGCGGTGGTAAAAGTGATATCGCCAAGTTGACTGCGAATTTCTTCCGAGCGTAGCTCTTCGTAAGAAATCTCGGAGATATCACGTCCAAGCCGTTCTGCGAGATAGCGGCCAATTGCGTAGGATGCACCAAGCACTTTAAAGGCATTGAGGCCAAAGCGGGAGGATTCGTCTTTAATAAAGAGTTTGCCGAGTCCAAGGTAGTCGGCAAGTTTCGACAGTTGAACCAGAGGACTGGGCTGGTACTCAGTGAAGCCCTGATGATAGCGCCGCGCCTTTTCGGCCTCACCGCTGTCAAGAATTCCAAGGGATACTCCTTGGCTGGGATTTTTTATTTTTGTATTAAAAACATACTCTATGGACATCGTTTTTTCCTTTAGGCGGCGGCAATGGCATCGATTTCAACCTTGGCTCCAAGCGGAAGGGCGGCAACCTGAACGGTGGCGCGGGCTGGGTAGTCTCCTGTGAAAAAACTGGCATAGACTTCATTGATCGTTGCAAAGTCTCCAAGGTCTGTGACAAAAATACCGCAGCGAATAACGTTCTCCATTGAAGAACCGGCCGCTTCCAGGATAGCTTTAATATTGTTCATGCTCTGTCTGGTTTGAGCGCTAACATCATCTTCCATTTTTTTTGTCTCTGGATTTAACGGCAGCTGGCCGGATACATAGATGGTGTCACCATATTGTACGGCTTGAGAATAGGGGCCGATTGCTGCCGGGGCATTTTCAGTTGTGATGATTTTTTTAGACATATTGGATCTCCTTCGATAAAATAAATAAAAGTGAATAACGGGAATTATAAAAAATTATAATTTTTTATAATTCCTGTGACAAGTAAAAAATCATTGAATTGTTCTTTTTTGCAGTTTTTTTAATCGTGTTGTTTGTCAAACTGCCTGTGTGGTCGTGGTTTTGCTTTTCTTTCCTATTGGGCCGAACGATATTTCTGACTGATTTTTTAAAAGAAAGTTGACACAAAACTATACATTTTGTAAAAATAATCAATTGGAGATAATTAAAAATGATTGGCATTACTCCTTTTGTTTCCTGGGTATCGGCAACTGAGATGGAGAATGTCCACATACAAAAAGAGAGTAAAAATAAATGAGTACACTTGATTTTGACAAAATAAATGATCTTGCGAAGAAATATGAGCCTGAAATGACAAGATTTCTGCGGGATATGGTTGCCATTCCCAGTGAAAGCTGCAACGAAGAGAAGGTTGTCCTTCGAATTAAAGAAGAAATGGAAAAGGTCGGTTTTGAAAAAGTTGAAATAGACCCCATGGGAAATGTTCTTGGCACTATCGGTTCTGGCCCACGACTGATCGCCTTTGATGCCCATATTGACACCGTTGGCGTGGGAGTTGCCGGAAATTGGGACTTTGATCCCTACGAAGGCTACGAGGATGATGAGTGTATTGGCGGTCGGGGAACCTCCGATCAGGAAGGCGGCATGGCCTCCATGGTCTACGCTGGAAAAATAATCAAAGACCTTGATCTCGCCGATGAGTATACCGTGGTTATGGTGGGAACCGTTCAGGAAGAGGACTGCGATGGTCTCTGCTGGCAATATATCATTAATGAGAGTGGCTTAAAGCCGGAGTTTGTGGTTTCCACCGAGCCCACCGATGGTGGTATTTACCGTGGCCAGCGTGGTCGTATGGAGATAAGGATCGATGTGGAGGGTGTTTCCTCCCATGGTTCTGCTCCTGAACGTGGTGACAACGCAATATTCAAGATGGCTAAAATTCTGGGTGAGCTTGAGGTACTGCATACCGAGCTGAAGGATGATGATTTTCTAGGTAAGGGATCTCTTACCGTCTCTGAAATATTTTATAGTTCCCCTTCCCGTTGCGCCGTGGCTGATGGCTGTTCGGTTTCCGTTGATCGTCGTCTTACTGCAGGAGAAGATGCTAAACTGGCTATGTCTCAGATTGCAGAACTTCCGGCAGCAAAGGCCGCTTCTGCAAAAGTGAGCATGTATAAGTATGAGACGCCTGCTTACACTGGTCTTGTCTATCCCACCGACTGTTATTTTCCTTCCTGGGTTGTGGCTGAAGATCATCCTGCTGTTCAGGCAACGGCCGAGGCATATTCCTCACTTTTTAAAACGGCTCCGCGTATTGATAAATGGACTTTTTCCACCAATGGTGTGGCTATTACCGGGATGCATGGTATCCCAACTGTTGGTTTTGGGCCTGGGAAAGAAGCCGAGGCGCATGCTCCAAATGAAAAGACCTGGAAGGCCGATCTGGTACGCTGTGCAGCCCTTTATGCGGCTCTGCCCGGTGTCTATGTGATTGGTAAGTAGAGGGCTGGTCGGACTGTGAAAAAAAAACTGGCTGTAATAGCCATTGGCGGGAATTCTCTGATTCAGCACCGAAGTAAGCAAACGGTGGAAGATCAGTATAATGCAATTTGTGAGACCAGCATCCAGCTGGTAGATCTTGTAGAGCTTGGCTATCAACTGGTGGTAACCCACGGTAATGGTCCCCAGGTTGGCTTTATCATGCTTCGCTCTGAGATTGCCCGGGAGCAGGTTGGTCTCCATATTGTACCCTTGAGTTCTTGTGTCGCGGATACTCAAGGGGCCATAGGGCTACAGATTCAACAGGCATTGAGCGATGAACTGGAGAAGCGAGGAATGGCTGGAAAGGCTGTGACCGTTGTTACTCAGGTCGAGGTCAGCCCCAGAGATCCCGGTTTTGAGCTACCCGATAAACCAATTGGAGAGTTTTACTTAAAAGAGCAGCTTGCAACGCTTAAAGAACAGCATCCTGATTGGATACTCCATGAGGATGCAAATCGAGGCTATCGGCGGGTGGTGGCATCGCCGCTTCCGTTGAAAATAGTTGAAGAAGATGCTGTTGCTGTCCTTCTTGAAAATGGTTTTCATGTGATTACTGCCGGAGGCGGTGGAGTTCCGGTGGTTCGGAGCGATATTGGTCTTACCAGTGTCGATGCGGTTATCGATAAGGATAAGACAGCGTCCCTTCTTGCGACTGATTTGAGGGCACCTCTGCTGGTAATATCCACTGCTGTTGAGCAGGTAATGCTGAACTTTGGCACCGCTGAAGAAGTGGGGCTAGGAGAAGTGTCTGCAGCTGAAATGGAGAAATACCTTCATGCTGGTCATTTTGCTCCCGGATCCATGGCCCCTAAAATAGAGGCAGCCATAGCGTTTATTAAAAATGGTGGCGAAAGAGTTATTATAACGAACCCTAACAATATTGGCGAAGCGATTCGTCATGGAAAAGGGACACAGATAGTTCCTTAGTGGAATGCTGATCGTTCCCCAGTTTATATCAGGAGATACAAAAAATGGACAAACTTGGAATTGAAGAACTGATCAGGGAGCTTGCCACCCTGGATTACCAGAATATGTATAACAACGATTTTCTCCTGACATGGGAAAAATCCATGGATGAACTTGGCGCAACCTTTTCCGTGGCCGAAATTCTGCGCGGTATGCGGGAGCAGAACATCTCAAGCCGTATTTTTGATTCAGGGCTCGGGGTGTCTCTCTTTCGCGATAACTCCACTCGGACTCGCTTTAGCTTTACAAGCGCCTGTAATCTGCTCGGACTTGAGGTTCAGGATCTCGATGAGGGAAAATCACAGATTGCCCATGGCGAGACCGTTCGTGAAACTGCGAATATGGTATCCTTTATGGCCGATGTTGTTGGTATCCGTGATGATATGTATATTGGCAAGGGAAACAGCTATATGCGTAATGTGGCGCAGTCGGTGCAGGCGGGACACGATGAAGGTGTGCTTGAGCAGCGTCCCACCCTGGTAAATCTGCAGTGTGATATTGATCACCCCACTCAGTCAATGTCTGATATGCTCCATATTATAAAGCATTTTGGAGGCATCGAAAATCTGGCTGGTAAGAAAATAGCAATGACCTGGGCCTACTCTCCATCCTACGGTAAACCTCTCTCCGTGCCCCAGGGCGTAATCGGCCTGATGACTCGTTTTGGAATGGATGTGGCTCTTGCCCATCCCGAAGGATATGAAGTGATGCCCGAGGTCGAAGAAGTTGCCGCCAGGCAGGCCGTTGAATCCGGTGGACGTTTTACCAGATCAAACTCCATGGCCGAGGCTTTCCAGGATGCTGATATTGTGTATCCAAAGAGCTGGGCACCTTTTGCCGCCATGGAAAAACGTACCGATCTCTATGGGAATGGGGATATGGATGGTATTAAAGCTCTGGAACAGGAATTACTCGGTCAGAACAAAAAACATATGGACTGGACCTGCACCGAAGATCTGATGAGCACAACGCGTAACGGTTCAGCCCTCTATATGCACTGTCTGCCTGCTGATATCAGCGGTGTTTCCTGTGAACATGGGGAAGTTGAGGCATCGGTCTTTGATCGATACCGTGTCCCTCAGTACAAACAGGCCAGTTATAAACCCTACATTATTGCGGCTATGATATTTCTTTCCAAGCAGAAGAATTCAGCCGATGTACTACAGCGTCTGCTTGAGCGAGCAACTCCGCGGGCGTTTTAAAGCAGGTAGTTCAGGTTGTAATGGGAGGAAGGGACATGATTGAGCTGGTATTGAACGGCAAAACAGAACAGTACACCGGGGATGAGGATATATCGCTTCTCTCCTGGTTGCGCAATGATAAGCAATTGACAGCTGCAAAGGATGGCTGCTCCGGGCAGGCAGCCTGTGGGGCTTGTCTGGTTGAGGTGGATACAAAGGCAGTGCTTGCCTGTGCCACTCCCATGAAGAAAGTCGCTGGTAAAACCGTGGTGACTCTTGAAGGGCTTCCCGAATCGCTGCTGCAAACTCTTGGCAGAGCCTTTGTGGCCAAAGGTGCGGTTCAGTGCGGCTTTTGTACTCCAGGTTTTCTAACCAGAACGAAGATATTATTAGAGAAAAACAGCAATCCCAGCAGGGCAGAGGTGGAGAAGGAATTGCGTTTTAATCTCTGTCGCTGTACCGGCTATGTGAAGATTGTTGATGCCGTTCTTGCTGCTGCAACTGCCATGGCAGAGAAAAGTGAACCTGTTTTTGAGGAGCGTCCAGGGATAGGGGTGTCGAGTCCCAAGTTTAAAGCGGTGGATCGGGCCATTGGCCGCAAGCCATTTGTGGATGATTTACGTTTCGAGGGAATGCTCCACGGAGCACTGAAGTTTTCCGAGCATCCCCGGGCCAGAATCCTCTCCATTGATGTCAGTAAGGCTGAGAAACAGGAGGGAGTAAAGCGAGTGCTGCTGGCTTCCGATATTCCGGGGCAGCGAAACTCCGGTCTTATCGTTGAGGATTGGCCATTGATGCTGGAGGGCGGTGAGGTCACACGATATATTGGTGATGTTCTTGCCTCCGTAGTTGCCGAAACAGAGGCTCAAGCCAGGACTGCGGTGGAGCTGATCAGCGTTGAATACGAAGTTCTGGAAGCACTTACCGATATGCATCTGGCACTTGATAGTGATATTAAAGTGCATACAAGCGGTAACCTGCTTGGTGAAAAAATTATCAAACGTGGTGATACTGCAGGTATGCTTGAGTGTTCGGCATATGTTGCGAAGGGCACATTTACAACCCCTACTGTTGATCATGGTTTTCTTGAGGTGGAGTGTTGTGTCGTTATCCCGGCAGGGGAAGGCGTAAAGGTCTTTTCCCAGAGTCAGGGACCCTATCGTGAACGTGATGAGATTGCCCATCAGCTTGCCCTTACAGAGGAACAGGTTGAGGTGGAAATTGTAGATTGCGGTGGTGCCTTTGGTGGTAAGGAAGATATGACCGTACAGGGGCATGCAGCTCTTGCCTGCCATCTTCTGCGAACTCCGGTGAAGTATAAACTTACCCGACCGGAATCCATCCGGATGCATCCCAAACGTCATCCCACCAGTCTGGAGTATGTAATCGGTTGTGACGAAAAAGGAATGCTCACCGCGCTTTATGCCAGAATACTTGGTGATACCGGAGCGTATGCATCCGTTGGTGGTCCGGTTATGGACAGGGCCGGGACCCATGCCAGCGGCGGCTACCATTTTGAAGCCGTTGATATTGAAGCGCGATCCGTCTATACCAATAATATTCCCTGCGGTGCCATGCGGGGATTTGGGGTTAACCAGGCCACCTTTGGCCTTGAAGGGTTGATCGATGATTTGTGTCAACAGGGTGGTTTTGATCGCTGGCAGTTCCGCTATGATAATGCTCTTGATATTGGCAGTATGCTCGCTCCCGGGCAGGTGCTTACTGCGAGTGTGGGACTAAAAGACACATTGCTGAGTGTCAAGGATGCCTATGATAAGGCTGAATATAAGGGGCTTGCCTGTGCAGTGAAAAATTGTGGTGTGGGCAATGGTATTCCTGAGCTGAGTAGGGTTGTTATCGAAATTGAGGAGGGTGGCAGGATTACCCTCCATCATGGCTGGACGGAGATGGGGCAGGGGGTTCATACCATCGCTCGCCAGGCCCTGTGTGAGGCAACGGGGATAACGGACACTGATCTGATAACACCCTTTGTCAGTACGGCTTCAGGCGCCATTGGTGGGCCCACCACAGCGAGTCGTGGAACGCTGCTTCTTGGGCGCGCCATAATTGATGCGGCAAAAGAGTTGAAAGAGGATCTTAAGGGTAAATCCCTGGAGGAACTTGCCGGGAAAACCTACAGAGGAGAATTTCTCTGTGATTACACCCAGGCAGATGGAAAGCCGGGTGAAATAATCTCCCATATCTCCTATGGCTATGCCACCAATCTCGCAATCCTTGACGGGGATGGCAAGCTTGAAAAAATTATAGCATCTCACGATGCCGGGCGCATTCTTAATCCCAAACTGTTTGAAGGGCAGATTGAAGGCGGAGTTGCCATGGGTGTTGGCTATGCTCTCAGTGAAACAGTTCCGTTGAAAGACGGCAGGCTGACATCCGGGAAATATCGGGCGTTGGGGATTCCGAGGATTAATGATTTGCCGAAAATTGAAGTGATTGGCGTTGAATCCGATGATCCGGAAGGGCCGTTTGGGGCAAAAGGAGTGGGGGAGATTGGCTGTATTGCGACAGCACCTGCTATTGCCAATGCTTTTTGTGATTATGATGGGAAGCGTCGCTATGCTTTGCCTCTTTCGCCGGTTTTAAAGAAGGATTAATAGTCTTTGTTCATGTGGTTAGCCGGATTTATGGGAAACTTTTATCCGCTTTTGACAGTAGATTTCTTGATTTTCAAATCTACGAAATCTACTGGATGACGCTCTTAAAAGTCCCCCATAAATCCTGCTGCGGATGTTGCTTGAGCAGTATTTATTATACAGGAGTAATACTTCAATGACTCTTTATTTGCAGAATGCCCAGTATGTTGATTCTCAGACGCTTAAGGTTACTTCTACCCATCTTGCTGTGGCGGAGGGGGCAACTGGTGGAGTGACTCTGCTGGATATGATTCCTGCTGCTGGAGAACGTAATGATGGCGATCGGGTCATCGACTGTAGGGGCCGCTTTGTAACCAGATCTTTTGCCTGTGGCCACCATCATATCTATTCTGCTCTCTGTCGTGGGATGCCTGCTCCTCCCCAAATTCCCACAAGTTTCTCTGAAATTCTTCAATATGTGTGGTGGCGTGTTGATAAGCGGCTCGATAAGGATATGGTTGAGGCAAGTGCTCTTGCGGCCGCTCTGCAGATGGCTCGTCGCGGGGTGACCTTTTGTATCGATCACCATGCCTCACCAATGCACGTGGAGGGCAGTCTTGAGCTTATCGCCAATGCCTTTGAGAGCTGTGGTATTGGCCATCTGATGTGCCATGAATCCTCCGATCGTAATGGAAAAGAGATTGCCGAGAGAAGTCTTGCCGAGCATGAATCCTATCTGGCTTCGGGGCGTCCCGGCTTGATCGGCCTTCATGCTTCTTTTACCGTGGGCGATGATCTTTTTGAAAAATCCGTTGCTCTTGCCCGAAAATATGATACCGGCCTTCATATTCATGTTGCAGAAGATATTGCCGATGAAGTGCATTGTGAAAAAACGTATAACAAACGGGTTGCAGAGCGGTTGCGTGATCTTGGGGGGCTTGAGAGTTCGAAAACCATTCTGGGCCACTGTTTGCATTGCGACGATGCGGAACGAAAAATACTCGCAGATTCTCCGGTCTGGGTTGTTTCCAACGTGGAATCCAACCAGAACAACAATGTGGGGCTCACCGATTATGACTGGCTGTCCAACGTTATGCTGGGGACAGACGGAATGCACAACGATATGCTCCGCTCCGCCAAGGCCCATCATCTGGCCTGTTCCACCACCGGAGGTATCGGGTATGATGAGGTGTATCGCAGGTTTCGCAATGTTCACAACTACCTTGCTCAGTTTACAGGAGTTGGTGATGATTTGAATAATCTGGTTATTCTGGATTACGATACCCCAACCGAAATGAATGATGAAAACTTCTACGGGCACTTTCTTTTTGGCCTGGAAGCTCTTCATGTCAATACGGTTATTGCAAAGGGACAGGTAATCGTGGAAGATCGTAAATCAACTCTGGTGGATGAGGAAGCGGTACTTTCCTATGCCAGGGAACAGGGCAAACGTCTCTGGGTCAAACTGAGCGAGTAGAATATGAGTACACTGGTGGTCAATGGTACGGTGGTAACAGCCACCGAAACTTTTCAGTCGGATATTTTGATTGAAGAGGGACGCATTGCTGCCATCGGTAAAGGTCTTGATCGTACAGATGGCCTGGGAATAGTGGATGCGGCTGACTGCTACGTTATGCCTGGAGCAATTGATGTTCATACTCATCTGAATCTGCAGGTTGGTGAAGAAAGGGTAAGTGATGGCTTTTATTATGGCTCTGTGGCTGCTGCTTATGGCGGAACCACTTCTATTGTTGAGCATCCGGGATTTGGTCCCGTTGGCTGCGATCTGAATCATCAGATGAATCTCTACCGTGATCAGGCCAGGGATGAGATGGTCGTTGATTACGGTTTTCATGGAGTTGTTCAACACGTTGATGAGTCTGTTCTGACTGGGATTGACGATCTGGTTATGGGCGGAATACCAAGCCTGAAGGTGTACCTGACCTATGGCGGACGCCTAAATGATAAAGAGATTATTCAGGTACTGAAGGCCAACCATGCAGCCGGTGGAATAACCGCGTTTCATGCGGAAAATCATGCAATCATCGCTGAGCTGACCCGAGATATTCGTGAAAATGGTGATGTTACAGATCCCGCAAACCACCCTCGAAGTCGTCCCGACTATTCCGAGGCTGAAGCCATAGACAGGCTACTTGCCCTCTCTCGGGCAGCCGGAAATGCCCCTCTTTATATTGTTCATCTCTCCACTGCCTCCGGGCTTGAAATAATAAGAGATGCAAAACAAAAAGGAGTTCCGGTTTATGCGGAAACCTGTCCCCAGTATCTGACCCTCACCGACAGCTGTTATCAGAAAGAGCATGATAAAGGGCTCCAATATATTATGGCCCCTCCGTTGCGGAAACAGCAGGATTGTGAGGCTCTGTGGCAAGGCCTTGCAGATGGGACAATTGATGTGGTTGCCACCGATCATTGCTCATTTTCTTTTGCCCAAAAGCTGAACAGGGGAAGAGAAAATATTTTTAACTCTCCCGGCGGGATTCCCGGTGTTGAAACCAGGGTGCCGTTGCTCTTTTCAGAGGGAGTGTTGAAAAATCGTATTGATTTGAAACGTTTTGTTCAGCTTGTTGCAACAAATCCTGCACGTATTATGGGATTGGCCCCGCAAAAGGGGAGTTTTACAATTGGTTCGGATGCAGATATACTGATTCTTGATCCGACAAAAGAAAAAGTGGTGAGCACGGAACGTTTACATCAGCATGTTGACTATACTCCTTTTGCAGGAATGACTGTAAAGGGCTGGCCTAAAACCGTCTTCCTTCGCGGGGATATTCTTGTCCGTGACGGGCAATTTCTGGGCTCGAAAGGTTCAGGGCGGTATCTCAAGCGAAAGTTACGAATATAGGAAAAAATATAATGAAAAAAGATCTCTTTTTCTGCACTGATATTGACGTTCTTCTCAAGTGGATCCTCACTGATCTGGAAGAACAAAATGAAATTTTCGGCATTGGTAAAGAACAATTTTTTATTCCAGATTCCGCAGATCCCTTTCGTATGTCTCGCTATGGGAAACTCCTTGAAACTCCGCTTGGAGTAGCATCCGGGCCCCATACTCAACTTGCCCAGAACATTGTCGTTGCCTGGCTCACCGGTAGTCGTTATATCGAATTGAAAACCATCCAGGTCCTCGATGAACTTGATGTGACCAAACCCTGCATCGATATGACCGATGAAGGCTATAACTGTGAGTGGTCTCAGGAGTTGAAACTCGATGAATCCTTCAACGAATATCTGAATGCTTTTATCCTGCTTTATGTTCTAAAAGACAAACTTGGTTTTAGTGGAGATGATGCCGGTTTTATTTTTAATATGAGTGCCGGCTACGAACTCAAGGGTATTCATAGTCCTACGGTTCAGCACTTTTTTGATCGTATGGAAGATTGCTCAAAGGAGCTTGCTGAAAAGATAGAAAAGATTGCCACCATCTATCCGCGGGTAAAAGAGCTGAATATTCCCAGTAAGATATCTGATAACCTGACGATTTCTACCATGCACGGCTGTCCGCCCGATGAAATCGAAAAGATCGCCCGCTATTTTATAGAAGAACGTGGCTATCATACCACTATCAAACTGAACCCTACTCTGCTTGGCCCCGAGCGTTTACGTGATATCCTCAATAACAAACTGAATTTTGAAATTGATGTGCCGGATCTTGCCTTTGAGCACGATCTTAAATATCCCGATGCCATTACTCTTATTCGTTCTCTGCTGGAGTCTGCTAAAATAAAGGGCGTTGAATTCAATATCAAGTTGACCAATACCCTTGAGACCACCAATATTGACCAGGCATTACCCAAGACCGAGGGCATGTGCTATATGTCCGGTCGGGCACTCCATCCAATCAGCATAAATCTTGCCGCTCGTCTCCAGGAAGAGTTTAACGGGGAGCTTGATCTTTCTTTTTGTGCAGGTGTTGATACCTTTAATGTCTTTGATACTCTGACCTGCGGAATGGCACCCATTACCGTCTGTACCGATCTTTTGAAGCCCGGTGGCTATGCCCGGGTAACGCAGTATGCTGAAACCGTACTTGCAGGTATGAAAGAAGTTGCTGCCGGTTCTCTTGAACAACTGGTTTGTGACTGGGCCGGGATGGATGACAGCGTTGCGGCAGGGCTTGCCAACTTGAAAAAGTATGCGGCCAATGTGGTTGCAACGGGGTTTTACAGTAAGGATCTCTTTCCTTTTCAAAATGTGAAGACCGGTCGCCGTCTGCTCAAATTTGATTGTGCAGGAGCTCCGTGTGTTACCAGTTGTGGTGCCTCTCAGGATGTACCCCGCTATATGGATTATACGGCTCGCGGTGATTTTGAAAATGCCTTCAAAACCGTCCTTGCGACCAACCCCTTTCCGAATATGCAGGGGATGGTTTGTGATCATCCCTGTGAGTATAAATGTACCAGATTGAACTATGACTCCCCCCTGCTTATTCGGGAGATCAAACGATTTATTGCCCAGAGTCAAAAGGAAGATATCAAGCTTACTCCCGAGGCTGATAATGGGAAAAGTGTGGCCATTGTCGGTGGCGGGCCGTCGGGGCTTTCTGCGGCCTTCTTTCTCACTCTTGAGGGCTTTCAGGTTGATATCTATGAATCCAAAGAATTTGTCGGTGGTATGGCCACGGATGCTATCCCTGCTTTTCGGCTCGATGATGATAGCCTGAAAAAGGATATCGACCGTATTCTTGAACTCGGTGCTCGTTTGCACACGGGTGTAAAAGTGGATAAAGAGAAATTTACCGAGCTGCGTGATTCCCATGACTTTATCTATATAGCAATCGGCGCTCAGGAAGGTTCCAGCCTACCAATTCCGGGCGCAGAGAGTGCAGGAGTGGTTGATCATCTTGACTTTTTGAGCGATGTTCGGCAGGGAAAATCGCCTGATATTGGCACCAAAGTAATTATTGTCGGGGGTGGGAACTCGGCCATGGACGCGGCTCGTACAGCAAAGCGTCTGGTTGGAAAAGATGGTGAAGTCTCCATTGTTTACCGGCGTACCCGTAAGCAGATGCCGGCCGACCATGAAGAGATTAACGGGGCAATCGAAGAGGGTGTCAATATTGTGGAACTGGCAGCGCCAGAAGCTGTTCAGGTTGTGAATAGCAAGGTTTCCGGCCTTGAAGTAGCCACAATGAAACTTGGTGACCCCGATGCCTCCGGACGTCGTAGTCCGGTCAAGGTTGAGGGCGAAAATTATATCATCGAAACGGATAGTATCATTGTAGCCATCGGCCAGCGAGTAAAACTGGATTTCCTGCCGGAGGGTGAACTGAGTGTGGATAGAAGATCTCTGCGATCCTCTCTGCCCTTTGTCCTTGCCGGAGGTGATGTTATTGATATTTCTTCACTGATTAACGCAATCGGTCATGGCCAGCGGGCAACGAAGTCCATTATTGCCGCGTCGGGCCTGAAACCGAAAGTTATTATTGCTCCGGTTGATGATCGCAGGCTCGATCTTACTGAGCTGCAAAAGCAGAATGCAACCCGCAGATTTGGTGTGAAGGCACCCGAGTTACTTCCAAGTGAACGTCTGAATTTTGATCTTTTTGTCGGAACCCTCAGCAAAGAAGATGCCATGGCCGAGGCCTCCCGATGCCTGCAATGTGATCTGGTCTGTAATATCTGTGTGACGGTTTGTCCAAACAGAGCCAATGTTGCTCTGAAGGCTGATCCCGTATCCTATCCGGAGCAGCATATCAATGCGGATGGTTCCATTAAGACCGTTCGGCGAATTAAACTGACTCAAGCCTATCAGGTTATTAATATTCCAGATTTCTGTAATGAATGCGGTAACTGCCAGACCTTCTGCCCTACCAGTGGCGCCCCCTACATAGATAAACCTCATGTTCACCTTTCCGCCGCAAGCCTTGAGGCCCACGGGGAAGGATTTCTTATGACAGAGCCCGGTAAAATGGTATTTATACATGATGGTAAAAAAGCTACTCTCACCGATAAAGGAGCAACATTTTTCTTTGAGGATGATGAGGTAACGTTGAGCCTTGCCAAAGATTCTCTGGAGGCAGGGAGTGTTAAATTGAAAAGCAATTTGATGAGTAAAAACCTCAGAGAAGTGGCCGAAGCGGCAATTTTATTTCGATTACTTGATGGCAGAAGTCCGTTTAGCTCTTAAGACGAAAGCACAACATACAAAGTGCTATTATTAACGAGAAGTAACAATAGTACTCCGTCATTCCCGCGCAGGCGGGAATGACGGGGTAGAGCAATACTGTTTATGGAAAATCTGGCAGATTTAAAGATTATTATGCGCGGTGGTGGAGATCTGGCAACGGGCGTGGCAATCCGCCTTCATCGTTCAGGCTTTAAGCGCGTATTGCTTCTGGAAACGAAACATCCTCTTGCGGTTCGCCGCCTGGTTTCTTTTTCGGAAGCGATTAACAGTGCTAACGTTTCTGTTGAAGATATCACAGCCCGGTGTATTGATGGTGTCGGAGAGCTTGGACAATGGCTGCCGGATGAGACTATTCCGATTGTGATTGATGCGACAGGAGAGAGCATTCAGAAACTTCAGCCCGATATTGTGATTGATGCTATTATAGCAAAGCGCAATCTCGGCACCGGGATTGATGATGCTGAACTGGTCATTGGGCTTGGTCCCGGTTTTACGGCTGGAAAAGACGTGAACTGTGTTATCGAAACCAAACGAGGCCATAATCTGGGCAGAGTTATCTACGAAGGTACAGCCGCTCCGGATACAGGGATTCCAGGGATCATTGGTGGGTATGGCAAGGAGCGCTTATTGCGGGCTCCGGCTACAGGAATATTTGAGACGGACTGCAGCATCGGCGACAGAGTGGAGAAAGGCGAGTGTGTGGCAAAGATAGACTCTTCACCGGTGTGTGCCAATATATCCGGAGTAATACGCGGGCTGCTGCGCACTGGCACCCCGGTGGACAAGAATACAAAGCTTGGAGATATCGACCCTCGTGGTAAGGTGGCTTCTTGTACAAGCGCATCGGATAAGGCAATGGCCGTTGGCGGTGGTGTACTTGAAGCCATACTCAATACCTTCAATTATAGGTAGAATGGTTCACACTGATTAATTTATATGGAGGATTGCATTTATGAGTACGACTGAAGAAAATCAAACGATTACTGAATCCGAGGCAACTCCCTTCGATTCAGAACTCATCTTCGGCCTTGAAGACAGACCTCCTGTGCTTATTGCCTTCTTTGCAGCGTTGCAGCATATGCTCGCTTCCATTGTCGGTATTGTAACCCCTCCCATTATTATCAGTAATGCACTCGGCCTTGATGTCTCCGATGCATCCTATATTATCAGCATGACCCTGCTGGTTTCTGGAATTGCGACCTTTGTTCAGGCCAAACGAATGGGGCCGGTGGGTTCCGGGCTACTTGCCATGCAGGGAACAAGTTTCGCATTTCTCGGCCCGATAATCGGGGCTGCCATTGCCATAAAGAATCAGGCCGATGCCCATACTGCCCTTGCCGTGGTTTTCGGCTGTGTTATGGCTGGTTCCTTTATAGAGATGTTTATCAGCCGTTTTCTTCATCTGGCGCAAAAAATTATTACCCCGGTGGTTACTGGCGTTGTGGTAACGTTGATTGGTTTGACTCTTATTAAGGTCGGTCTGGTCAGTATGGCTGGTGGTTTTTATGTAATGAATAATGTTCCAGATGCCTTTGCCAGTTTCCAGAACCTTGGCATCGCCTTTCTGGTACTTGCTATTATCGTGGCATTGAATATGAGTAAAAATAAGTACCTGCGCATGTCCTCCATCGTAATTGGATTAACCGTAGGCTATATTCTGGCCGCAGCTTTTGGGATGGTCAATTTTTCCAAACTGGAAGGAATGGATCTGTTCACGGTTCCCCAACCACTCAAGTATGGGATCAGTTTTTCCTGGGGAGCATTCTTTGCCATCGGTCTTGTCTATGTAATCACCGCCATTGAATCCATTGGTGACCTGACCGCCACCTCCATGATATCGAAACAACCGGTAAAAGGGGATCTCTATATAAGTCGAATTAAGGGCGGCGTATTGGCCGACGGCATCAACTCTTTTATAGCCGGTCTCTTTAATACATTCCCTAATACCACCTTTAGCCAGAATAACGGTGTTATTCAGTTAACAGGGGTTGCCAGTCGCTATGTAGCTTATTTTATAGCTGGTATTCTTGTCTTAATGGGGCTTTCTCCGGTGCTTGCCGGGATTTTTCGCATTATGCCGGAACCGGTTCTTGGTGGTGCCACTATTCTTATGTTTGGTACGGTTGCAACGGCTGGAATAAAGATTCTTGCCACCCAGAAAATGGATAATCGCTCCACCTTGATTATTGCCGTGTCCTTGGGGCTTGGCCTTGGGGTGACAATGGTTCCAGAAGTGTTGAAAAATTTTGCCCCGACTGAGATTAGAAATGTCTTTTCTTCGGGTATTACCACGGGAGGCCTGGCAGCTATCCTTCTTAACCTGCTGCTTCCTCATAAAAAATAACAAAGTTGATAGGGTATTTGTAAATAAGAGATTAACGATGGAGACCTGATATGGCAGTAGGACAATCACATATACGTAAAGATGTCAGAGCAAAGGTTACTGGCAAAACCCGTTATACCGATGACTTCTCTATGCCCGGTATGCTGCAGGCAAAGTACGTCAGGAGCCCCATTGCCCACGGCCTTGTCAAAAGTATCGATATGACAGCGGCATTGGCTATACCCGGGGTGGAAGCCATCTTTACCCATAAAGATGTACCCAAAACACTCTTTGCCACGGCAGGCCATCCCTTTTCTCTTGATCCTGATCATCAGGATGTGGCGGATAGATTGTTGCTGACCGATCACGTTCGTTACCATGGCGATGAGGTGGCAATCGTGGTTGCCCGTGATTATCTGACCGCAGCAAAAGCTGTAAAGGCAGTGATCGTCGAGTATGAGGAGCTACCTGTATGTGTAACTTCCGAGGCTGCAATGGCCGCAGATGCCCCTGCCATACACCCAAATGGGAATATTATTAAGTCCTCCACTTTTGAGGTTGGTGGAACCGTTGAAGATGCTGAAAAAGAGACGGATATCATAGTGGAAGGAACCTTCAGCACTCCCATTATTCTTCATTGCCACCTGGAAAATCATACGGCTTACGCCTATATGGATGATAACGACCACCTGGTTATCGTCAGCTCCACCCAAATTCCACATATTTGCCGCAGAATAGTCGGTCAGGCACTTGATATGCCATGGCCAAAGATCCGTGTCATTAAGCCATATATTGGCGGTGGCTTTGGGAATAAGCAGGATGTTGTTCTTGAACCGATGGTTGCATTTTTAAGTACAAAAATGAATGGGGCACCGGTCAAAATTGAACTTGAACGGGAGGAAGGCCTTGTTGCCACCCGTACCCGTCATGGCCAGACAGTGAGTGCTCGCGCAGGAGTAAGCAATGATGGCACCATAAAATTTATTGATCTGAATGTGATCTCTAATACCGGAGCTTACGCATCCCATGGCCATTCCATTCCCATGGCTGCAGGGTCAAAATTCTGTAACTTATATCCGCGCAGCGTTTCAAAGTTTTCTGCAACAAGCCATTATGGGAATATTCCAGCGGCCGGGGCCATGCGGGCCTATGGTTCTCCCCAGTTGTTTTTCGGGGTTGAGAGTGTACTTGAAGAGGTGGCTCGAAAAATTGGAATGGATTCCGTTGATTTCCGGATCAAAAATTCGGCAAGACAGGCCGATATTATCTCCAAGACAGGGAATATGGAACATTCCGTGGGGATGATAGAGTGTCTGGAGAAGGGGCGTGAGGCCATCGACTGGGACACAAAAAAAGAAGAGAACGCAAAGCAGGAAGGAAATATTCGCCGGGGGCTTGGGGTGGCATCGTTTAGCTATGGTAGTGGTACCTATCCTGCCTGTGTGGAGATTGCCGGTTGCAGGTTGGTGCTGAATCAGGACGGAACGGTACATATGCAGATTGGGGCCACTGAAATTGGCCAGGGTTCTGATACGGCGCTGGCTCAAATGGCCGCGGAAACACTTGGTATTGATTATGATGCTGTCCATGTGGTCTCGGAACAGGACACCGATGTCTCCCCCTTTGATCCCGGTGCTTACGCCTCACGTCAGACATATGTTGCAGCCCCAGCCGTGTTTCAGGCGGCGAGAGAACTAAAAGCAAAGATCCTTGAGCATTGCCATTTGATGACTGGGGAGGATGCAGAAAATCTTGATCTTGTCGGTGGAAAAATAATTCGGTTGGATCAGCCCGAGAGCAAGGTCCTTGATCTTGAGGAACTGGCACTCGACAGTTACTACCACAAGGAACGCGGTGGGCAGTTAACTGCTGACGTGTCGAGTAAGACCTGTACGAATGCGCCCAGTTACGGATGTACCTTCGTTGATCTGGAAGTTGATATTGAAATGTGTGCGGTGACCATTAAGCAGATCATCAATGTCCACGATGCCGGGAAAATAATCCATCCACTCTCTGCAGAGGGCCAGGTTCATGGTGGAATGGCCATGGGTATTGGTATGGCCTTGTTTGAAGAGCTACTGGTCGATCCTGAAAGCGGTTGGATTTATAATGGCAATCTGCTGGATTATAAAATTCCCACCTGTGTGGATATTCCGGATTTAGAGAGTGCATTTGTGGAAACCTTTGACCCCACAAGCCCCTATGGAAATAAATCACTGGGAGAACCGCCCATTATTTCACAGGGACCTGCCATTCGCAACGCGATATGGGATGCAACCGGGGTGAAGATTAATGAAATGCCCATGACCCCCAAGGTTTTGTTTAAACATTTTAGCAATGCTGGACTTCTATAAGAGAGTGCAAAGAATATGTTTCCAATTGAAAAATATCATTACGCAGAGAGCGTGAAGGATGCGGTGCAGGCACTTGCTGCCGACGGACAGTCGAAAATTATTGCTGGTGGTACGGATGTACTGGTACGGCTCCATGGCGGTAATGCTGATTATGGTAGTCTTATTGATATCAACGGTCTTGGCGAGCTTAAGGAAATCAGGATGGACCGGGAGGGAAGTATCTGTATCGGATCCCTTGCCACCTTTACGGAAATCATGGAGCATGAGCTTATCCGGAAACACGTTCCTGTTATTGCCGAATCTCTTGCGACAATCGGTGGCCCCCAGGTTCGAAACTGCGGCACCATGGGTGGAAATATCTGTAATGGCGCGGTGAGCGCAGATAGCGCCTGTGCGGCTCTTATCCACGAGTTTGATCTTGTGATCGAGAGTCCGGCAGGCGAACGGGTAGAATCCATTAATGGCTTTCATACAGGCCCGGGACGGACAATTCTGCAAAAGGGAGATCTGCTGAAGTATTTTTGTATTCGGCCAGACAATTACAAGGGGTTCAGCGCCGTATATCACAAATATGCCATGCGTGGGGCCATGGACATTGCCACCATTGGCAGTGGTGCCGCAGTAAAGATGAATGGTGATATAGTTGAAACACTCAAACTTGCATTTACGGTTGCTGCGCCCACTCCTATCCGTTGCAGAAATGCTGAGAAAGCCATGGAAAACAAAACTATTACCGAAGAGAGCCTGCAAACCATGGCCAATGCGCTTGAAGAGGATGTTATGCCACGTACCTCCTGGAGGGCGAGCAAGGAGTTTCGTCTCCATCTTATCCGAACCTTAGCAAAAAAAGTAATCCGGCAGGCAGTGGAGAATCAGGGAGGGAGTTGCTAATGCAGAGCATGGATATCAAACTGACTATTAACACCAAGAAGTATGAGATGACAGTGGACGTTCGTAAATCTCTAATGGATCTGCTGCGTGAACTGGGTTACACCAGTGTTAAACATGGCTGTGGTGTGGGAGAATGTGGTGCTTGCACCGTACTTGTGGATGATATTGCCATTGACTCCTGCCTCTATCTGGCTACCTGGGCAAATAATACAGAAATACGCACAACCGAAGGTGAGTGCAGGGATGGAAAACTTTCTCCTGTCCAGGATGCATATGTGGAAGAGGGCGCTGTTCAGTGTGGGTTTTGTACTCCTGGTCTTATTATGACCACCACTTCTTTTCTGGAAAAGAATAAAGGAAAAGAACTCACTCGTGAAGAGATCAAGAGAGGGCATGCCGGGAATCTTTGCCGCTGCACCGGATATCAAACCATTATTAACGCAGTTGAAACGGCTAGTAAAAATGGTTGATGGCAGTCAAGCCATATCAGCCATCAGAGGCCGATTCCTTGATATTGCAGAAGTTACAGATTGTCCATCGGAGATCGAAGGGAATGCTCGTTATCTTGAAGATGGACTGTTGCTGCTGAATAATGGGCGTATTGAATGGTTTGGTGACTGGGAGGAGGGGAGCCATAAAATTCCTGAGAATTGTCCCATTCACAGGTATCCGGATAAGCTGATAGTTCCAGGCTTTGTCGATACTCATCTTCACTACCCGCAGGCTGAGATCGTAGGGGCCTACGGTGAACAGCTGTTGGAGTGGCTTGATAATTATGCCTTCCCCGCAGAAAGAAAGTACCAGAATAAAGAGTATGCGGTGAAAATGGCAGACTTCTTCATAGATCAGCTTCTGCGAAACGGAACCACTACAGCCATGGTCTTTTGTACGGTTCATCCCGAATCCGTGGATGCACTGTTTGAGGCCGCAGAAAAAAAAGTATGCGGGTTATTACGGGCAAGCTAATGATGGATAGAAATGCTCCGGCATATCTGCTTGATACCCCCGAGAGTAGTTACAGTGAAAGTAAAAAACTGATCGAAAAATGGCATAAACGAGGCCGCCTCCTCTATGCAATTACCCCTCGTTTTGCTCCAACATCAAGCCCTGAACAGCTTGAGATGGCAGGACGGTTGAAAAAAGAATTCCCAGATACCTACGTCCAGACACATCTTTCGGAGAACTCGGATGAGATAGAGTGGGTAAAGAAGTTATTTCCGGAACGCGTAAGCTATCTGGATGTGTATCATCATTATGGGCTTACCGGGGATCGCAGTATCTTTGCGCACTGTATTCATCTGGAGGATAACGAGTGGGATTGTCTTCGCGATACTGACTCCACCATTGCCTTTTGTCCAACATCCAACCTGTTTCTTGGAAGTGGTTTGTTCGATCTGAACCACGCCAGAGATAAAAAAGTAAGAGTTGGGATGGCCACCGATATCGGGGGCGGCACCTCATTTAATATGCTGCAGACATTGAGTGAAGCGTATAAAGTAATGCAGTTGCAAAAGCAGAAATTCTCAGCCTACGAAGCTTTTTATGCAGCAACTTTGGGTGGTGCCAGAGCACTTTCCCTTGACCATGTTATTGGAAATTTCACCGTTGGCAAAGAGGCCGATTTTGTGGTGCTTGATCCTGGGGCAACGCTCCTCCAGGCCAAACGATCAGAAATATCAGGAAATATAGCGGATTTGTTGTTTAATTTCATTATACTCGGTGATGATAGAAGCATCTCCCACACCTATGTGGATGGTCGTCTGGTTCATGAACGGGATAATTAATCAGGAAAAAATCAGGAATAGTATGACTGAAACGCCACGGCTTCAATTAAAAGGGATGACCAAAGTCTATCCGTCTGTTATCGCCAATGATTCTATTGATATGACGATTGCTCCCGGAGAAATACATGCTGTTCTCGGTGAAAACGGTGCCGGAAAAAGTACATTGATGAAGGCTATTTATGGCGTTGTCAAACCGGATAAGGGGCAGATTCTCTGGAATGGAGAGGTTGTTTCCATTCAAAATCCGGCACATGCAAGAAAGCTTGGTATCGGCATGGTTTTTCAGCATTTTTCTTTGTTTGAGACCCTGACCGTGACCGAAAATATCGCCCTTGCAATGGATGATTACACGAGTATGGATTCCCTGGCCAGTCGTATTCAGAAAGTCTCGGAAGAGTATGGTCTTCCTCTTGATCCAGGGCGTCTGGTGCATTCCCTATCCGTAGGTCTTCGGCAGAGAGTTGAAATAATCAGGTGTCTATTGCAGCAACCTAAGTTGTTAATTATGGACGAACCCACGTCGGTTTTAACACCTCAGGCCGTTCGTAAGATGTTTGAAACGCTGCGGCGTCTGGCCGATGAAGGCTGTTCCATTCTCTATATCAGTCATAAGCTTGACGAAATAATGGAGTTATGTCATAGCGCAACAATTATACGGGGCGGCAAGGTTACAGGCTATGCAATCCCCGCCGATGAAACGGCTACAAGTCTTGCCAAGATGATGATCGGCAAGGATCTCCCCGTCTGTTCCCAGGATAAACCGAAGATTGATGGTGAGGAATGTCTTGAGGTCAGAAATCTATCGAAGCTCTCATCCGATCAATTCGGCACAGATCTGAGCGGCATAAGTTTCTCTGTGAGAGGTGGAGAAATTCTTGGCATTGCTGGTATTTCCGGGAATGGCCAGCAAGAACTTCTTGCTTCACTCAGTGGTGAAAAGGCTGTGCAAGACAAAGAGAGCATTATGATCTGTGGTGAAGCTGTCGGACATTTAAAACCCGGTGCGAGACGTAACAGGGGCCTGGGTTTTGTTCCGGAAGAACGATTGGGACGGGGGGCTGTCCCTGGTATGTCACTGTGCTGCAATGCCATTCTGACTGCCCATCGTCATGGGATGGTGGAAAAAGGTTTGCTGAAGTATAATAAAGCTGCAGATTTTGCCAGGAAATGTATTACCGATTTTGCAGTAAAATGCGGCTCTAAGGATGATCCCATCACTAGCTTATCCGGTGGTAATGTTCAAAAATACATTACTGGACGTGAAATTCAGCAATCGCCAAAACTTCTGGTGGTATCACAGCCCACCTGGGGAGTTGATGTCGGGGCTGCCAATATTATTCGTCAGGCCATGATAGATCTGCGTAACAATGGCTCGGCAGTTCTTGTGGTCTCGGAAGAACTCGATGAACTCTTTGAGATATGTGATCGACTGATTGTGATTGCCGAAGGCTCTGTTTCTCCTTCCGTTAATGTTGCTGATACTACCAAAGAAGAAATAGGAATCTGGATGAGCGGCATGTTCCCAGGTGGCCCAGCTGAAGCGGATATTACGGCTCAGGAATCAAGCTTGAACGAGGAACAACATGTTTGTTAAAATAGAACCACGCTCAGAACCATCAAAAACCATGAAATACCTGTCTCCCCTGATTGCGGCAATGCTTATGCTTATCAGTGGGTTGATTATTTTTACTCTGCTTGGCAAAAATCCAGTAGAGGCCTTTCATGCCTTTTTTATAGAACCCATCAATGATTTGTATGGAATAGGTGAGCTTTTTATAAAGGCTTCTCCACTTATGCTTATCGGTACCGGACTCGCCATTGGTTTCAGGGCAAGTATCTGGAATATTGGTGCCGAAGGACAGCTCGCCATCGGAGCCCTGTTTGGCGGGTATATCGCAATTGTTTTCAATGAAAGTAATGGATTTTTTATCCTACCGCTTATGGTTCTTACCGGGGCCGTTGGCGGAATGTTATGGGCATCAATTCCAGCATTTCTAAAAACAGTTTTTAATGCCAATGAGATTCTGGTAACCCTTATGTTGAACTATGTGGCAATCCTGCTTCTTGCCCTTCTTGTACACGGACCCCTAAGGGATCCAAACGGGTATGGTTTTCCACAGTCTGTTCTTTTTGCTGATTCTGCTATTCTTCCTATTCTTATAGAGGGAACCCGGCTCCATCTAGGCGTCTTTCTTGCTCTTGCCGGGGTTGTTGTCGGCTGGATATTTCTGTTGAAAAGCTTTACAGGATTCCAGATTCAGGTGGCTGGACTTGCCCAAAAGGCCGCATCCTATGCGGGGTTTGAATATAAAAAACTGATCTGGATTGGTTTGTTATCCGGTGGGCTCATGGCGGGGATTGCCGGCGTCCTTGAAATTGCAGGGCCCATCGGCCAGCTTTTGCCTTCTGTGTCTCCAGGCTATGGTTATGCTGCAATTATTGTTGCCTTTGTCGGTAGGCTGCATCCCGGAGGAATCTTTCTTTCAAGTCTTCTTATGGCACTTCTTTATCTGGGCGGGGAATCGGGCCAGATGAATCTTGATTTGCCCTCAGCGGTGACAGGTATCTTCCAGGGCTTGCTGCTTTTTTATCTTCTCGCAGCCGATTTTCTTATTAATTATCGTGTGCGTTTGAGTTCTTCGCAGCAGGAGGTCAATTAATGGATTTTGATATATTTATTCATATTCTGATTGCGGCAATTGCAGCGGGAACACCATTTGTGTATGCAGCGCTCGGTGAGCTTATCACCGAAAAATCAGGAGTGCTGAACCTGGGTGTTGAGGGGATGATGCTTGTTGGTGCTATCTCCGGCTTTATTGCCATGGCTAAAACTGGCAGTCTTCTCCTAGCCGTTCTGTGCGGGATGACAGCAGGGGCACTAATGTCCGGGATATTTGCAGTTTTGACCCTGACCCTGATGGCGAATCAGGTTGCCAGTGGACTTGCTTTAACTATTTTCGGTGTTGGATTAAGCGCCTTTCTTGGACTTGACTATACCAGTGTTGCTCTTGGTGGCGTTCCTGAGATTCATATTCCAATACTCGCAAGTATTCCAGTTATTGGACAGTTGTTCTTTTCCTTCGATATTCTTATTTATTTCTCCGGTGTTCTCTTTGTGGCAATTTCCTGGTTCTTGTATAAAAGCAAGACAGGCCTTTTGTTACGAGGGATAGGAGAGGCTCCGAAATCCGCCCATGCACTTGGCTACAATGTGATTAAGATCAGATATATTGCCGTTTTGTTTGGAGGTGCCATGGCGGGACTTGGTGGGGTATATCTTTCGGTTGCCTATACGCCCATGTGGGTTGAAGGTATGGTTGCCGGACGCGGCTGGGTGTCTCTGGCACTTGTTGTTTTTGCCAGCTGGCGACCGGCCAGAGTGATGCTTGGTGCTTACCTTTTTGGTGCTATTACAATTGCCCAGTTTCATGTTCAGGGATTTGGTATTGATATCCCGGCACAGTTTCTGGCCATGTTGCCGTATCTTGCAACGATTATGGTATTAGTATTTATTTCTAGAGACAAAAATACAATACGATTGAATTCACCGGCGTCGCTAGGTATAACCTACCACCCCGACAACCAGTAAAAGCTCGTCAGCGCCTCTGGTTTGTTCGGACAAGCCCACCAATATAGTTAAAGCTATTATTGGTGGGCTTGTCCGAACAAACCAAAAGCACTGCTAAATTTTTAAATATTTAAGTAAAGTTGTTTATAACTATTTAGTGCGTACCTGATAATTGGCACAACTGAACTGTAACTGTTCAGATGTGCCTCATATTCGTTTATTTCGGAGTCTCATTCTTCGCTTACCTGACATTCGAAGCATACTAATGCTATGTGAGAAGGTCAAAATGGGCGAAGATGGGTGCAGCTGAATAGTTACAGTGTTTAATGCATCGTAAATTCTAAACAAGGAGAAACAGATGACAAGTATGAAGAAGCAGGTTTTATCCGTTTTTATTCTTCTGGCGTGTGTGGCAGGATTTTCCCTGTCTGCATCGGCTGCAGATAAACTGAAAGTTGGATTTGTCTATATCAGTCCCATTGGAGACGCAGGTTGGACATACCAGCATGATCTTGGACGGCTTGAGCTTGAGAAAAATCTTGGCGATAAAATAGAAACCAAATATATCGAGAGTGTACCTGAAGGCCCCGAGGCTGAACGTGTTATCAGAGATCTGGCAAAAAGTGGCCATGACCTTATTTTTACCACTTCATTTGGCTATATGAATCCCACTTTGAAAGTTGCCAAAATGTTTCCCAAAAAACGTTTTGAGCATTCCACCGGATATAAAACAACCAAAAATGTTGGCACCTATATGTGTCGCTTTTATGAAGGCCGTTATCTGACCGGTATTGTTGCTGGAAAAATGACAAAGTCCAATACTCTTGGCTATGTTGCTGCATTCCCAATCCCGGAAGTAATTCGTGGCATCAATGCTTTTACTCTTGGCGCAAAATCCGTCAATCCCGATGTCAAAGTGAAAGTGATCTGGGTAAACTCATGGTTTGATCCAGGCAAAGAACGTGAGGCTTCTGAAGCTCTTATTACCCAGGGTGCCGATGTTATCACCCATCATACCGATTCAACTGCTCCAACTCTTACTGCTGAAGAAAAAGGCGTGTATTCCATCGCCTATCATTCTGATATGTCAAAATATGGTCCCAAGGCTCACCTTACCGCAGCCACCCATGTGTATGGAGATTTCTATACAAAAACCACACAGGCTGTACTTGACAATACCTGGAAATCAGAAGCTGTCTGGAGTGGTATTAAAGAGGGTTCCATTATGCTTGCACCAATGAATGCTGCTGTTCCTGCAGACGTTGTAGCACTTGTTGAGACAAAAACAAAAAGCATCGCCGACGGATCTTTCCATCCTTTCCAGGGTCCTATTAAGGATCAAAGCGGTAAGGTTGTAGTTGAAGCTGGAAAAACTCTTACTGACAAAGATCTCCTGGGCATGGGCTATTACGTTGAGGGTGTTCTTGGAAATATTCCTAAATAGTACCTGTCCATAAATGGTCCTTTTACTCTAACTCTTCGTTGCTGTGGAAATTTTATCCTCGGAATATGAACTATATGCCTGCGGTAAAATTTTCCTCGCGCCTCGATTTAGAGCAAAATGCCTCATTTCTAAACAGACACTAAATAACAGCTTTATTGAGTTATTTCTGGATGTTTATGTAAAATAGGGAGAGATGGGTCTTTAACAGGCTTATCTCTCTTTTTTTGCCTTGGTGTTCAATAAAAGTCACAGTAGAACAGTAGTTTGGGCTAGTCTTTACTGGGCGTTGCCGGTTTTGCAGAGATAAAAAAGTATGAAAATGAACAAGGCCGAATTCTTGAATTGGCCGAACAAAGTTATAACCCTGATGGGAATGTCCGGTGTGGGAAAAACCACGCTGGGAAGCATGCTGCCATCGACGCAGTGGTTCCACTACTCTGCCGATTATCGTATCGGCACCCGTTATCTGAGGGAACCGATACTCGACAATATCAAGCAACAGGCGATGCAGCAGCCGTTTCTACGGGATTTGATCCTCAGTGATTCCATTTCTTTTCGAAGTAATATCACCTTTCATCATCTGAAGCCGGTTGCCACTTTTCTTGGTAAAATCGGTAATCCCGATCTGGGTGGAATAAGTATAAAAGAATTTAAACGCCGCCAGCATCTGCACAGACAGGCGGAAATACAGGCCACTGCAGATGTTCGTGAGTTTATCGGTAAAGTCAAGAATATCTACGCCCGCAATCATTTCCTGAATGATACCGGAGGGAGTATCTGTGAACTCGGTGACACAGAAGCCTGGGATGAATTATCCAGCTATTCTTTGATTCTATATCTACAGGCCGATGCCGGGCTGGAACAGACAATGATTGAGCGTGCCCAGGCAGACCCGAAACCTCTGTTTTATGACGATGATTTCCTGAGTGATCATATCACTGAATATCTCGCATTAAAGGGCTTGAAGCACAGCGATGAAATAAACCCCGATGAATATGTGCAATGGGTCTTTCCTGCCTTGATTGCCCATCGTCGTCCCCTGTATGAACGGATCAGCAAAAAATATGGGTATACCATAGATGCCAGTAAGGTATTTACGGTTACCAGTGAGCAGGATGTTATGGATCTTATTAGTGACGCATTATAATTGAGGAACAAAAATGGATAGTATAACACATCTGAAATGCCTTATATGCGGCAAGGAGTACGCTCCGGATACCATTGAATATATCTGTCCCGATCACGGGAATGATGGGATTGTCGACGTCTGTTACGACTATGATCGTATTAAAAAAAGTATCAGCAGAGAAAGCCTTGCAGCTAACAGGGATTACAGTATCTGGCGCTATAAACCACTTCTTCCTGTTTTGCCGGATGCTGACGTTCCCCCGCTTGCTATCGGCTGGACCCCCTTATATAAAGCACCCCGCTTGGCTGAGGTATTACAGTTAAAACAGCTGTGGGTAAAAGATGATGGTCGTCTGCCAACAGCCAGTTTTAAGGACAGAGCCAGTGCCGTGGCTGTTGTGAAAGCGCAGGAGAAAGGTGCGGAAATAATCACCACGGCAAGTACTGGAAATGCTGCTGCTGCACTGAGTGGAATTTGCGCAAGTGTTGGCCAGCCTAATGTTATTTTTGTTCCGGAATCAGCCCCTGCTGCTAAGATTGCGCAGCTGCTTGTCTATGACTCCACGGTAATGTTGATAAAGGGCACATATGATGATGCCTTCGAACTTTGTTTGGAGGCCGCTGCAGAGTATGGCTGGTATAACCGAAATACCGGTTATAACCCCTATATGACAGAGGGCAAGAAAACTGCGGCCTATGAAATTTGTGAACAGCTCGACTGGAATGCTCCCGATGTTATTTTTGTAAGCGTAGGTGATGGCTGCATTATCGGTGGACTGCATAAGGGACTAAAGGATTTGATGGCACTTGGCTGGATTGATCGTATGCCGCGTCTTATAGGAGTGCAGGCCGAGGGAAGCAACTATATGTATGAAGCGTGGCAGAACGGTGAAGATATCCTGACCAAAGCCCCTGTTTCAGGTATCACAGTGGCGGACAGCATCAGTGCCAGACTTCCAAGAGACAGGGTCAAAGCTCTTGCCGCAGTGACGGAAACGAATGGTGCCTATGTGTGCATCAGTGACGACGAAATCTTAAATGCAATTCCTGCGTTGGCAAGAGGAGTTGGCGTCTTTGCTGAACCAGCAGGAGCTGCGGCCTATGGCGGGCTTGTGAAGGCGGTGGCCGATGGTCTGGTCCAGCCGGATGAGCGTATTGTAGTACTCAATACCGGTAATGGTCTCAAAGATATTAAAAATACCATGACATCCGTTGCTATGGCAGGATCTACCTCTTATTCCATTGAACCGGATTTACAGTTACTCAAACGAATAATTCAGGAAAACAATATACTTTAAGGAATGACTATGAATGATTTAATAGATCTTACGATTCACGATGAAGCAAAGCTTGAGAACGCCGTACAGCGTGCCCGCGAGCAGAATATCATTATCCCCACCTTAAAACAGATGATAAATCCGTCCTTGATTCCGGAACAGATTACAAAGCAGCTGGAAAATGTCGGGTTATGGGATTTGAATCCTTTGAATCTGTTTCGCATCAACTGGCACAATGAGCCAAAGGAAAGCGGTGGTAAATTTGGAGGAACTAACTATCTGGTTTTGCCAAAGGAACTCACCGGTATTGATGCCCGCATTGTTATTCTGCTGGGGAAATGGTTTCCCACCGGCTCACATAAGGTTGGTGCTGCCTATTCCTGCCTTGTTCCCCGTCTGGTAACAGGTCAGTTTGATCCTACCACTGAGAAAGCTGTCTGGCCGAGCACCGGTAACTATTGCCGTGGAGGAGCCTATGATTCCAATTTACTTGCCTGTGATTCCATCGCTATTTTACCAGAAGGCATGAGCCAGGAGCGTTTCGACTGGCTTGCCGATGTGGCGGGTGAGACCATCAAAACCCCAGGATCTGAGAGTAATGTGAAAGAGATTTTTGATAAGTGCTGGGAGCTGCGGAATTCGGGTCAGGCGCTGTCGATTTTTAATCAATTTGATGAGTTCGGGAATTATCTGTGGCATTACGAAGTCACCAGCCGGGCAATGATGGAAGCATTGGAGGAGACCATGGAGCCAGGCGATCGTTTTCGGGCTACGGTTTCCAATACCGGATCCGGAGGCACCATTGCCTGCGGCGATTTTATGAAAGAGCAGTTTCCACTTTCGAAAACTGTAGCCAGTGAGGCCCTGCAATGTCCGACCCTGCTCAATAACGGATTCGGAGCACATCGCATTGAGGGAATCGGCGATAAGCACGTTCCCTGGATTCATAATGCCAAAAATACCGATGTTGTAACGGCAATTGATGATTGCGCTCCCATGGCTCTGATTCGTCTCTTTAACGAGCCTGCCGGGAAAGAGTACCTCGTTAGCCAGGGCGTTTCTGAAGACCTGGTCAATGATCTCCATCTCCTTGGAATTTCAAGTATTGCCAATGTGCTTGCTGCCATAAAAACTGCTAAATATTATGAAATGGATGGTCAGGATGTTATGGTCACCATGGCTACGGATTCTATGGAGATGTATCAAAGCCGGTTAACGGAACTCACAGAAGAGAATGGCGAATTTACAAATGTGGATGCTGCTGCAAGTTTCCATCGTTATATGCTCGGTGAAACAACCGATAATATGCAGGAGCTGACCTATGTTGATCGCAAGCGTATTCACAATCTGAAATATTTTACCTGGGTTGAGCAACAGGGGAAAAGCCACGAAGAAATACAGGCCCAGTGGTACGATGCGGACTACTGGAGCAATATTCATCATTCAATGGATACAATTGATACTCTGATTGATTCCTTTAACGAACGAACAGGTTTGTTGAAAAAGCTGGGTTGACAAAGAAGATGAAGATCTGGTTGAAAAATCCGCTTGCTGTGGCTGTTGATAAGGATATCGATGGGAGTGGTGGTATTGTTATAGAGGACAGCAGGATTGTCCAGGTGCTTGGTCGGGGGGGGCAGCCATCGGGAAAGATTGACCAGATCTTTGATGCCTCGGAACATGTTATTATCCCCGGTCTTATCAATACCCATCATCATTTTTATCAGACTCTTACCCGTGCCTGTCCCCCTGCATTAAATAAGAAACTATTTCCGTGGTTAAAGAGCCTGTATCCAATATGGGCAGGGCTTACCGAGGACATGATTCATATATCAACGCGTCTTGCCGCAGTTGAGTTATTACTTTCGGGCTGTACGTTGGCTGCCGATCATCACTATATCTTCCCGGAAGCTGCACCTGAGGCGCTTGATATACAGGTTGATGCCATCAAACAGAGTGGAATTCGAGCAACCCTTACCCGTGGCTCTATGAGTCTTGGTGAAGATGATGGCGGTTTGCCGCCTCGCAATACTATTCAGACAGAAGATGTGATTCTGGGCGACTGTGAACGTGTTATAGAGCGTTATCATGATGGAAACGATGGTGCCATGATGCAGGTGGCTCTTGCTCCCTGTTCACCATTTAGTGTTACTGAAGACCTGATGAGACAAAGTGCTCAGCTTGCCCGTGAAAAGAAGGTTCGTCTTCACACCCATCTGGCTGAAACTCATGATGAGACGAATTTTTGTATAGAGCTCTTTGGGGTGCGTCCCGTTGATTATCTGGAACGAGTTGGCTGGCTGGCGGATGATGTCTGGCTGGCTCACGGTATTCATTTTAACGAGGAAGAGATTTCAAGGCTTGGTCGGGCAGGTGTTGGAATCAGCCATTGCCCAAGTTCCAATATGATTCTTGGCTCCGGTCAATGTCCGGTGGCTGATCTTGAAAAAGCGGGCTGCCCCGTGGGCCTAGGCGTTGATGGCTCTGCCTCAAACGATTGCTCCAATATGATTCAGGAAGTACGGCAGGCTTTGATGCTGCAGCGTCTGCGCTATGGCTCTTCGGCCATAACTCATTTTGACGCCCTGCGGTGGGCTACCAAAGGATCTGCAAAATGTCTTGGCAGGAATGACGTCGGTGAGGTTGCTTTTGGGAAACAGGCGGATCTGGCTCTGTTTAAACTGGATGAGACACGTTTTTCAGGTGCCGGTGACCCACTGGCTGCTCTTCTTCTCTGTGGTGCCCATAAAGCGGACTACGTAATGGTTGCGGGGAAATGGAAAGTAGAAAAAGGGCAGCTGGCCGATGTGGATCTTCCGGAACTTCTGGATGCACATGGCAGGGCTGCACGGGATCTGCTGTCTGCAACGCAATTCAGGGAGGGTTGCTAAAATGATAGAAAAAGAAATTCTTACTCAATTGAAACAGGGGAACAGCGTTGCTCTGGTGACCATCATTGACAAGAGCGGCTCTGCCCCACGCCTCCCTGGATCCAAGATGTTTGTGACCAGTGATGGTATCCTGCATGGAACCATTGGCGGCGGTAAAATGGAGTTTACAGCTCACGAAGCAGCCTCAAAAGTAGCAGCTGGGGCAACGCCTGTCTTGAGCGAATATGATATGCGAGGGAGTGGCACATCCAGGGATATGGATATGATCTGTGGAGGTGTTCAGCTTGTGTTGATTGAACGGCTTATCCCTGAGATGGCTCCCATGTTTGAACAGGCTCAGGACTGTTTTCTTGATGGTGCAAAGGGTGTCTGGATTGTAGATGTGTCGGACCCGAAGAGTCCTTTGCGTTCTTTTGTTGATTTGCGACATGAAAGTCCACAGTTGGAAGGGATCGATTTCGAAATTATTATGCGTAATCGAACCACCCGGCTGATACAGGTTGCGGAAAAATCGATTGTGATTGATCCACTCCCAAAATCCGGTACGGTTGTGCTGATTGGAGGCGGCCATGTATCTAAAGAGGTCGCAAAACTTGCAGCCTATGTGGATTTTGAAGTGGTTGTCTGTGATGATCGTCGCGAGTTTTCCAATAGAGAGCGCTTTCCCATGGCCCGAGCCACCCATGTTATAAAGGACTTTAAGGATCTGTTTCAAATTATGGGGCAGGGAGAAGATTATTATCTGCTGATAGTCACCCGTGGGCACAGCTACGACAGGGACGCCCTTGCTCAGGCTCTGCGTACACCTGCCCGGTATATCGGTATGATCGGGAGCAGAAGCAAACGGGATATAACCTATTCTAGGCTGCGTGAGCAAAACTTTAGCGATGCTGATTTTGCTCGTGTTCATTGTCCGGTGGGGATTTCCATCGGTTCTGAAACACCAGAAGAGATCGCTGTCAGTATTCTTGCCGAGTTGATCGCGGCTCGGGCAGGAACATTGTAGCCTGTATGTCGGAAATTTTTGATACTCTGATTAGAGAAGAAGATAGAGTCATTTCCATTGTTGGCGGTGGTGGTAAGACCTCCCTTATGTTTTTGCTGGCCCATGCATTTGAAGAAAAAGGGCTACGAGTTGTTTCCACCACCACAACCCGGATTCTCCTGCCTACCCTCCAACAGTCTGCTGGAATTGTTTTTACTAAAGACACTAAATTTCAGGATATATTGCAGAAGTGTCTGATGCAATATGGCCATGCAACCGTTGCCGATTCCCTTTTGTCCTCGGGTGATAAATTGCAGGGGATAAGCTGCACCCAGGTGGAACAGCTACTTGGGCAACCTTTTGTGGAACGAATACTTGTTGAGGCCGATGGTGCCAGGCAATTATCGTTGAAAGCTCCGGGTGATAACGAGCCTGTTGTGCCGAATAGAACAGATCTGTTTATCAGCGTGGTTGGCCTTGATAGTATTGGGAAACGGCTGGAGGATCGGAATGTTTTTCGAGCAGGACTGGTCTCATCTTTAACAGGTTTGTCAATGGGAGATACCATCACGCCCCTGACGGTGGCAAGGCTGGCTGTTCATCCGGATGGATTATTAAAGGGCTGTCCAGCAAAAGCGCGTAGCACTGTTTTTCTCAATAAGTGCGATCTTGCAGGCGGGAGTGAGAAGGCCCTTGCGGTAATAGAGGCAGCTAAAGAACTTCGGGGGAACCAGGTGGACTTATGGGTGAGTGGTTCAATCAGAGATAATGTGTGTGCAGTATCTGGAGATCTACTTTCTATAAGTGATCTTTAAGAATTTCAAAAAGAGCAGGGCGTTTTTCCCGTATCTCGTCAACTGTCAATCCTTCCAGCGAATGAGGATATTTTAGCCAGTCCGCCGTCTCATGCACCGTATAGTCAGGTGCCTTACCTGTCTGATTGCGGGATGGCTTGTAGTAGGGAACGGCAATGCGGATATCCTGGGGAGTGTTTAGTCGTAATCTGCTTTGCAGTTCATTTACGATGGCTTCGACGGAACGCCCAGTGTCATAGACATCATCCACAATCAGAAGTCGATCGCTATGCTGGAGGTTTTTAACCAGATAGTTGAGTCCATACAGCTTTATTTCACGTGTTTTATTGTCGATGCCACTGTATGACGAAGTGCGGATTGCGATATTGTCGGATACTATGCCGTGAAAGGCCAGGAACTCCTGCACTGCTATCCCAATGGGTACTCCCCCGCGCCAAATAGCGATGATAAAGGTCGGTTTGAATCCACTACTAAGAATTTGATGTCCCAGTTTAAAGGAATCTTCCAGCAAACCCTGAGCTGTGAGGTAGACTTTATCCATTTGTAACCTTGGAGTGAATGAGTTGAGGGGCAAAATGTATCCCTTTATTACCAGTTAGAATCTATTGTATACAAGTAATGTTTTAAAAAGTGTATCGTAAAAAATATGATTAGATTCAGTAAAGACAAATTTTCCTGGAAGAGCTCTTCCTGGGGCAGCATATATGAAAAAAATATTTCTTGATGAAGAGACGCTTGTTCTCGATTCTTTTAAACTTGGAGTACAGATTTACGAAAGTGGCTTTCGGCCAACCTTTATTGTCGGATTGTGGCGTGGTGGAAGCTCCGTTGGTATCTACGTTCAGGAGTGCCTTCAGACACTTGGCGTGGAAACCAATCATATTTCACTTCGCACATCCTACCGCGGCCAACCCTACTATCAGGAGGCTGTTGCTTCCGCTGATGCTGAAATAAGGGTCCATGGAACCCAGTATCTTCTAGAAAATCTTAATGCCGAAGATTCTCTGTTACTGGTTGATGATGTTTTCAGTACGGGGAAAAGTATGGAGGCGGTGATTAAACGACTGAGTCGTCACCTGAAGAAGAATATGCCAGGGGATGTTAGGGTTGCCACCCTGTGGGACAGGCCGTCTTTCAGAGAGTCTGAGACAGAACCTGATTTCTTTCAGTATCGAACGGAGGACTGGCTGGTCTTTCCCTATGAAATGAGCGGTTTGACAATGGATGAGATCAGAGAACACAAACCATACCTGGTTCCCTATTTACAGGATGTTTAAAATCGGTGGTCATTTTTGGACTCATATGATATAGATTATTGATTGCATATGGGAAGTATTCGCATGAGCTTTTGTTTCTACTCTCTTCTAAGATGTGCTCAGGTTGTTTTTTTAAGGATAAGCGTGTGTTGAATGACTTTATCGACGGAAATGAATGTTTCAAATGCAATAAATGATATTCAGCTTCTGCTTGCTGAAAAACGTACATCTCTTGCCTTAATGCGTACCGGAATAGCTGTTCTTGCCCTTCCGCTATCTGTTTTGAGTTTGTTGATTGCCACATCCAAATATTATGAAGCTGTGGATGTGCTTTCCTTTTTGATACCACTAGGCATACTGCTCTCTTTTCTGGTGGCACTAGGGGTGTATCTTATCAGTCACTCCATGCGTCGTATGCATCATAATGATGCCTTGATTCATAAAATTAAATGTAAGTATGAAGAAATTGCAGAATATATAGATTAATTCTGTGTTTGTTAATAACTCAAAGGTGCTTTTATGCTGACTTTTAAAACGTTCCGTTTCTGTTTTGTTACGCTTCTCCTCTCTCTGCTGATAGCTCCGCTGGTATATTCTGAAGAGCTGGCTAAGTGGCCGCGAGAGGTAACTGTTTCTTCCGGTACCATCACTATCTATCAGCCTCAGGTTGAATCACTCACGGGAAATATCTTAAAAGGCAGAACTGCAATTGCCTACCATGGTTCCGGTGGGGATTCTCCGGTATTTGGAGCGGCCTGGTTCTCGGCGCAGGTGAATATTGATCGGGAAAATCGCCTGGTTCGTTTTCAGACTCTTACGATTACCGAAACCCGGTTTCCGGAAGCAAATGAGAAAGTTGCCGCTGAGTTTAAGGAGGCAGTTGAGGAGGGGGTCAAGAAAGGGGATCTTGTCTCGTCACTGGATGAGTTAACAACTGCACTTGCTGCAGTTGAGCAGGAACAGAAACAAGCCGCAAAGCTGGATAATACTCCTCCTGAAATTATTTATATGGAAAAACCAGCACTTCTTGTTGTGATTGATGGCAAGACCATGCTGCAAAAACTTCCAAACAGTGATTTTCAAGCCGTTGCCAATACGCCATACCCTCTCTTCTTTGAAGGTAAGAGTAGTAACTGGTATTTAAATGTTGCTGATAATGTCTGGTACAGTGCAAAAAGTGCAGATGGACCATGGGCATACACGGATAACACCCCTGCTGTTCTTGTAAAAATGGTGGTCGAAAAGGCAGCTGAAAATGAAAAGCAGGCAGAAAAATCCGAGACTGAAATTACGGTAAGAAATGCTCCGGCAATAGTAGTTGTTCATAAGCCAACGGAGCTTATTGTTTCAACGGGGAAGGCAGAATTTACCCCTCTGACCGATGATCTGCTGGCCATGTCCAATACGGACTCCAATGTCTTTATGGATGTGAAGAGTCAAAAGTATTTTCTCATTATTTCAGGGCGCTGGTATAAGTCCTCATCCATGACCGGTTCCTGGGACTATGTGGCTGCCGATAAGCTTCCCGCAACCTTTACTGAAATCCCTGCAACGTCAAAGTATGTTGATGTCAGGGCTTCTATTGCGGGAACAGATGAGGCAAAAGAGGCGCTGATGGATGCTCAGATACCTCAGACTGCAGCAGTGAAGAGGGGACTGGTAGATATCAAGGTGGCCTACGATGGAGAGCCGAAATTTAAAGCAATTGATGGTACTGATCTTCAGTTTGCTGCAAACTGTTCAGAGACGGTGATTAAGGCAGGGACGCAATTTTACCTGGTAAAGGATGCTGTCTGGTATGTTTCAGAATCTGCAAATGGCCCCTGGGTTGTCTCGGATCATGCACCTCCTGGAATTGGCAAGGTACCACCTTCCAGTCCTGTGTATAATACTAAATACGTGTATGTGTATGACTCCACTCCAGAAGTGGTTTATGTTGGTTATACTCCTGGATATGCAGGCAGTTATATCTACGGACCGACCATTGTCTATGGTACCGGCTACTACTATTACCCCTGGGTTACTCCCTATTACTATTATCCCCGCCCTGCAACATGGGGATTTGGCGTATCCTACAATCCATGGAGCGGATGGGGCTTTGGGATGAGTTGGAGTTCAGGGCCGTTTCGTGTGGGTTTTTATACGGGTGGTGGTTACCATGGTCGTTACTGGGGCGGGAGCCGTTACTATGGCCCAAGAGGCTACCGCTCCTCCTATAGGAATGTTCATATAAATAATGTGAATATTAATAATGTGAATGTTAACAGGAATCGAACTGTAAATAACATATCAAACCGTAACAATATTTATCGTAATCGTTCGCAGCATGCGACTATCCAGAATACGATGAACTCCCGGACAATTAACCATTCAGATCGACAAAATATGCAGAACAGAGTCTCTGCCAATAATGGCGGTGCCCGTCTTGGAGATCCAGGCAGATCGTCAGGTATTGGTGCAGGTGGAGCTGCTGCCTTGGGGGCCGCAGGAGGTGCTGCAATCGGAGCTGCTGCTGTGAACAGCAGAAATAATAATGTCCTGGCCGATAAAAATGGAAATGTGCTGCGAAATAATAACGGTCAATGGCAGGAACGCAGCAATGGACAGTGGCAGAACAGAACCAGTACTGAAAGAGCATCCACTGCACGTTCGAATGTTCAACAACGTTCAAATGTTCAACAACGTTCGAATGTTCAACAACGTTCTTCCGGATATAACAGATCGTCATCCATTGACCGTCAGCAATACTCACGACAGCGGGCTACCCAGAGAACTAAGAGTTACAGCAGCTCCAGTCGATCCTCGAATCGCGGTGGTGCCTCCAGAGGTGGCGGCGGGCGACGTCGATAGGTGTACGGAAATCAGCAGGTTGAGCAGGGCATCGCAAGGCTCAACTTGCTGAAGTTACCTTACAGGGTCATGGCTGGGTAATGGTTCAGACCAAAAAGCTACTACGTGATTTCCTGCTGAGCGCCATTTATGACCGTCGTGTCAATCAGGGTATGTGGCTGGCCTGCTCCCTATGACGAGAGTCAATGTGCCCATAACTACAGATTTAACAAAGCCTCTGGAGCGTCTTATCACAGCAATGTTTAGCCGTTGTGATGAAGGAAACAGACTTGGGAATATCATCTTGGACGATGAGTTGATATGTGTGTATCGGGAAATTGAGAAGATGAGACAAAATGATAGTGAATCCACACATTATGCGATTATGCATCTTCTCGAACATATATTTGAACGGCTAAATGCCAATTTTGAAAGTCTTGATTTCTGCCGATAGTGTTTCAATGTTTTGAATCAGTGTTCTGCTCTAGCCATGTTTTCTACTTCCATTGGTCATCTTTTTTATGGTACTGTTTTTGAGGTAGCATTATGGCTTTTTTACGAAAAGGAGCGTAAATGGAGTGCTGGATGCATTTCTTCCCCCCGTTGCTTCCCCAACAGACAGTGAATTCTTATCACTTATATGCTCAGGTTCTATTATGACCCCGGAGATTTTATATGACCCATTGGCTTTTTGCATGCTTGGTAATAGTTAGCTTGATAGGGTGTGATCAAAAACCACAGCAGGCCTTTGGTACACTGGAGTGGGATCGTGTTAACGGCCGGGCCATGGTCAGTGAAGTGATCACCGATGTTTATGTCGAAGAAGGCGTGTTGGTAGAACCTGGAACCCCTCTGCTGAAACTTGACGACCGTAAAATCCGGGCCGAAATAGATATCCTCAAAGGCCAGTTACAGCAGTCTGAGTGGTCACTGCAAGAGCGGATTGCCGGGCCGCGCCCCCAAACCATAGCCGAGGAGCGGGCACGGGTTGAATCGGCAAAAGCCACTGTGACTAATGCACAACAAGTATACAAGCGTCGTAAGGAGCTTTTTTCCAGAAATCAAGTTAGCAAGGAGGATTTCGATTGGGCGAAAAAGGATTATCTTAACGCTCTGGCTGGCCTGAAGGAGCACAACGAGGCCCTAGACGAACTGCTTGCTGGAACCCGCATTGAACAGGTTGAACAAAGTCGTGCACAGGTAGCGGCCCTCAATTCGCAGTTGGTTCAATTAAATTTGAAGATGGCGGACTATATAATCACCTCGGCACGGAAAGGACGTGTAGACAGTCTGCCTTTCAAACTAGGAGATCGGCCGCCGGCCAACACCGTGGTGGTGACTCTGCTCAGCGGAGAGCGGCCATGGGCCAGAGTATACGTACCGGAACCGTTTCGCTCTAAAATGAGGCCAGGCCAGACGTATACCATAATGGTGGACGGGCAGGACGCGCCCTATCCGGCTCGCTTGCGGACCATCTCCTCGGAAGCCAGTTTTACCCCTTATTATGCCTTGACCGAAAAGGATCGATCCCGGCTAGCGTACGTGGCTGAACTCGACCTGCTGGATGAGCAATCCTCCCTTTTAACTGCCGGTACACCGGTCCAACTCCTGCTGGAGACACCTTGAACACCGCAATTCGGGTACGAGGGCTGACAAAAAAATTCGGCGATTTTACGGCTGTCGATCATGTGGACATGGACATCCCCGAAAACGCGGTGTACGGTTTCCTCGGTCCAAACGGCTCGGGAAAAACCACCGCTATTCGAATGATGTGCGGTCTGTTGAAACCAACTGCGGGACAAATCGAGGTTCTGGGTATGCAAATTCCGACTCAGACAGAGGCGATAAGGCTTCAGGTAGGATACATGACCCAGCGTTTCTCCATGTATGGGGATCTGACTGTAAAACAGAATCTAAAGTTTATCGGGAAAATCATGGGAGTCACTGGTAGTCGGCTCAAACAGCGACTCGCCGATCTCGTGGAAGAATATAAATTAGAACCGATTTTTGAGAACTTTGCAGGATCCCTTTCCGGTGGCCAGAAACGTCGGATCGCACTGGCTGCTGCGACAATTCATCGCCCAAAATTGCTGCTGTTGGATGAACCAACCTCGGAAGTGGATCCCAATACCCGTCGGGATTTTTGGGATCAACTTTTTCTGATGTGCGAACAAGGCACCACTATCCTGGTCACCACGCATTTAATGGACGAGGCGGAACGTTGCCATCACCTGGCTGTTCTAAACGATGGTAAAAAAGTCGCAGACGGGACTCCGGACTCGCTTAAAAACGAAATGAATGCTGTTACGATGGAAATTAGCGGCTCCCACATCCCGGCCATCAAGGAGCAGGTAAATAAACTGCAGCCGGTACTTTCAGCTACCCAGGTGGGCGTTCACCTTCGCGTTTTGCTGGATACCACTTTGCCACAGCCCGAACAGTGGTTGACTGAACAGTTGTCTTCGTTTGGTGACACGTTAATAAAGTCGACCGAGCCGAATATTGAAGATGTCTTTGTTATGGCTACACGAGACAATGAATCGGTAGGCTGAGAACTGTGGAGATAAGACGATGACGCCATCCATCATCCGGACACTATCGGTATGCCAGAAAGAAATTCTTCAACTCGTGCGTGACCGCCTGACGTTTGGCATGGTGGTGATGATCCCGCTTATTCAACTGGTATTGTTTGGGTACACAATCAATACCGATGTTCGTCATGTACCGGCAGCTGTGGTGGATGATTTAAACAATAGTTTTTCTCGCCAGCTGGTGATGGATGTACAGGCCACTCAGGTGCTGGACTTCAAAGCGATGGCCTACACCCCTGCAGAGCTGGAACGCATGATCCGTGACGGTAAAGTCGCCGCTGGTCTTTACATCCCACGTGACGCGGAGCGCCGTTATTATCTTGGCGATGAATCGTATGCCCAATTGTTGATTGATGGATCCGATACGGTCCTGGGTTCCGCAGTGTCATCCCTTGGACGATTTCCGTTTCAACCAGGAAATGTAATAGGCAACAGTTCACAAACCGAGTCCCTGGCCACCCGATTATTTTATAACCCGGAAAAACGTTCTGCGATATCGATTGTTCCTGGATTGCTCGGTGTTATCCTGACAATGACCATGATTATGTTTACTTCTGTATCTATTGTCCGGGAACGAGAGCGTGGCAATATGGAGTTACTGGTGGCGACACCAATACGAAATTTTGAGTTGATGGTAGGGAAAATAATCCCCTATATTATCATTGGACTTATCCAGGTATCTATCATTCTCACTCTGGGGGTCGTGCTGTTTCGGGTACCGATAGCTGGAAGCCTGCTGTCACTGTTCACCGCTTGTCTCATTTTCATCCTGGCAAACCTTACACTTGGGCTTTTGATATCAACTATGGCTCAAAACCAGATGGCCGCCATACAGATGTTTATCTTCGTGTTTCTTCCTTCGCTGTTGCTCTCAGGCTTTATGTTTCCGTTTGTGGCCATGCCCAAATTTGCCCAGAATATCGCCGAAGTACTACCATTAACACATTTTATACGAATCGTTCGCGGCATCATGCTGCGCGGGCAACCATTGAACACCATGAGTGCTGATCTTCTGTTTTTATTGGCTTTTTCCGCGATTTTTCTTATCGTCAGTACGCTTCGTTTCAGTAAGCGGCTGGAGTAGCACACGCTTGAATAAATAACCGAATAGATTCATGTGGTTAAGGAAAAGATTGTTTTTTGTTGGGTTGATTGGTGTCCCCGCTAAGAGCGGTACGAAAATCAAAACCGCTTGGGGTTTGAAAAATACGCAGTCCAAAATGAGGCAGGGAAGCCAGTAGATGGTCAAATATATCTGCCTGGATCGCCTCATAATTTGCCCAGGCCTGATCCTTGCTGAAAACGTAAATCTCCAGCGGCAGTCCCATCTCAGTGGGAGCTAATTGCCGGACCAGAAAGGTCATATTGCTGTGGATCTGCGGGTGCTGGTGAAGGTATTGCTGGGTGTAAGCCCTAAATATTCCAATGTTTGTCTGGCTGCGACCATTGACCACGGAGCCACTCTCCGTGTTATGCCGCTTGTTGTAGGCTTCTATCTCCTCTTGTCTGGGGACGATGTATTTCTCTAATAGACTGATTTTTGACAGCTCTTTGATCTCTGTGTCGGACACAAAATGGATACTGCCCATATCAATATTAATGGCCCGTTTGATGCGTCTTCCACCGGATTCGCTCATGCCTCGCCAGTTCTTAAATGAATTGGAGATAAGTCCGTAGGTGGGGATGGAGGTGATGGTCTTGTCCCAGTTCTGGACTCGGACGCAGTGGATGGAGATATCGATGACATCACCGTCTGCGCCGTACTGGGGCATCTCAATCCAGTCTCCCACCTGCACCATATCCGTGGTAGAGAGTTGGATGTTGGCTACAAATCCGAGCAGAATATCCTTGAAGAGCAGCATGATGATGGCGGTAAGCCCACCGAGGAGGCTAAGGAGTCCCCAGGGTGAACGGTTGGTGATGATGGCCACCAGAAAGATACCACAGAACAGCATGGTGATGATACGCGCGATGTCGGTGTATCCCCGGATGGTGCCGCGATGGCGTCTGGACAGATCGGGGAAAAAAGAGCTGATGGAACTGAGCAGGGAGTTAAAGGTCATGGTGGTGACGATGATAACCCCGATGAGGAGGAGGCGTGACAGAATTTCAGAAAAAGTAGAATCGTTTCTCAGGTAGAGTTCCTTGGACGCAGAGATCACCAGGATGGGAGTAAACCAGCTCAATTTTTGGAAAAAGCCAGATTTGATCAGGGCGTCATCCCAGTGGTAGCTGTTTCCGTGAAGGATGGTGACCACAATGGGAAGCATCTTACGGCGTACGATATAGGTGGCGAGCAGGGCAAGGATAAGGATTCCCAAGACAACAATGGCGATGGCTACAAACTCGGCAATGTTGTTGTCCAGCCCAATTGAAACAAGCCAGTGAGTGAGAAGTGTCTGGTTCATATCAGTTAGTCTTTGAGGTGAATGGGTATGTATTCGTTATCAAGAAGATCAGTCTGCAGCCAGCCCTGGTCCAGGGAAGAGCCGCAGTTGAGGATCAGTTTGCAGACCTCAGCTACCTGGAGCGCCGCCACAAGAGCAACGGTCATGGGAAGTACAGTAGGTGCTTTTTTTAATTCTTTATTCTGTGAATAATGGTCCTCTATCAGGGGGCCCGTTCTCTGTTTATCTATACCGACCTTGCCATACCAACTGTTTACGGCAGCATGAACCAGAGGGATAGCCTTGCTGCTGCAGAGTGTTGAGAGCCTTTTCCTGGCTTCACCGGAATCAAGAGCGTCCACAACCACAGCACTGTTTTCTACTGAATTCTTATCAAAGCACTTGCAATGGGGACTGATCTGTAAGGCGGGGTGTATCAGAGGAAGCTCCCGTGCCAGGACATCAACCTTGTTGCATTGCAGATTCTGAGTGCTGCAGAAGATCTGACGGTTGAGATTGGATTCTGAAAAGCTGTCCGGGTCCGTAATAATAAGATGACCAACGCCTAGCCGTGCCAGGAGTTCTGCGCATCTGCCGCCAAGTCCGCCGCAGCCAATAATGGCAACGGTGCTTTCCATAAGGCTCAGCTGCTCATTGCAGGAGAGGCCGTTTCGTATATGACGCTGGGGGGTAAATCCTAGCTCCAGCGCCATGGTTTCAACGGAGCGTAGAGAACAGTTTAACTGGTTGGCTATGCCTTGAGCCACAGCCAGGGAGATCGTGTCTCCCTGTACCTCTTTACGAAGGGCAGAGAGGATGGCTTGTTGTGGTTCAGCCACCGCCAATAACCGGAAATATGGCGTAAATATCACCTTCCTGGAGCACTGTTTCAAACTTGCAGTGACGGGAGTTGATCATTAGTACCCCGACCTCCTCCCGATCAATCCCCAGCTCATCAACAATAGTTCCAGCTGTGGTGCCTTCGGGAAGCTCCCTGTCTTCTTTAATAAAACGGCCTTCTCTAAAAAAGGCAAAGAGCTTTACCTGTACCTGCATACGAAAATCCTAGAAATTCCAGAAGGTATCGATTTCTTCACCGGTGAAATCCCATACCGCATTATGTGGTGCAACAGGCTCCGTTTCAAAGAACTCAGGAAGTCTGTCATCCAGATTAGTGAAACCAGCAGCCATATTAAAGGCATGCTCGGTTTTTAAAATGGACATACCAAGATTAGTCACATCGGCGGCCACGAGGGTGATCCCAAAACGAGCATTGATCATATCTATAAGTGCTGGCAGACAGGTCTCGTCATCGAGTGCTGCAAAGGCAATAAAGAGACACATGCCAGTGGAATCGATGGCTGCGGTTGCAATCTGCAGACCTCTTGAAAGTTCCACCATTCCCTCTTTAGAGAGAGGATCGGCAGTTCCGCCAACGCCCAGGATTTCTGTGGCAATGGTATAGCCCATGGTGTGATCCGCCCCTTGAGTGGAGGTGGCATAGGTAATACCGATACCCTTAATGGAGCGGGGATCGTAGGCGGGGATCGCCTGATTCTTAACAACAGGAACCCGGGTTATACCATATGTTCTGCCAACGCTTCCTGCACCGTTTCCGATAACACGACCAAGGGCGGTACCTTTGGCGATCTCTTCTCTCAGGATACGGGTCATTTCCACGGCATCGCCAAAATCCAGTACCTTTGCCTCCATGGCTACACCAAAGGCCACGGCGGTTTCAATGGTATCAATACCGATATCATCCATAATGGAATCCATTTCAGCAATCTGATCGAGATTATCGATGGTACAGTCGGCACCCATGGCCCAGATAGATTCGTACTCCATACCGGATGTCTTGTAGTTTCCTTTGATATCGTTGTAAATCTGAGAACATTGAATAACGCAACCGGAATGACAACCATGTTTTGGCTTACCACCGCGTTCCACAATGAGGTCATGCATGGTCTCACCGGAGATCTGCTCATGTCCCTCAAACTGTCCCTGGCTGAAGTTTTTGGTGGGAAGTCCACCTGCTTCATTAATGATATTGACCAGGACGTTTGATCCATAGGTCCCGAGTGCCTGGCTTACAGGGTGGTCAACCAAGGCTTTGGTGAATGCTTTATTGGCTGCTCTGAAGGCATCCAGGTCAGCAATCTCAACTTTGCCATCTTGAGCGTCAAGTGCAATAAATTTAATCTTTTTAGAGCCCATAACAGCTCCGAGACCACCGCGTCCAAGAGAGCGAACATGGCTGTCAGGATCTTTTACTGAGATATTGGCTCCGGTCATTTGCATCTCACCGGCCTGGCCGATGGAAAGAATACCAATTTTATCGGTGAATCGTTTCTCAACACTTTCCACGACGGAAAAGTTGCCTTTGCCGATCAGCTCTTCTTCTTTGGTGATTGTCACACCTTCAGGAGTAAGGCTAAGGGAATACCAGCTGTCATCTTTTGGTTGTCCTTCAATGATGAGCGCTTTGCAGCCCATTTTGGCAAGCCTTTGGGCCGATGTACCACCTGAATTTGATTCCTTGATCGTTCCGGTGAGCGGGCTTTTGGCTCCTGCTGAAATACGGCCGGAGTTGGAAGCGGCTGTACCGGATAACGTGCCTGGAGCAAAAATCAGTTTATTATTGGGTCCAAGAGGGTGACAGGTAGGGGGAACTTCAGTAGCAACGATATTGGATGTGAGCCCACGACCTCCATGTCCAGCCCAGTCTGCTGGAACATCTTCAATAGAAGTGGAAAGATCTGTCATATTTACGCGAAAAATTTTGTCAGCCATGGTGTCTCCTCAAGGTGGGTTGATAATGAAAATTAGGTTCATCCGACTGAAGCGTACTTTTGAAATAAGTTTTGCAAAAAAAGTGGA